>CABSQV010000004.1:0-114841 GCA_902479935.1 uncultured Streptococcus sp. | reverse complement strand
TCGTTACAGTTGTAGGTGCTTCAGTCGTAGTTGTTACTGTTGTTGGAGCTTCTGTAGTAGTCGTTACAGTTGTAGGTGCTTCAGTCGTAGTTGTTACTGTTGTTGGAGCTTCTGTAGTAGTCGTTACAGTTGTAGGTGCTTCAGTCGTAGTTGTTACTGTTGTTGGAGCTTCTGTAGTAGTCGTTACAGTTGTAGGTGCTTCAGTCGTAGTTGTTACTGTTGTTGGAGCTTCTGTCGTTGTTGTAACTGTCGTAGGAGCTTCCGTTGTTGTCGTTGTCGTAGTAGTCGTCGTTGTTGTAGTAGTTGTTGTAGTCTCCTCTTTTGGATTCACGATTGTTTTTGTAACTGCGTGATCTGTTCCAAAGTCTTCAACATTAACTACAGTATCAGCGTCTTTAATAACGTGACCAGAAGGAGCTTCAATTTCAGTTAAGATATACTTATCTTTTAACAATTTGTTAACTGCAATGTTACCATTTTCATCTGACTCAAACTCACCAATAACTTGATTATTTGCTTGACGAACAACTCTAAACTTAGCACCTTTAAGAGGTTGATTTGCATCATCTACTTTATGAATATTGATTGAGTACACATAACCAACACCAGAACCACCAGCGACTTGAACTGCAGCAATGTTAGTTACATCTTTGCTCTCAATCTCTTTACCTTTAAGAGTTGCCTCGTTTTTCAAAAGTTCACCATCTACAGGTTCATAATTCAATTGTACTTTATAATCGATACGGTATTGATCTTGATCAGTAATATCACCTAAATCAATAACAAATGATTGTCCATCTTCACTGATTGTTATCTTGTGTTGATCAGTTACGTCGACGCGATTAGAGAATACCCACTCACCAGTTTCGTAAGAAAACTTACCTTTGATAACTTGGATACTATCTTTTACATAGGATGCATTAGTAAATCTCAAGTGATCTTCAATTGTTACACCCTTGATATTTTGTTTGTTACGATTGACAGAAATTGTGTATTGAACTTCTTTATGATTTCCGCTATTAACCCAGCTAGTCTTTGTTAAAAGTCTTGGGTTACCGTCCCCGATACCTTTAAATGTTACTTTACCAGCTACTTTTGTTACTGAGTTCACTGTCACTTCAATTGGAATTTCTCCTTGTTGAGGGTGTTTTTTGAAGTCAATTCGTGCATAGAAGAAGAAAGACCCGTTTGTATCAGAGTGCGTTTCAACATAATTTGTATACGTTAATGTTAATTTTTTATTGGTAGCATCAACAGTAGCATGAGCAATGACTTCGTTAGTATTGATATCACGAATTTCAAAACTATCAGAAGTAATCATTAATGCATCTGGTACAGTAACTACTGTTTGATCGCCAGCTTTAACGTTTTTTCCTGCTAAATCATATGTAGCATTAATACGGAAAGTAGCCCATTGTGCTAAATCCCAATTTAGATTCCCACCTTCGTTATTTGATACATTAACAATTGTAATGGTATCTGCAAATTTACCAGTTACCGAAACTGCAGGTGTAGTTTCTTCAGCAGATGCATTATGAGAAGCTAATGTGAAAAGTGCTGTTAATAAAATTAGTAAGAACGAAAAAATCCCCAATTTTTTCCCGTTTTTGTTCATCGTGCTTTCCTCTTCTCTTATTAAATTGATGGTAAAAATTACCTCTCCCGTTCATTTTATCACATTTAATTCCTAATTAATACCTTAAAGGTGAAATTCACCGCGTTTTTTTCATCTTTTTTTCAAAGATTTTTTCCCCAAATGCTCAGAAACCTTGAAAAATAAAGCGTTTTAGCGGTTCGTTTTCTTTTGGCTAATTAAAAAATACACAATCATTTCTATCCTAAAAGCCCTTAAACAGCGCCCAACCTTGACAAGAACTCTATTATTACCTATCATTAAGCTATACTTAAGAATGAGGTATTATTATGAATAATGAATCGCAGACGATATCAATCGAAAGCATTCTTCACCAAGCAACTACCCCGTGGTTGAGCTTTGTCTTAGCACCGCTTGGTTATTGCTTTATCGGTTTGATTCTTGCATTAAGACAACACCAATTTCAATTTATGCATTTTGTCGTTTTATTTTTATTTTTTGTAGCTATTTACTTACAAGAAAATTCATATCGCAAACTAGCACTTCATCCAGAGAAAAAGAAATGGCCAGTCATTGCATTAACGAATGTTATTCTCTTTGCCATTCTCTTCTATTTCTACCAAACAGTCGCTATTAGAGTGGTTCTCCTACTCTTTGCCATTGTGTTATTCAATCATACGAATCTGTTTGAAGTGAAAGTTAATGAAGTTTCATATATTTATCACCTGCTACTAAATGGGATTGCTAAATACTATATCGCAAATTTCGTTACAGTATATGTACTCAGTGGCAATGTAACTTCTGCTATTAGCGCTCAACTCTTCCAATATGTTTTATTTGGACTGTATGTGTCTCATATCAAAACAAAACTAACAGAGCGAAAAGAAGGCAAAAGACATTTCGGCCCAGCAGCTGCTATCTTTAATGTATTTGTCAGTCTGTCATGGCTAGTAGGAACAGTCGTTTACTACTTATGGTATTTGAATCATTTCAATATTTTGGGAATCATTTTATTCTCATTATCACTATTAATTCCGATTCTTTACCAAATCCACTTTAGAAAACAGTACACGGTGAATCGTTTAATTACATACCTCCATTGGTATTTAGTTGTAATGTCTGTTTTATATGGATTCTTTATCGCAATTTAAATCAAAAAAATGGTTGGACAATTGTCCAACCATTTTTTGTTTATACTTCTTTTTGACCATAAGCGCAAATATCGAGTAATGGACAACTTGCACATTTCGGTTTTCTGGCAATACAATGATATCTTCCAAAGAAAATCATCCAGTGATGGGCTTTCCCCCATAAATCTTTTGGTAATTTCTTACAAAGTGTCTCTTCTACTTCTAAAACGGATGCCGATTGCTTAACCATTTGGAGTCGTTTAGAAATACGTTCTACGTGAGTATCTACTGCAAATGCAGGCAATCCAAACGCGACGCTTAACACGACATTCGCTGTCTTTCGCCCAACTCCTGCTAGTTGCACCAACTCTTCTCTTGTTCGTGGGACCTCTCCGTTAAATCGTTCAACCAATTGCTGTGCGCACAGACGAATATTCTTTGCCTTATTTCTGTAAAGACCTAAGGATTGAATACACTCAATCACCACTTCTTCTTCACTATTCGCTAAGGCATGCGCATTTGGATAAATCGCAAACAATTTTGGAGTGACTTTATTCACACCTTTATCGGTTGCTTGCGCGCTGAGAATAGTCGCAATCAGTAGTTGAAACGGCGTCTCGTGATCCAGTTCGCAATGCGCATCTGGAAATAGTTTTTGCATTTCGAGAACCGCTTGTAATGTTTTTGCTTTTGATAACATCTTATCTCTTCACCCAATTCACTAATGGAACTGATTGACTAGCAGTTTCATTTGGTTTTACGTCTACTTGTGCATTCTTTGTGCGAGTTTCAGACGCTGCTAATTGTTGCGCAGATTGAATCCCTTTATTCTTCCACGCGAGTAAAATACGGTCAATATATTTTACATTATGCGCTTGATTTAAGACGGATTCTTTTAAAGCTGCAATGATTAATTCCTGTGGGTACTTGTCGTTATGAATCCATCCAGAAATCATCTCAATTTCAAATCCGCTTAACTGACGATTAAACTCTTGCTCAATTAATGTCAACACATTGACATCTTTTTGCGACATTTTTTCAACACTAAAAGAGTTTTGCTTAAATAACACTTCTAGTTGACGAAGAAGTGGCTTAAAGCTATAGTAATCCACTTTTTTGCCGTCTTGTGCTTCGCGCTGTTTAATCTCTAACACTTGTCGATCCATTAAATGTTGAATAATGCTAAATAATTGTCTTTCGTCGACTCCAAATTGTTGACAGGTTTCTCGAATATTTAACACAAATGATTCTTCTGGATGTCGTTGCATTAACCATGCAATTAATAAGCATTCATCTGCAGCCAATTGCAATTTTCGGTAATTTTGAAGTAATGCATTTGGAACAGACGTGCTACCACTATAAATCCAATGTTCTTGGAATGTTAATGCCATTTTTTGACCTCCCTCTTTTAAAAAAGAGCCAACGACATAGGTCAGCGGCTCTTTCATATTCTTTTTATTATGGGTAAATACGGTTTAATAAACGTGGGAACGGAATTGCTTCACGAATATGTTTCGTACCTGCAATAAACGTTACTAGACGTTCTAACCCAAGACCGAATCCTGAGTGAGGAACTGAACCATATTTACGTAAATCTAAGTAGAATGCATAGTCATCTGGATTTAATCCATTTGATTTAATTCTCTCTAATAATTTATCGTAGTCCGTTTCACGCTCACTACCCCCGATAACTTCTCCGTATCCTTCTGGAGCAAGTAAGTCCGCACATAGTACACGACTTTCATTTCCAGGAACTGGTTTCATGTAGAAAGCTTTAATTTCAGTTGGGTAGTTGATTACGAATGTTGGCACTCCAAAGTGGTTTGAAATCCAAGTTTCGTGTGGTGAACCGAAGTCATCACCATGTTCTAAGTGTTCGTAGTCAGTATCTTCATCGTTTTCATGCGCTTGTAATAAGTCAATCGCTTCATCGTATGTGATACGTTTGAACGGTTCGCTAATATATTTCTTCAATAATTCAGTATCACGTTCAAGAGTTTCTAACGCATGTGGTGCACGGTCTAAAACACCTTGAATTAACGCTTTAACGTATGCTTCTTGTAAGTCTAATGACTCATCATGTGTTAAGTATAAATACTCAGCATCCATCATCCAGAACTCTGTTAAGTGACGACGAGTTTTAGATTTTTCTGCACGGAATACAGGCCCAAAGTCGAATACACGACCAAATGCCATTGCTCCAGCTTCTAAGTATAATTGACCAGATTGTGTTAAGTACGCTGGATCTCCGAAGTAATCTGTTTCGAATAATTCAGTTGAATCTTCAGCCGCATTTCCAGAAAGAATTGGGCTATCGAATTTAATGAATCCATTTTTATCAAAGAACTCGTATGATGCGTAAATGATCGCATTACGAATTTCCATAATGGCATGTTGTCTTGTTGAACGTAACCATAAATGACGGTGGTCCATTAAGAAGTCAGTACCATGCTCTTTTGGAGTGATTGGATATTCATGACTTTCACCGATTAATTCGATGTTTTTTACTAATAACTCATAGCCTAATTTAGAACGAGTATCTTCTTGAACAACACCTGTTACAAATACAGAACTTTCTTGAGTTAACCCTTTTGCTAATTCAAAAGTTTCTTCACTTACGTCTGCTTTTACTACAATTCCTTGGAAATAAGCTTTTCCATCACGTAATTGTAAGAACGCAATTTTTCCGCTAGAACGTTTGTTAGTTACCCAAGCACCAATGGTAACAGTTTGTCCAACGTAATCTTTTGCTTGATTCATTGTTATAGTTTTCAAAATATCACTCTTCCTTTACTTATATGATTCAATAAATTCCTTGATTCGTTTAGCGGCTTCCTTTAATTCCTCTTCGCTATTAGCACAGCTAAGTCTTAGGAAACCATTGCATCCAAAGTTCTCTCCGGATACTGTAGCAACTCCAGCCTCTTCAAGTAGTTTTAAGGCAAACTCTTCAGAAGAAGCAACACCTACGATATGCATGGCTACTTTCACATTCGCGAATAAGTAGAACGCTCCTTTAGGCTTCTCACACTTAATTCCTTGAATATCATTTAGTAATCCATGAAATACGTCGATTCTTCTTTGGAACTCATCACGCATTTCTTTTTTTGCGACTTCAACATCTTCGTCGAAAGCGCGAATGGCTGCATATTGTACAACCGCCGCAGGATTACTTGTTGTATGACTTGTTAAGTCATTTAAAGCTCTAATGATTCGTTTTGGACCGAATACATATCCAAGTCTCCATCCAGTCATCGCAACTGATTTTGATAATCCATTAATGACTAATGTTTTATTAAAAATCTCTTGGGATAAACTTGCCATACTGATGGAAGGCGCATCATAGACTAACTCATAATAGATTTCATCTGATACGACAAATACATTATGTTCTAATGCCCAATTTCCAATCGCTAGTAACTCTTCTTTTGTATACAAGAGCCCAGAAGGATTCGAAGGCGCATTGAGTACCAAGAGTTTTGTCTTATCCGTTACATATTCGTTTAGTAAATCCACAGTTAGTTTAAACGAATTTTTTTCTCTAGTTTCAATATACACTGGAACGCCATCCGCTAATTGAATTTGTTCGGCATAACTCACCCAGTAAGGAATTGGAATTAAAACCTCGTCTCCTGGATCTACTAAAGTCATAAAGACTGAATACAGCGCAAATTTAGCACCCGCAAAAGTCGCTACTTGTTCCTTTTGCAAATCAATTCCATCTTTACGTTTATGAAAATCACAAATCACCTGTCTTAACTTATCTAATCCCAAAGCTGGTGTATAATGATCGGTTTCGTGTTTTCTTAAAGCATCAATGGCTGCCTCTGTAATCACTTCAGGTGTATTAAAATCAGGTTCACCAATCGATAAACTAATGATTTTTCTTCCCTGAGCTTTTAGTTCTCTAGCTTTTTGTGTCATCGCTAGAGTTCCTGAAGGCAAAATTTTCGACACTCTATCTGAAATTTTTACCATAAATCACCAATTTCTATATATTCTCAATATCTTTAATCCATTTACCATTTTTCGCTGAAATATAATAATAACCAATACGTTGATTACTCATACGATAATTGACTTCCCATACAGGTTCCCCGTTTAAAAGGCCAAGTCTTGCTTCAAGCACTTCAACATCTGGTTTATCTTGTAATGTAATAGAACGAGCTTCTTGCTCATTGACCACTGCTGATTGCTGAAGAATTGTGACATCTCCACCTTCTTCAGGAATAATTGCATAGATGGCATTCCCGTCTTTATCTTCCCCCATAACGGTGTAATAAGACGCATCCGTATTGTACAAGTAAAACTTCGTTACTTTTGAAAATTCTACGGTTGGTGCCATCATCGTAAGTGCTTCGTTACGTTTTTTAATCTTTGGATCCACACTTACTAAAAAGATACTTGCAGCAGCTAAAAATAATAGAAATAAAGTGAGTAAAAGAATAAACATTGTTCTGCGTTTCATCAATTTCTCTCCTCTACTCTAATTTTCATAGATAATGGTATTATACGCTATTTAAAGCAAAAATACCACCATACATATAAGACGATGCCTTACATATTTTTATTCTTTCCAACGTTTAAACACTTCTTAAATGGTTTTTCTATAACCGTAGCGTTTTTCGGGAAAACACTTTTCACTTTCATCGCATATTTACTAATCGTTGCCCGAACATCTAACAACCAAATTTCGGCACTCTTTTGATGCGGTCTACTAAAACGTCCTAGCCCTTGATACAGTTGAAGAAGCATCATCTTCATCGCGTAATGGCCAAAATAAGAACGGTCTTGTTCTTTCATCTCTAGTTGAATAATTTGTTGCGCGGTCGATACTGGATTTGGGAATGGCAATTTAGTGATTACGAGTGAATCAATCGATTGACCGCCACTATCAAATCCTTCCCAGAAACTATACACCCCAAGTAAAATGGCTTCGTTTCTTTCTTGGAAACGTCGTTGAATTCTTCGACCCATTTGAGGTCCTTTTTGAGCCAAAAGTTCAATTTGATGAGCAAGGCAAAAGTCTTCTAACAGACTCTCTACTGCTAAGAGCGCTTCTACTGAATGCATCAATACGAGTATTCTTCCGCCCTTTCGCTCATAAATTTTCTCGATACAGTCTGCAATTTGTGCGTGATACTGTTGACTCGAGGAAGAATTTACGGCCACCAAATCATTAGGAATAAATATTTGATGGTCGGCAGTTTCTGCTTTTGTCTCAATCACCGTCAACTCCTCTTTTGCCTCTAACTCATGGAATAACGGTGTAAACGTTGGAATCGTTGCTGAAATTCCTATTATTTGTCTCATCTTCTCACTAAACTGATTGAAGACTTGAATGACCGGTTTGACTCTTAATAATTCTAGAGTATTTTGACCGTACTGTTCTTTTTCTTCAATTACAAAATAATCACTACCATCCATTTGAAATTGAGAGATAGACTCCATTAGTTCTTTTAATAAATAAGCACTTTCTTCAAACAAAGTAGTCTTGTCTGCATTCGCTTGTAATAAATTCATTACACCAGAAAAAGCCTTCTGCATGGCATTCACCATTTCACAGTGGATTGACTCTTTCCACTCACTGGTTGTAAATACAAAAGAAGATGACAGTTGTTGTCCACTCTTCAACTCTTCAAACCATGTTTCATATAAATCACAAATTTCTAATAACTTACGATTCATCGTACGAGAGAGGTGTTCCTCTTCTTTTGAAAAATGAAACATCGTATTTAAGTGATGGTCAGACCATAATTGTTGCAACTCAAATAAATGAGAAAAGTTAACAGTAGTCGTGCCATATTGCTCTAGGGCATGCTCGAACTGCTGCACTTCATCAATCAGTACAACAGGTTTTACACGATGAGCAATCAATGAAGCGTACTGAATAAGGAATGCATGATTAGTAACCACAATTGGACTTTGTTGAACAGAAGCTACTGCCTTGTCCCAATACAGACTTCCTTCCTCATTTGCATCTTTTACCGATATTTCTTTCCATAACGTTGCCTGATGAAGCACTTGATTACATTCAGATAAATCACCTGTTTGCGTCTCTGTAATCCACACGAGTAACCCCATAATAGAAAGGCTGTTTCTTGCACTTCTCTCCTCTTGATACTTGTGAATTGCACGCTTGAAGGCTGTTAAATCAATATAGTGTCTTTGCCCTTTTATAGAAATTACAGGTGTTTTAATCTTTAACTCTGTAATAATCGGAGCGACACTATCCTCCATCAGTTGTTGTTGCAATAGTAAGTTCGAAGTGACTATCCAGATTGGTTTTCTCTTACTCGCTTTTTCAAATGCTGCCAGTAAGTAGGCATATGTTTTCCCTGAACCAGGGCTGGCTTCAATAAAATGCAAAAGTTCATCTGTTTCAATCAACGATTCTATGGTGGCTATCATCTTACGCTGGCTTGCCTTATCCTCTAAGAATCCAGAATCTACTAATTTCTGATAAGCTTCAAGTGCATTCGTTTTTCGTTTAGAAGACTTTAGCTCTACCTCTTTTACCGCTAGAGGAGAAACGACAAAACCTTGTTCTAAAGGAAAATCTTCTCTTTCTTCTTTTCCTTTTTCTTTTAAAATTTCCTCAAAAATCGTACCCGTATCCCCTAGTAATTCTCCAGAGAATTCGGTTAGCTGTTTCAACGTAATCGTCGACAACTCTCGAAACTTAGTCTTCATTTTTAAGAATAGTTCAGCTGTTGCTCGAGCATCACTGCCTGCCGTATGTACTTGAGTATGACGAATCTCTAGCGACTCTGTTAAATCACTAAGTCGATAACTGAGGGCTGTTGGATAACAAATTTGAGCTAGTTGCACCGTATCAATAAGCGGTACCTCTAATTCTAATCCTAATGCATCTTGTAAGGCTGACATGATAAAAGGTCCGTCAAACCCAACATTATGCGCGACGAGCGTTCGGTCTTCTAACAGATTAAAAATCGTCATCGCTACTTCATCAAAATAAGGAGCCGTTGCCACATCCGCATTCGTCACTCCTGTTAATAATTGGATTTCAAATGGAATACTTTTTTCAGGATTAATATTCAGTGAGACATGCTCAATCACTTCGTCGCCATCGATTAAGGTACAGCCAAACTGGAAGATTCGATCTCCGCTCTCATATTTTGGCCCTGTCGTTTCCAAATCAATGACCGCATATTTTCTCATTATCCGAACGCTCCTTTCTAAAGAATTCCTACTTATTTAGTTTACTAACTTATTCCTCTCGTTGCAAACAGTAGAAAGGTTTTAAGGCAAAAAAAGAAGCTTGAGCAATGCCCAAGCTGTCTTTTATCATTTTTAAAGTTGATTAAACGGTTTTACCTTTATCAATCACGACTTGTACTTCTTCTGTACCTGTTAAAACAGTATGTTGTTTTACCGTAACATCTTTATCAGCAATCACATACTCTAAATGAGCACCTGATTTAATCACGGTATTTGAAAGAATGATACTGTTACGAACAACCGCACCTTCTTCTACGACAACATCACGGAAGATAATGCTATTTTCTACAGTACCTCGAATCTTCGTACCATCTCCGAGAATCGAATTCTTCACTACAGCCTTCTTACCATAGCTTGTAGGGACCGTATCTTTAACACGCGTAATCACTTGAGTACCAGAAAGGAATACATCATGAAGATTTTCAAAATCAAGCATATCCATATTTAAGTCATAGTAATCTTTAATCGTATTTACGACTTTCAAGTATCCTTTAATTTGGTATGCAAACACACGTAATGTTTCAAGGTTCTTAGCGATATAGTCACGTAAGATATCTTCCCAACCAAGTGTTAATCCTTTTTTCACGATACCATTGAATAATTCTTTCGTTAAAATATAGATTTTCACTTGTGTCGCACATTCATTGTCAGAGCCGTCGAAGTGATAAAGTGACTCATATACTTGATGGTTTTTATCAAAGATAATTTGAGACTCACCTACTGTTGGTTTGCGATACGTATACGCAACAGTGATATCAGAACCAGTATCTAAGTGATATTGGAACATTTCTTTAAAATCAATTTTCCCGATAATGTTTGTATCAGCTAAAATTACAAACTCTTCATCTAAATCTTGCGTATACACCATTGTATTGGCTAACGCTTCAATTTTATTTTGCGGGATACGAGTTGATAAGTAGTTTGACATCGGAGTAATAATCTTCAAACCACGGTGTTTACGGTTTAAATCCCAATCTTTCCCTGAAGCTACATGATCGAGTAATGATTTGTAATTATGATTCGTTAATAGTGCAATATTATCGATATCTGCATGTACAAGAGAAGATAGCATAAAGTCCACCATACGATAACGAGAAATTACTGGTAAAGCGGCTGCCGTACGATTTCTGACTAACCCTTGAAGGTCGTCATTTCTATAATTATCTGCAAACAATACACAAAACGCTTTGATCATATTAATTTCCTCCAACTTTCGTATCTTCTTCTACCACTTCGAAATTGCCGATAACGGTAATCATATCTTTACCAAGTTCAATTTCTTCATGGCCTACAGTCACACCGCTTTTTACAACCGTGCCTTCTGCAATAATTGAGTTCACAACTGTTGCGCCCTCTTCAATGACCGCATTCTGCATGATGATACTTCCAAGGACTTTAGAATTTTGAGCAATCGATACTCCAGACGATACAATTGATTCATGGACTTTTCCTAGTACAATTGTTCCATCTGAAATCATTGATTCAGTCACTTCGGCGCTCTCTCCGATATATTGAGGAAGTCTGCCTTCGTGGCGATAGTAAATCTTCCAAGTTTTATCAGAAATATTAAAGTCTTCTTTTCGTTTGATTAAGTCCATGTTTGCTTCCCATAGACTTTCGATAGTACCTACGTCTTTCCAATATCCTGCAAATGGGTAAGCGTAAATACGACGGTCTTCTTCAAGTAACATTGGAATAATGTTTTTACCGAAGTCTTTTTCACTTTCTGGATTTTCTTCATCACGAATTAAATACTCTTTAAGTACTTTCCAGTTAAAGATGTAAATCCCCATCGACGCTTTTGTTGAAACCGGATGTTCAGGTTTTTCCAAAAATTCTACGATGCGTAAATCATCATCCGTATTTAAAATACCGAAACGACTTGCTTCTTCTAGTGGGACATTAATATGAGCAACCGTCAAGTCTGCTTTTTTCTCTTTATGGAATTCAAGCATCTTGTTGTAGTTCATTTTATAAATGTGGTCCCCAGATAAGATTAATACGTACTCTGGATCATACTGCTCGATATACTTAATATTTTGATAAATAGCATTGGCAGTCCCTTTATACCATTCCCCTGTTTTTCCAGCTGTATATGGAGGAAGAATTGTTAACCCTCCGTCTACACGGTCTAAGTCCCAAGGGTTCCCATTCCCCATGTAAGAGTTCAACTCAAGAGGCATAAACTGAGTTAACACCCCAACAGTAGAAATCCCTGAATTTGCGCAGTTTGAGAGAGGAAAATCGATGATACGATACTTCCCACCAAAAGGAACAGCTGGTTTCGCCATATCCTTTGTTAGTACTTGCAAGCGAGTTCCTTGTCCGCCTGCGAGTAGCATTGCTACGATTTCTTGCTTTCTTGCCATACGTTCAACCCCCGATTATTGATTGTTAATGATATACAGTGTAGAAAACGGTGGTACATTCACCGCGAGTGTATAATCAAACCCTTTATGTGGTTTCGTAACTGTATGAAGTCCACGATTCACCACTCCAGATCCGTTATACTTTTTAGCGTCAGAGTTGAGAGCAACTTTATAGCTTCCCCATTTTGAAACGCCAATTTCGTAATTCTTAATGTGGTTCCCTGAGAAGTTTGAGATAACAATGACTGAATCTCCTTTAGAATTCATTCTTGAGAAGACGAAGCAGTTATTCCAAACATCTTCCACCTCATGCCATCTAAATCCTGTCCAGCCTCCGTCAAGTTGCCACAGTTCTGAATGCTTCTTATAGAAGGCGTTTAAATCTTTCACATAGCGATGAGTCGCATCATGAATAGGATATTTGAGTAAGAACCAATCTAATTCACGTTCTTCATTCCACTCAATCATTTGTGGAATTTCATTTCCCATGAAGTTTAATTTCTTACCAGGGTGAGCCATCATATAGCCCATGAAAGCTCGATAGTTAGAAAACTTGTCTTCATAAGAAACAGACGCTTTATCTAGTAACGATTTCTTCCCGTGAACGACTTCATCATGAGAAATCGGTAAAATATAGTTTTCAGAGAAGGCGTACATCATAGAGAACGTAAATTGATTATGGATGCCACCTCTAAATAATGGATCTTTCTCTAAGTAATCTAGAGAGTCATTCATCCAACCCATATTCCATTTAAAGTGGAATCCAAGTCCTCCTTCTTCTACTGGTTTGGTAACCCCAGCGAAAGCAGTAGACTCTTCAGCAATCATCATGACACCTGGATATTCATTACGTACATAATCATTCAGAGATTGAATAAATCGAATCGCTTCTAGGTTTTCAAATCCTCCGTAAATATTACGAGCTGATTCTTCTTCACTTCTGCAATAGTTATAGAACAACATTGAACTTACAGCATCCACGCGAAGTCCGTCGATGTGGAATTTTTCAAGCCAGAATACTGCACTTGAATACAAGAATGAAACAACTTCTGTCTTGCCGTAATCAAACGCTCTCGTTCCCCATCCTTTATGTTCTTGGATACGAGGGTCGCCATATTCATAGCAAGGTGTGCCATCGAATTCATATAACCCAAAAGCGTCTTTTGTAAAATGCCCTGGTACCCAGTCTAAGATAATTCCGATACCTGCCCTATGACATTCATCCACAAAATACATAAAGTCTTCTGGAGTTCCAAATCTTGAAGTTGCTGCGAAAAATCCTGTCACTTGATATCCCCATGACTTATCGTATGGATATTCCGTAATTGGCAATAATTCAATATGCGTGTAGTTCATCTCTTTCACATAAGGAATTAATATATCCACTAATTCGCGATAAGAATAGGGATTGCCATTCTCCTTCTTCTTGAAGGAGCCAAGCTCAACTTCGTAAATGTTTAACGGTAGTTGATAAGGGACGGTTCTTTGTTTCATCCACTTTTCGTCTGACCATTGGAATTCAGGGAAATCGTATACTTTAGATGCTGTTTTCGGTCTTGTTTCCGCATGGCGTGCATATGGATCTGCTTTCCATAACCAATCTCCGTGTTGCGGAACAATCACATATTTATAAGCATCGTACTCTTTTACATTTGGAATTGTGATTTCATAAATCCCATTTTGATTAATACGCTCCATCTTGTAATCAGTTGGTCTCCATTCACAGAAATCCCCCGTTACATAGACTTCTTTTGCGTTTGGAGCCCACACGCGGAATGTACATTCGTTGTCACCTAAGAAACTTCCAAGGAAATCATAACTATGAAAATTCCTTCCTTCATGAAATAAATATTCTGCTAGTTGTTGCACTAAGCCATCACTCCTTTACGCATTCGCTCACAAAAATAAAATAAGCGTTTTCATAGTTGGGATAAAAAATTAGAGAAGGTTGATTTTGAAACATTTCTCTTGTTTAAATTATAACATATTTCTTAAATTTTCACAGTGGGTTTCATGAATTTTCTTAAAAATTTTTGTTTAATTCTCTGTACTTTTCATGAAACCCGTTTTGGTATCACTTTTCACTACTTTATATTACAATGAACATAGAATGACAAAAAAAGGGGCCTATTATGATTTTCTATCACTCACTAAAAAATAAGTATCCTTCAGGAGCAGTGACGGATAACCAAACTATTTTTATACAAGTTAAAGTTACGAAAGAGACTCACCTCTCTTCTATCCAATTAGTACTTAAAGAAGATTTAACGCAAACAACAAGCATCTATCATCCAAGTCGTTCTACGATTGAAGCAGATGCGACTTTATTCTCATTTGAAATTTCACCGTTACATTCAGGACTATATTTCTACTATTTTGAAGTTCGTTCTGAAATCGGTACTTACTTCCTTAGCAACCATGAATTCCATGCAGTTCCTGTTCTAAACTATCATGAGATTAATAGCTGGCAATTAACGGTTTATGAAGAACAATTCACGACTCCTGAATGGTTTAAGGGTGGAATTATGTATCAAATCTTCCCAGACCGTTTTAAGAGAAGCGAGAAATATAAAGCGAAAAAAACAGCCAATGAAGAGATTCGTTACCGTCATGATGAGTGGGACGAATTGCCTCAATCAAGTATCACACATGAAAATTACAAAGCCCAGGATTTCTATCTTGGGAATTTAAAGGGAATCGAAGAAGAACTCGAACACTTCAAAGTCTTAAATGTAAACTGTATTTATTTAAATCCAATTATGGAAAGTCCAGATAACCACCGCTACTCCACTGCGGATTATTTCAATGTGGATCCATATTTAGGAACGAATGAAGACTTTAAAAAACTATGTGCGAAATTCAGAAAAAATGGAATCGAAATTATTCTAGACGGTGTATTTAGTCACACTGGTGATGACAGTATTTATTTCAACAAACAAGGTCATTACGATAGCGTAGGTGCCTATAACTCAACAGAGTCGCCATACTACCCATGGTTTAGCTTTATGGAGTTTCCAGATACGTACCACTCTTGGTGGGGCTTTACAAACCTTCCAACGGTGAATAAATTGGAACCTTCCTATATGAAATTTATCAACGATCCAAAAACCGGTGTCTTACCCTTCTGGCAACATCTTGGGATTGGTGGCTGGCGTTTAGACGTTGCGGATGAATTTCCTGACGAGTTCTTAGACGCATTACGAGTAACTGTTAAACAAACAGACCCAAATGCCCTCATTATTGGTGAAGTTTGGGAAGATGCGACTACGAAATTTGCTTATGACCATCGTCGCCGTTATTTCTTAGGAAAACAACTGGACAGCGTGATGAACTATCCTTGGAAAGATGCGATTATCAATTTTGTTCAAACAAAGAACTCACATGCTTTACGCTATGCCATTGAAGAAATCATTGATCATTATCCAAAACCTGCTCTAGACGTTCTAATGAA
Organism: uncultured Streptococcus sp.; assembly: GCA_902479935.1. Taxonomy (GTDB): domain Bacteria; phylum Bacillota; class Bacilli; order Lactobacillales; family Aerococcaceae; genus Granulicatella. Next base: position 99,055 of record CABSQV010000004.1, on the reverse strand, counting down.
CTTACTAGATAGTCACGATACGGAACGTATTATTACAAAAATTGGCTTTGGTGATACGGAAGCTGTTCCACTTCATGACCGCCCAACACTTGAATTAACTGGAACTGAACTTGAAGATGCGATTCAAAAACTAAAAATCGCAAGTTTCATTCAATTTACTCTACCAGGTGTTCCTTCGATTTATTACGGAGATGAAATTGGGATGCAAGGATTCCGCGATCCGTATAACCGTAAGACATTCAGCAAGAAAAAAATCAACGAAGAAATCTTCGAGCATTATAAAGCATTAACAGCTTTTAGAACAGAAAACAAAGAAGACTTCAAGGGAGATTTCCATGTCATTTACGAAAACAATGCATGCCTTGTGTACCAACGTGGCTCTCTCCTTTGTGCCGTGAATATGAATGAACATACGGAATACATTGAAGGTCTTCATGGAAAACAAATTTTTGCAAGTCACCAAATAAGAAACCATCCAAATGGACTTCTTGTTCCTGCATTTGGCTTTGCAGCATATGAAATTTAATCCACAAAAAAAGATTCTCACAGTGAGGCGTGCCCCACTTGTGAGAATCTCTTTTTTTATTGGTTTAACCTTGAACAGGTTTGATGTGCCAAATGTCTTTTGCATATTCTTTAACTGAACGGTCAGCTGAGAAGATACCTGCATTTGCAATATTTGCGAGGCTCATCTTCATCCATTTAGATGAATCATTAAAGTCTTTTTCAATGCGTTCTTGCGCTTCGACATAGCTATCAAAGTCAGCCAGACACATATAATGATCTTGAGTTAATAAGTAATCCACGATGAAGTTGAAGTTCATACCACCAACTGTCATTGTACGGATGAAATCAAGAACGGTCTTAATCTTAGGTGAATTATTGTAGTATTCCCAAGGTTTGTATCCTTTAGCATATAACGCTTCTACTTCTTCTGTTTCTAAACCGAAGATGACAATATTGTCTTCGCCTACAGCTTCATAAATTTCAACGTTTGCTCCGTCCATTGTACCAAGCGTCACGGCACCATTTAACATCAGTTTCATGTTACCAGTACCACTCGCCTCTTTACCCGCTTGAGAGATTTGTTCACTCACATCCGCAGCTGGCAAGATGATTTCCGCTAGAGTCACTTTGTAGTCTGGAATGAATACTACTTTAATGTACTCACGTACTAATTCGTCACTTTCAATCATTTGAGAAATTGAGTGGATGAATTTAATAATGTTTTTCGCCATTTGGTAGCCTGAAGAAGCCTTCGCAGCGAAAATGAATGTACGTGGAGTTGGACGTAATCCATTGTATTTAATCTCATGGTAAAGATATACGATGTGTAACGCATTTAATAATTGGCGTTTGTATTCATGTAATCTCTTCACTTGTACGTCAAAGATTGAATGAGGATTTACTGAAATCGCAAGCGTTTCTTTAATGTAAGTCGCTAATTGCTCTTTCTTCGTTAATTTAATGGCTTGTAAATCTTTCAGTACTTTCTCATCATCTTTATAAGCATTCAATTTTGAAATGCCAGAGAGGTCTTTAATGAAGTCATCTCCGATTAAATTTTCTAAGTAAGTAGCAAGTTCTGGATTTGCTTGACCTAACCAACGGCGGTGCGCAATCCCGTTTGTTACGTTACCGAATTTTCCTGGATATAAGTCGTTGAATGCTTTGAAAGTATCACGAACAAGAATATCACTATGCAGTTTTGATACACCATTTACATAATGACTACCCACGATAGAAAGATTTGCCATTTTAATCATGTCGTCATAAATAATCGCTGTATCACGTAATGTATATTGTTTGCCTTGTTCCATGACCCATAAGCAGAATCGTCTATTAATTTCTTCAATAATTGAGTAAATACGTGGAAGAATTGGTTGGAATAAGGATACTGGCCATTTTTCCAATGCTTCTGCCATGATAGTGTGGTTTGTATACGCAAATGTCTTCGTCGTGATTTCCCACGCTTTATCCCATCCATAGCCATACTCATCCACTAAAAAGCGCATTAATTCAGCAACGCCCATTGCAGGGTGAGTATCATTAATATGAAGCGCTACATGTTCTGAGAAGTTTTCTAATGTACCAAATTCACGGTAATGGTTCTTCACTAATTGTTGTAATGAAGCACTAATGAAGAAGTATTGTTGTTTAATACGTAACTCTTTACCTTCATTTGTTACATCGGCTGGATATAATAACTTCGAAATAGAAGACGCAATTGCTTCTGCTTCTGATGATTTAGAATATTCACCGCGTTCAAATAGTTTCATATTGAAACCTGTTTTTGCTTTTGCTTCCCATAAACGTAATGTGTTTACAGCTGAAGCATCATAACCAGAGATTAATAAATCATATGGTTCCGCTTGAATCGAAGTATAGTTTTTGTGGTTCACTTTTAAGCCAGTTTCTGTCATCACTTGCTCTAATTCTCCACCAAAACGTACTTCAACTTCTTCATCATTACGGTACACTAAGCCATATTTACCAAGGTCTAACCATTGATCTGGGAATTCTTGTTGCCAACCGTTTGTAATGACTTGTTTGAAAATCCCATATTCGTAAAGAATTGAGAATCCTGTGACTGGATATTCATTACTTGTTAAAGCATCTAAGTAACAAGCCGCAAGACGTCCTAATCCACCATTTCCTAAGCCTGGATCTGGTTCCATATTGTAAATTTCATCGAGTGAAAAATTGTTTTCGCTCAAGAACTCCTTTGCTTCTTTTTCAATGCCTAAATTGAATAAGTTATTACGAAGTGTACGTCCTACTAGGAATTCCATTGACATATAGTACGCACGTTTTTGACGAGTTTGTTTTAATGTTTGTTCAAAGCTGAATTTCTTTTCCATTAAAATATCACGAACAGATCTCATCATCGCTTCGTATACTTGTCTCTTACTTGCATTTGAGATGGTTACACCAAATTGATTCTTTAATGAAGTTTCAACACGACTTGTTAAACTTTTTTCGACCATTTAAGAGCCTCCTTCTTATTTTTTATACCACTTCATGGTATAAGTCTAAATATTTCTTAGCGGACTGTTCCCAACTTACATCTTTTTGTAAATTGTTCTTGATAATTTGTTTCCATTCATCAGGTGATTGATAGAAGCATGTCACAGCGCGATAAATCGCATCCATCATATCGCCAGCTTGGAAGCTTTCGAACGTGAACCCATTTCCTTCTACTCCTGTAAATGGAATAACTGTATCACGTAATCCCCCAACACGGTGAACAACAGGAACTGTTCCGTAGCGCATTGAAATCAGTTGTGATAATCCGCATGGCTCTGTTTTAGAAGGCATTAAGAATAAATCACTTGCTGCATAGATCTTTGCAGACATTTCATTAGAGAATAATAAAATGCTGCGTACACGATCATGTCTGTAATGTTCTAGTGAACGTAAGGCACTCTCGTAATGAGCATCCCCTGTCCCTAGAATGACTAATTGTGCACCTGTTTTAAGAATTTCTTCGCTTGCTTGTAAGATTAAGTCAATTCCTTTTTGATGAGTAAGTCGTGTTACCATTCCAATTAAAGGAATATCGGCATTCACTTCTAAGTCCATCTCTTTTTGAAATGCTAATTTATTTTGAACCTTATCTTCAAATGTTTTTAAGTCGTAATTTACAGGAATCATTGGGTCTGTTTTTGGATTGAATTTATCCACATCAATTCCGTTTAAGATTCCTCTTAATTTTCCTTGTTCAACAGTTAAAATCTTGTCGAGTCCATATGAGAAATAAGGGTCCAAGATTTCACGAGCATATGTTTCACTTACTGTATTCACGCGGTCCGCCAATTGAATCGCACCTTTTAGTAAGTTCACGTCCCCATTGTAAATGAGTGCGTCAAAATATTTATTTTCTAATCCAAATAGATTTCCCATTTCATATGGATTGAATCGACCTTGGAATTCAATATTATGAATCGAAAGCACACTCTTCATATCTTTATAAAATTCTGCTTCACGACTCTTCAACACGTCTAAGTAAATGACAGAAAGTGCTGTATGCCAGTCGTTTACATTCACAACATCTGGTTTAAAATCAAGAGCAGGTAGGATTTCAAGAGCTGCTTTTGAGAAGAAAGCAAAACGTTCTCCATCATCTGCTTGTCCATAAATACTGTCACGATTAAAATATTGTTCATTATCTACAAAATAGCAAGGAACTCCGTCCACTTCAGTCTCGAAAATTCCACAATACGAATGTCTCCAACCTAAATCAACAAATTGGTATGCTTTGTATTTTAAACCAAAACGTTCGCGGTTAATACTAGAATACAAAGGCAAAATAACACGTGCATCTACGCCTAATTCACGAAGGGCTTTTGGAAGAGAACCAATAACGTCTCCTAACCCTCCTACTTTAACAAAGGGAGCTGCTTCAGCTGCAATAAAACAAACTTTCATACACTTTCTCCTTTAACTTGTGATACGTTTATTATACCTTGAAATCATGAAAAGAACTAGACTTCTTATATAATAAAATTAATAATTTGAACTAAATAAAAAACCTAGGACAAATGTCCTAGGTTCAATTGGCAATTAAATTTCTGGATAGATATCTTCCACAGATTTTTCTGGGTCAATCACGATGAATAAGTTACCGTGTGAACCAATTGCTGAACTTTGGTATTTGTTGTCATTTCCATCTTCATCTACTGGGCTGTATGGGAAATAAACACGATCTTTGTCAACAATTACATCTGATTTTGGATGATTTCCATCAACATATAAAATATCCATTAATTCGATATCGCTATATTTTTTAACGCGTTCGAACATTCCTAATTCTAAACCACCTAAGTTGATGTCTTCTGACATAACGTGGTCTGCTTCAGGGAAGATTTCGATACGTAATGATTCACATGGGTGAATTTCTTGGAATTCTCCACCGTTAATACGTCCAAATGATGTTGTAACTTTTTTAATCCATAAGTCACCAATCAAACGACGATTAATCGTCCATGTTTCTCCATTTCTAAATACGAATCGTAAACCTGACATAACCTTTTTCATATAGGGTCACTCCTTAAAATAAATTATTGCTTACACAATGATAATACCATTGAAACGCCTTTCATTCAAGAATTATATTAAATTAAATGGCTTTCAATAAATTGTTTTTCATTTCAATGAAAGTCTATTTACTTTCATTGAAATTATTTCTAATCCATGAAACGATCTCAGTATTTTCATTAGGTAATCTACCAGATAAAATCTCTGTTTGAAGAGCTTGTAAGACTTCACCAATAATAGGCCCCATCTTCTCTAAGCCAAGTGCTTCTTTTACTCCAAATCCATCAATTTGAATGTCTTTCATCGAACGAATCGGTAATTGTCGATACACTTCTTCTAACTCTACTAATTGTTCGCTATGGCCAATTCCTGGTAACAACTGCTCTACTTCAATCGCTAAAACTTCTGGACATTCATAGGCAAGGAATGCATCCCACTCTTTTTCAAGACGAGCAAGCAATGTTTGATAGCCTGTTAATATAGTAGAGATTTGGTCATTCGATGATTTCCAATTTTTCAGTACTTTTCTTAACTGTGGAATACTTAATCGTTCATAGTAAGCAAATAAGATCCAAGCCTGAGTAATCGTCATTTTTTCTAACGGGAATTCTCCTAATTTTAAGAGTGTCTCTTTGGCCTCTTTAAAATCTGGACAAGAATGGTATAACTCACTCTCTACAAATGCTTTAAAGGCAAGATCGCGATGTGGACTCAGTATCATCTTCTCAAATTCTACTTTCATACGCTCAACCGCTACTCGCTCGAGATTCGCTTTTAACGTACGAATTGCATTAAACGTATCAGATTCTATCGAAAAGCCTAATTGTCCCGCAAAACGAACTGCACGCATCATCCGTAAGGCATCTTCATTAAAACGCTCCATCGGATTTCCAACACAGCGAATGATTTCTCTCTCTAAGTCTTCAATCCCACCAAAATAATCGACAATTTCTTCTTTGTCGTTTACAGCAAGTGCATTAATCGTAAAATCACGACGCATCAAGTCCTCTTCCAGACTTCTGACAAAGGTTACGGAATCCGGATGTCTAAAGTCCTGGTACGTCCCTTCCGTACGAAATGTCGTTACCTCATAGCTATCATGATGATGGAGTACAAGAACGGTCCCATGTTCGATTCCCACATCTACTGTATGAGAAAAGAGACTCTTCACTTCTTCAGGGGTTGCACTCGTTGCAATATCCACATCAGAAATCTCTTTTCCAAGAACCAAATCACGGACTGAACCACCCACAAAAACGGCTTCGTGTCCAGCTTCTTTTAACGTTTGAAGAACAGGGAGTGCACTAACGAAGAGCGGTACCGATTGTATATCAACTTTTCGTTTTAAATCACTCATCTTCTAACTCCTTTAATCGATTTGTTAGTTCCATAAAACGCTGAGAGTCCATTGATTCTAAAGCCTCATTGATTTCTGATTTTAATTGCGAAATCAACACTTCTTTTTGAATACTATCTAATTCCTCCTCGACTACTTCCATCTCTTCTACTTCAGAGATATAGTAAGGATTTTTCTCTAATACGGCAAAACTCACCATGCTCTTATAAGCGTTTGGAAAATCTAATTCCACATAGCAATCTTCTTTCCAATGAAGGCGCATATCATGAAAGGCTACTTCTGGATTATCGAATTTGGTTCCTTCCTTATAAAATAGGAAAGATTCTTGAGCAGGTTTAATCGTTGAAAATAACATTCCTTTTGGAGTAGCTTCCACATGCTCTACAAAATGAATTTGTTTCAACAATAACTCATGGTTTAACAAGTAGTTCAGAATCCACAATGACTCTCTTCTTTTCAAAGAATGATTTGAAATGAACCACGAAATAAATTTCTTCTTCGTTTCTAAACTTGGGTTAAACAAAGTATCCCTCCTACTCTTCAAAAATAAATGTATAACGGATAAATTCAGGATTAAATGGATCTACCTTTAATGCTTCTTGTAAGGCTGGTGCTGCTAAATCTTTACGTCCTTCTTCAATCATAAACCGGATATAATCTTCTAAGAATTCAACAGAACTTTCACCGGCTTCATAGGCTTTTTGATAGTTCGTAAAGGCCTCGTTGTACTCTTCCATTGCTTCATACGTTTTCGCAAACAAGTAAAGAATCACTGCATCTTCTTTGGTTTCTAAGCTTTCAAGGAATGCAATACTTTCCTCATATTCTTCTTCATCGTTTAAAGCCTCAACATAACTTGTCACATTAAGTAAAGAATCGCTGTTAATGTTCACCGCTTCTTTTAATTCTTGTAATCCGACTTTTGGATTCCCTGTTGCAATTTCAATTTGGCCAAGAATACGATGTGCTTCATCGTTTAATTCATCAAAAGCAATCCATTTTTTCGCATAGTCTTTTGCTTCTTCATCTCGTTTCAAGATTAAAAGACATTGAATCACATTTAGTGTCACTTCACTATTTTCAGGTTCACGTTCTAGAAGTTCAATGTAATACTCGAGAGCTTTCTCATAGTTACCCTCAATGGACTCATATGAGGCCATCTGGAACAATAAATCACTTGAGAGGCCATCAATGCTCTCATCGCCAATAAATTGCTCTAATGGCTCTTTATCGCCCATTCTTAAAGTGGCTTCAACGTACAATTCTTGCGCACGCTCTTCTTCCCCAGTTTCTGCTGGATTTTGTTTTAAGAAACGCTCCAAGAAAAATGCGCTACGTTCGAAACTTCCCGCTTCAAATAATAAAGTTCCAAGGTAAAAATCAATAACCGCTTCGTCTGGTTCCAAGTCTTTTGCTTTTAAGAGTTTCTTCTCTGCTAAGTCGAAATCTCCTTCTTCTCGGTACGCTTCCGATTGAACCACTAACACACTTGGGTAGTCTGGATCTGTTTCAGGAATATCATACAGAATCGATAACGCTTGATCTGTTTCTCCTTCAGCCACTAAAATCTCTGCTAATAAAATCGTCCAAATCGCTTCGTCTGGTTCAACTTCGGTGAGTCGTAACAAAGCACGTTTGGCTTCTTCGTAGAATCCAATCGATACAGAATAAGTCGCTAAGTCTGCCATCTCTTGAAGGTCTTTTTCTGGATCAAAATTGTCAAAAAAACGATGGTAGTGTTCATAGACTTTATCAATATCTTGTTCTTGTAAGGCTTGTTCAATCGCTTCGATTACTTGTGTCATAATGTCTCCTTTTGCAGATGAACTGCGAGTAGTATATGTATCTATTGAAGTTTTACACCAAAAAAAGAAGGTGTTATATAGAGTTAACTCTAATATAACACCAATTAAAACTTCATGCTATGAAAAATAATTCATCGGAATTATTTTTTAACTGCATCTTTAAGAGCTTTACCAGCTTTGAATGCTGGAACTTTAGAAGCTTTGATTTTGATTTCTTTACCTGTTTGAGGGTTACGTCCTTTACGAGCAGCGCGTTCGCGTACTTCGAATGTACCAAATCCGATAACTTGAACTTTTTCGCCTGCTTTTAAAGCTTCTTGAATTGTTTCGAATAACGCTTCAACTGTTGCTGAAACATCTTTCTTTGTTAATTGCGTTTTTTTAGCAACGCGATCTACTAATTCTGCTTTGTTAGCCATTTTAGTTTCACCTCCGTCAAATAAGAATTTCTATCAGAGTTCGTTGAGTGGTCCAACTTATCTGGAAATCGAAAATTAGTTTTGATTTCCTCTAAATTATACCATTCAACCTCAATAGTTTCAACGTTTTATATCCTGTTTTATAAGCTTGCTATGATTTTTTTTACTTTCTTTGACGCGTAATCATATGAATTGGTGTTCCTTCGAATCCAAATGCTGATCGAATTCGATTTTCTAAGAATCGTTCATATGAGAAATGCATCAATTCAACGTCATTTACAAAGGTTACAAATGTTGGTGGTTGAATCGCCACTTGCGTCATATAGTAAATCTTCAAGCGGTTCCCTTTATCCGTTGGAGTTGGGTTCATCGCAATCGCATCCATCAATACATCGTTTAAGACTGATGACGAAATACGACGTGAACGAACTTCATGAATTTCTTTTAGAATTGGTGGGATTTTTGAAAGACGTTGTTTTGTCTTTGCAGATACAAAAATAATCGGAGCATATGATAAGTAAAGGAATTCTTGACGAATCTTATCCTCAAACTCTTTATACGTTGAATTATCTTTTTCAAGCGTATCCCATTTATTCACTAAAATAACGACACCTTTACCGGCTTCATGAGCGTATCCCGCAATCTTCTTATCTTGTTCTTGAATTCCCTCTTCGGCATTCAAGACGACACAAACAATGTCGGTTCGTTCAATCGCTCTTAAGGCACGTAAGACACTATATTTTTCAGTTGATTCAAAGACACGACCTTTCTTACGAATACCAGCAGTATCAATCATCTTGAAGACAGTACCTTCTTCATCTTCGAATGTCGTATCGATGGCATCACGAGTCGTTCCGGCAACATTCGATACAATCACACGTTCTTCTCCAAGCATCGCGTTCACTAAGCTTGATTTCCCTACGTTTGGACGGCCGATAAAACTAAACTTAATGATGTCTTTATCCTCTTCGTCTCCTTTATCTTCAGGGAAAGCTTTAACAGCTGCGTCTAATAAGTCTCCAAGACCTAGCCCGTGACTTCCTGAAATTGGGAATGGTTCACCGAATCCTAATGCATAGAAATCAAAAATCTCTGAACGTAATTCAGGATTATCGACTTTATTAACAGCTAGTAAAACTGGTTTATTTGTGCGATAGAGTAATTTTGCAATGTGTTCGTCAGTCGTTGTCACGCCCTCTTTCACACTTGTAAGGAAGATAATCACATCTGCTTCTTCCATCGCAATTTCTGCTTGCATACGGATGTTTGACATAAACGGTTCATCCGTAATATCAATTCCACCTGTATCAATAATATTAAATGAGTGACCTAACCACTCACCTTCAGAATAGATACGGTCACGAGTGACTCCGGCGATATCTTCTACGATAGAGATACGTTCTCCGACAATACGGTTAAAAATTGTAGATTTTCCGACATTTGGTCTTCCTACAACGGCAATAACTGGTGTTGACATACTATTCCTCCTTTTTCTCTAATTCTATCATAAAAATAGTCTGGAACCAGTCCAGACTATTTCCACTTAACTTTTATTTGAATGTTATTCTTCAACTTTTAATTCAGAAAGTTGATCACCTAAACGATCCGCTAAAGAGAATGAAACATCTTCTTCAGGTAATTCGTAAGTTTCTTCAACCACTTCTTCAACTTCTTCTTTTTCAGGTTTTGGAGCTTCTTGTAAAGCTTTAATACTTAAAGAAATACGTTGTTGTTCTGGATGAACTTCAAGAACTTTCACTTGAACTTCTTGACCTTCTTTAAGAACTTCGTGTGGTGTTGCGATATGTTGGTGAGCGATTTGAGAGATGTGAACTAATCCTTCTACTCCAGGGAATAATTCAACGAATGCTCCAAATGTAGTTAGACGTTTTACTAAACCATCTAATACAGAACCAACTGCTGCACGTTCTTCAATGTTATCCCATGGTCCTGCTAATGTATCTTTGATTGATAATGATACACGTCCGCTTTCTGGATCTACTGAGATTACTTTTGCTTGAACTTCTTCGCCAACTTTTAATTTGTCGCTTGCTTTCGCAACGTGCTCGTGAGAGATTTGTGAGATGTGAACTAAACCATCCACACCACCTAAGTCGATGAACGCACCGAAGTTTGTTAATCGAGCCACTTTACCAGTCACTACAGAACCTTCTTGAATTGCTTCAAATACAGCTGCACGCTTAGCTGCTTTTTCAGCTGCAACTAAGTTTTTACGTGATAAGATTAAACGATTTTCGCTTGGTTCGATTTCAACGATTTCAAAAGCTAATGTTTGGCCTTTGAATTGAGCTAAGTTATCAACATAGTGGTCTGATACCATTGAAGCTGGCACGAAAGCACGAACTCCTGCATCCACTACTAAACCACCTTTAACTGCATCCACAACTGGAGCTTCGATGATTTCTTTGTTATCGAATTTAGCTTGAATTTCTTCCCAAACTTTACGTGCATCTACACGTTTTTTAGAAAGTAAGAAACTTCCATTTTCTTTATCTTTGATTTGTTTGATGACTACTAAATCAACAACATCTCCTACAGCTAAAACGTCTTCTACACGTTCAACTGGTGATGTAGATAATTCATTGAAAGGAATAACTCCTTCAACTCCTCCACCGATAATTCCGACGATGGCTTGTTTATCTTGTAGAGTTAATACTTCACCTTGTACTAAATCTCCGATTTGAATATCTTTAACGATATCTAGCGCATCTTGCATTGTTTGTAATTCTGACATGTGACTTCCTCCTAAGCGCGACAATTCATGCGAACATCAAGTTTGATTTTTGTGCAAAATAAAACTTTTTATCCACTTACAATCATACCACTAAATGAAAACGAATTCTAGTGTTTTTTTGCAAAAACTGGTTAATTCGTTAACTTTTCTTGGATAAGATTCGTAATTTTAGAAACGACGTCTTGAATTGATAGGCTTGTCGTATCGATTTCAATTGCATCATCCGCTTTTTTCAAAGGAGACTCTTTACGAGTACTATCTAAAAAGTCACGGTGAGCAATCTCTTCCTCTAATTTTTCAAGAGATAATTCAATGCCCTTTTCTTGGTTTTCTCTGAATCGACGAAGCGCACGTTCTTTTACAGACGCTACTAAGAAAATCTTCAACTCAGCATTTGGAAGCACGACTGTACCAATATCGCGACCATCCATAATGATGGAATGGTTCTCAGCAATCTCACGTTGCATTTGTACAAGTTTTACACGAACCGCTTTAATCGCTGAAACTTCCGATACATTTCGTGTCACTTCAAGATCACGAATCTCACGAGTCACATCTTCCCCGTTTAAGAAAACGAGTTGGCCATCTTCAGTATTTTTAAAACTGATGACTAAGTTTTCGAGCAATTCATCGATTGCTGACGCATCATCTACTGAAATATTATTTCTTAAAAATGCCAATGTTGTAGCACGATACATCGCACCAGTATCTAGATAAAGAAAACCAGTTTCTTTGGCAATAAATTTTGAAATTGAACTTTTCCCAGACGAAGCTGGTCCATCAATAGCAACTTGCATATTCTCTCTCCTTCTCAAAAAGAAAGCCTGAAACGTCTTGCGTCTCAGACTTCCGCTAATATAGTTCTGTATTATTGTGCAACTTTTAATGTTGTTCCTGGAGCAATGTTATCTCCTGTAAGACCATTAATTTGTTTTAATGTCGCAACGTCCATACCATGGTTTACTGCGATACGGTATAAAGTATCTCCAGCTTTAACTGTATATGTTCCATAGTTACCATTTTGTTGCGCTTGAGTTGTTGGTGTTTGTTGAGTTGTTTGAGCTTGACGAGGAGCTGTTGTTGTAGCTTCGTTAGCTGTTGTAGTAGCTTCTTGTTTTGTTGTAGCTGCTGTTGTTTCTGGAGTTGCTGTTGTAGTTTCAACAGTCTTCGTTAACATTACATCATCAGCTGTTCTTGGTTTTACTTGGTTACTATTATTGCTAATTGAGAACCACATCATAAATAATACTGGTGCAACAATTACAATAAGGAACACAAATAATAACACATTTGATAATGGTGCTACTGCTTTCCCACCTGAGTTTCTAGCACTACGAGAGAATTGACGATTCTTTAAATTCTCATCTTCTCCAAATTTTCTTTCCCATGGTTGTTCTTCTGTTTGATTTAAATCTTCATTATTATTAAAGTTATCACTCATTCAAAAATCCTCCTAATTTGACCCAATGCTATCCTCAGTCAATTCACTACACAATATAGCATATTCTTACACTCAGGGCAAACTTTTACTTTAGTACTATTGTAGCATAATTTCTCAAAAAATCACTCTATTTAATCATAGATTAAATAATTTCTTAAAGCTTTCCTCGAAGGTGTTTTTGCTATTTTCTTCTTCATTCCAATTTTCTATTACATCCAGTAAAAATAAATCAAGATGCCTGCAACCGCTACACTTTCCACACGGCTCTTTCCGATTTTCTCCGAAGAACTGTGCTAAGTACTGTTCTTTACACTGACTCGTGGTCGCAAACTCTTCAATCTGCCCCACTTGCTTTAATTTACGCGTTCGTTGCATCTTGATAAATTCATTCTTTTGTTCATTATTCCAACGAAATGCGTTCGCAATCTCTTTGATATTTTGTTGAAGTTCCGTTTCTTCCTCGTCACCTGCTCCATACGACCGTTCGATTTTACGTCCCATTTCAGAAAAATCATCTGGATGAACAAAGGCGATACAACGACTAAACTGCAGGTCTCTACCCGCACGACCGATTTGTTGCACATAATCTTCAAGCGTTTGAGGAAGTTGGTAATGAATAATTGTACGAATATTCGACTGATTAATTCCCATTCCAAAAGCACTTGTCGCTAATAAGATATTGAGTTCACCCCTAAAGAATTTCTGCTGGATGGTTTGTCGATCACTACTATGTCTCTTGGAATGGAAGGTATCGATTTTTGTAAATCCTTCCTCTTGGAGTGATTCTTTTAACCCTTCAATCTCTTTAATTGTTGAGGCATACACGATACAAGGATATTCCACACGCTTCAACAATTCAGAAAGCATCTTGCTGCGGAGTCCTTCAACCGAAATGACATCAATTTCACGATTCTTCAAGAAGGCATGTCCTTGGAAATAAGTCGTATCCTCTTTATTTAATCCTAAGAAGGTATAAATATCATGAATGACTTGAGTCGTCGCTGTTGCCGTTAACGCTAACGTTCTAGGACTTCCCAAACTCTTTCTCATCTTACCAATAAATAGGTAATCGCTTCTAAAGTCATATCCCCACTGCGAAATACAATGCGCCTCATCAACGACGAGTAAACTAATTTCCAGTTTTGATAATTGCTTAAAGAATCTAGGCGCTTGTAGCATCTCCGGAGAAACGAAAATAAATTGATACTCCTTTAACGTACTTAAAATATAATTCTTCTCAGACTCTGACATAAGAGACGTGATGGCCACAGCTCTATGAATTCCTAGCTGTTTTAAACTGGCGACTTGATCGACCATTAACGCAATCAGCGGAGACACGATAACGACTCTACAGTTTTCTTTAATGCCGATATATTGATAAATAAACGATTTCCCATTTCCTGTTGGTAAAATCGCAATCGCATCATGTCCTTCCCCAAGAGCGCTGATGACTTCCTGTTGTCCTTCTCGGAATTCATCATATCCGAACCGATTCAATATTGGATCCATATCATCCACGCTCCTTTAAGGCCTTGATTTGATAGTATCTGAATAAGAAGAAATCTAGTTTTTTCCCTTCTGCTTCAAACTGGTCTTTAGCCTCTTTATACTTTGGATACTGCTCGTTTTCAAAAAGTTCTTTGTACGCTACGGCAGCCTTCGTTTCCTCTACACGTTTATAAAATGCATCTTTTGTAAGTAACAAATGCTTTAAGAGATGATCGTTAATCGTACTCTCTTTGAGTTTACGAAGTCGTGCAATCTCCGTTCGTTTTAATCCTTTTTCAAATAGACGAACTGTTTCTTGAACAGAACTCGTTTCATGAGAAATCCATTCAAACATTTTAGAAAACCATCCATAAGTGATTGGAGAATTTTCAGGTTCCTCAAAGACATCACTCACCCATTTCATTAAGACTAATCTTGAGAGAGGTTCACAGTCTTCAACCATGGTAAATTCCCATAACGAAACGAGCTCGTCTTCTAGAGCCGCTGTCGACTTAGCGCCATTAAAAAGCCCTACCCAATGTCCTTTTACAGGTTCTTCTTGTTTATCCGTCCAAACCTTGAATTCATCTACAACACTACTAAACCAAACGGACGTAATGTTCTCTTTTTCTTCTTTATACCAACGCTTAAATAATTGCTGTAACCATACATTTTGAATCAGAGGACGATAGCTTGTTTCTTCGTAGCGGTGATAACTAATCCATTCGACCCAAAGTCTTGTCACATCCCGTAATTGCACAAACGAATATGGATGCATCAAGTAATTGACAGGATGGCTTCCGTTTGTCACAAGCGAAAATTCTGGAATTTCTTTCAGTAGTACTATGCCTGATTCATTTTCGCTAACTATTCCTTCACGGAAGAATCCATCTACTAACTGATGAAAGTACTCTTCTTTTAAATGAGGTAAACTCGCAAAAAATACTTCAGTTTTATCTTCTGTCACGCCAATTAAAGTCGACATGGTACGATTTCCCGTTAAAATACGATATAATCGATTTAACGGAACCACACCATACGACTTGATCGCATGTAATATCCAAATTTGATAAAAGGAGTACTGACTCATGGATAAAAAATCCTCTCTTTCAAAAATTTATACAAAAGTTGATTGCGAGTCTTGCATCGCATGTGGCATCTGTCAACTACGTGCTCCTGAAATCTTCGAGTACGATGCTGAAGGGATTGCCTTTGTAAAACAAGACAACAATACCGGAACAGTTCCACTACCAGAAGATACGCTAGAAAAGTTCAAAGATGCTTATACAGCTTGTCCAACGGGTGCCATTAAACGAAAAAATAGCCCATTTAATGAAGACTAAATAAACAAAACGGACTCACTCTGTGAGTCCGTTTTTCTTTTTGTATGACTCCCTAATAGAAATCTAATTTTCGTCTAAAGCGAGCTTTCTTAGCTTCTGTACTTCAAATGAGCGCAATTCACGATAATCTCCAGGGCGTAAGTTTTCCAACGTTAAAAATCCGAACTCTTCACGTTTTAATTTCATAACAGGTAACTCAACTGCTTCAAACATACGCTTCACTTGATGGTTCCATCCTTCGTGAATCGTTAAAGAGACAATCCCTGTTCCTTTATCTGTATCTACTGATAAAATTTGAGCTCTAGCATTTGACGTTTTCTTGCCATCTAAGACAATTCCACGTTCCAATTGACGCATTTGTCTTGGCGTTGGGATTCCTTTAACTTTGGCAATATATTTCTTCTCTACGTGATGCTTTGGATGCGTCATTAAGTTTGAAAACTCACCGTCATTCGTTAACAAAAGAAGTCCTGTTGTATCGTAGTCCAAACGTCCCACTGGATACACGCGTTGTTCCACATCTTTAAAATAGTCCGTCACAACGGTTCTTCCTTTATCGTCACTTGCACTTGAAAGCACGCCTTTTGGTTTATAAAACATGAAGTACACAGGTTCTTCTTTGTAAATCGGAATACCGTCTACCTCAATTTTATCATTGGCACCTACTTTAAAGCCGAGTTCTCTCACGACTTCACCATTGACCTTCACACGGCCTTCTTGAATAAATGCCTCACATTTTCTGCGGGATGCCACACCAGCGTGCGCCATTACTTTTTGTAATCTTTCCACAAAAAAACCTACTCTTTCTCTTCTTCTACTTCATGATGTTCTTTAGAGCGCATTTCCAGCTCTTCAAATAAATCATGATTATCTCTAAATAATTGATTGGCTTCTTCAGAATCTAAATCGAATAAATCTGAAGCATCTGGCAATGCATCCAGCGATTCTAATCCAAAGTAATCCATAAAATAAGCTGTTGTCTTATACAATTTTGGACGACCAGGAGAATCTAATCTTCCAGCCTCTTCAATTAAATCTCTTAGCAATAGTTTTTGAATCGAACCACTACTTTGAACGCCACGAATCGACTCAATATCCACACGTGTGACAGGTTGCTTATACGCGATAATCGCCAACGTTTCTAGAGAAGCTTGAGACAATTGAGAAGAATATGGAGAAACCGCATATTTTTCGATATATGATTTTAAACTAGCCTTTGTCACAAGCTTATAATGAGAAGCTGTGAGAAGAAGTTCTAAGCCGCTATTTTCGTCCTCTAAGCGTTTCTTTAATTCATCTAGTAACTGACGAACTGCACTTCTTTCGAGTTCTAAAATATAGCTTGCTTCTTCTAATGTAATCCCATCATCCCCAGCAACAAATAGTAAGCCTTCTAATACTGAAATGTATTTAGTCACTCTCTTTCTCCTTTTCTTGTCTTTTCTCAATCAAAATATCCTCATATGGAGAACTTTGAATAAAACGGACACGATGTTCCCTAACGAGCTGTAACATCGCTAAAAATGTCGTTGTAATCGCATGCCTGTTGAACGCTGGGAAACATTCCTCAAACGGAACTTGTTTCTTATCTGTATGTTCAATTTTTGAAATAATCGAATCCATCAATTCTTCAACCGTATGCGTTTCATGTTGAATATTAGCCTTAAGCGGCATTTTCGCAATATTCTTACGCGCTAATTTCTTTAATGCATTCCATAAATCTTGAGTCGTCACTTCTCCTTCTTTTAGAGGGATAATCTCTTGCATCGAAGATAAGTCACTCGCTTCTTTCCCGAAGTGTAATCCCCTTAGGAAAGAAAGTTCCTCAAGCTTTTTGGCATTTTCTTTAATTTGTTGATATTCCAATAGTTGTTGCACTAACTGATCACGAGGATCTTCCATGATTGGCTCCCCGTCTTCATCCAACTCTTCCAGTTTTGGTTTTGGAAGAAGCATTCTTGCCTTAATTTCTAATAATGTTGATGCCATTACTAAATACTCAGCTGCCACTTCCAACTCCAAGGTCTTCATGGAATGAATGAAGTTCAAATACTGCTTCGTTAATTCATTCATCGGAATATCGTAAATATCGATTTTCATTTCACGAATCAGATGCAAGAGGACGTCCATCGGTCCTTCGTATTCAGCTACTTTAATTGTTAAATCTTCCATGGTTCCTCACTTACACGATGTTTATTCCATTTTGCGAGAATCACACTCGTCTCAATTGTTCCACTCAACACTTTATCTTCCATCTTTGCTAAATCTTCTAACATTTGGAATGTAATATTTTCCCCACGAAACGAAGGTGACACCGATAAATATTTAATGACAATCGTGTCTGTTGTGCTTTCTCCACCAATCAATCCAATAAAATTCTCGCTGTCACTTTCTTTAAAAAGCCAGCATTTGATGGATAGATTTGTCGCGATTTCTTCAATTTCCTCTTGCAATCGTTTAAAGTCCTTGAATTCTGGGATGTAAGAAAGTAATCCCATCACAATTTTTTTATTCGTTGCTGAATAAGGTACTAACAAATTCATTCCTCCTCGAGGTTCGTCTCTTAATATAAAACTAACACTTTACGAACCAATGATTTGAACACTTCTTTAACACGTTGTGTTGTTTCTACCACTTCTTCGTGGTTTAAGTTTGCTTGCATTCCTGCAGCTAAGTTTGTGATACATGAAATACCAATCACTTTGATACCAGCGTGGTTTGCTACGATAACTTCAGGAACAGTTGACATTCCTACAGCGTCCCCACCAATAGCTTGTGTGAAGCGGATTTCTGCTGGTGTTTCATAAGTTGGTCCAGAGTATCCCATGTATACTCCTTCTTTAATGTTGATGTTTAGTTCTTTCGCAGCTTTACGAACGACTTCTTGTCCGTATTCATGGTACGCATGGCTCATATCAGGGAAACGAGGTCCAAAGCGGTCATCGTTAGGTCCGATTAATGGGTTTGTACCAGTGTAGTTAATTTGGTCTGTAATAATCATTAAGTCCCCTGGTTCAAATGTTGGGTTTGCACCACCAGCTGAGTTTGTCACAATAATCGTTTCAACATCTAATAATTTCATTAAACGAATCGGGAACGTTACTGTTTCCATATCGTAACCTTCATAGTAGTGGAAACGTCCGTCCATGATTAGAACTTGTTTCCCTTCTAATTCACCATATACAAGACGGCCAGCATGACCGACAACTGTAGAAACTGGGAAGTTCGGAATATCTTTGTAGTCAAAGATTAATGGGTTCTTCACTTCTCCAGCAAGTTCACCAAGACCTGATCCTAAAATCATTCCGAAATCAATGTGACCAATACCTTTTTCTTGTAAAAACGCTTTTGTTTCAACTAATTGTTCGTATTTGCTCATGTTGTTCCCTCTTTCTATATTAGTTTAATTCTTTTAAGAAGCTTGTTCCGTTACCAGTTGATGCTACACCAAAGTTTTCGCTAATTGTTTCTGCGATATCACTGAAGTAGCCTTCTGGTAAGTGTGTTGGGTGTTTCAATGATTTGCTGATGGCTAACACTGGAATGTACTCACGAGTGTGGTCTGTTCCTTTGAATGTTGGGTCGTTTCCGTGGTCAGCTGTAATAATTAATAAATCATCTTCTTGCATGTTTTCAACGATTTCTGGAATACGAGCATCGAAAGCTTCAAGTGCTTCTCCGTATCCTTTTGTATTACGACGGTGTCCATAAACTGCATCGAAGTCTACTAAGTTTAAGAAACTCATACCAGTGAAGTCTTTCTTCAACACTTCAACAAGTTTATCCACGCCATCCATATTGTCTTTTGTACGAACGAATTCAGTAATTCCTTGCCCGTTGAAGATATCGTTAATCTTACCAATTGCAATCACATCAAATCCATCTTTCTTCAAGAAGTCTAATGTTGTTTCGCCAAATGGACTTAACGCATAGTCATGACGGTTTGAAGTTCTTTGGAAGTTTCCTGGTTCACCCACATATGGACGAGCAATGATACGTCCAATCATATATGGATCGTCTTTTGTAATTTCACGAGCGTATTCACAAATACGGTATAACTCTTCAAGTGGAATAATGTCTTCGTGAGCTGCAATTTGCATTACAGGGTCAGCAGAAGTATAAACGATTAAATCGCCTGTTTCCATTTGGTGTTTACCGTAGTCATCAATAACCGCTGTACCACTGTATGGTAAGTTACATACGATTCCTCTTCCTGAGAACTCAGAAATACGATCTAATAGTTCTTGTGGGAAACCATCAGGAAATACTCGGAAAGGAGTTTTAATATTTAACCCCATTAATTCCCAGTGACCTGTCATTGTATCTTTACCAACAGAAACTTCTTCAAGTTTTGTATAGCTTCCTTCTGGATGTTCTACTGGTGGAACTGTTTTTAAAGGAGCAATATTTCCTAAACCATAGCGTTGCATATTTGGCACATTTAAGCCTACAGTTTCTGAAATATGACCTAAAGTATGTGAACCTGCATCATCAAATTTTGCAGCATCTGGTGCTTCTCCAATCCCTACAGAGTCCATTACAATGACATGTATTCTTTTAAATTTCATAGTTTCCATCTCCATTTTCTTAATTACGAACGAGGATGTGCTTGTTTGTAAATTTCCTTCATTCGTTCGTTTGTAATATGTGTATAAATTTGTGTCGTACTAATATCTGAGTGCCCGAGTAGTTCTTGCACGATTCGAAGGTCGGCACCAGCTTCTAAAATATGGGTTGCAAAGGAATGGCGCAATGTATGTGGGCTCACTTCCTTTGTAATCATGGCCGTCTGAACGATTTTCTTTAAATTCTTCCAGAAACCTTGACGCGTAAACGGTCCGCCTCTGTGATTCAAGAACAAGACATTCAATAACTTCTTCTCGTCTTCTAGAGCAGGCCGTGCATACTCTAAATAGTTTTGAATCCAGTTGGTTGCTTCCTGTCCAATCGGGATAATGCGTTGCTTATTCCCCTTCCCAATCGTTTGTAGGAATCCAAGCTCTAAATGTAAATCACTAAGTTCGATGCTAATCAGTTCACTTACACGCATCCCAGTTGCATACAAGAGCTCGAGCATTGCTTTATCTCTTAAGCCTAGAACCGTTGAGGTATCTGGTACCTCCAGCAACCTGTTCACCTCATCAATACTCAGCGCTTTTGGTAACTGCTTCTTCGGTTTTGGCGGATGAATTTGTTGCGTCGGGTCTTTTTCTACCATTCGCTCTTGCACGAGAAACTGGAAGAACTTCTTCAAGCAGCTAATCATGCGGCTTGTTGAACTTACTGCATATTCATCTTTTTTCAATTTTTGAAGAAACAATACCATCGTTGTATGGTCGACATCTTGAAGACGTGTCACCTTTTGTTCTTCTAAAAACTGAGAAAACTTTTCCAAGTCCCGTTTATAACTTTGAACGGTATTATCGGATAGCCCTTGAACGGCAATACTATCCAGGAAGTAGTGTATTTCTTTCATCTTCTACCCTTCCTTTTGCTGGCAATTCTTACAAATCCCATGGAACGTTAGACGATGATCGAGCACTTGAAACTGGAATTGCTCTAATACTTTTTGTTCAACATCAACGAGCAAATCTTCTTCAACTTCTTGAATCTGTCCGCATTTCACACATAAGAGATGATGTGCAAAGTGACGATTAACGGTTTGTTTTAGATGATAACGACCAATGCCATCATCAAACAGATTCCTAGAAATGATTCCTAAGTCGGTTAAAATCTCCAATGTTCGATACACAGTTGCTAGTCCAATATCTGGATACTTCTGTTTCACGTACATGTAAATTTCTTCAGCCGTTAAGAGCTCATTCAGATGTTCTAGAAGGATTTCTACTGTTGCCTGTCTTTGCAGGGTCAGTTTAAAACCTTCTTCTTGTAATTTCTTTTGAATCCCTTCAATAGAAATAGATGACAAGCGACTCGCCTCCACTCATTATTCTTCAATCAGATGGATAAATCCTTCTTCTTGTGTAATTCGTTTTGCTTTTAATAAATTACCAATGGCACGTTTAAATTGCCCTTTACTAATTCCAAAAATCTCTTTAATCGTTTTTGGATCTGTTTTATCCCAATAAGGAAGTGTATGTGTTGGACGATTCTTCAGCATCGCTACAATCATCTCTGCATCGTCTCCAATCGCTTCGTGAGCGCGTGGACGCATCGATACATTCAGTACCCCGTCAGGACGAAGACCAATCACACGAACGGTAATTTCTTCTCCGAGCGTTGGTTCATATAAGCGCTCCGAAGGATGCAAGAATAATTTATACCCTTCTGGTGTAAAAATCGTTGTTCCTACAAGTTTTACTTGTGTCACTGTTCCTGTTAAATCTTTATTCAATAATCCTTTATGACCACGAACAACTTTTTCATTTAATGCTTGACCGTCTCCCATCGTTGCCCATGTGCGGTCCTTTTTATCTTTAATTAAAGTGACAAATAAACGATTATTTTTCTTAGGCCATAACTCTTTCATACTTGGAAGTTCATCCAATGAAACTACCATATCTTTATCTTCTAAACCAATATCCACGAATACGCCTAAGTCTTTTCTGACTTGTGTCACGCTTGCCCATCCATAACTTTCATTTGTTATTTCAGGAATGCGGAGCGTAAAGACTTTTTTACGCGAAGAATTCTCATATAAGAATCCCGTTACTACATCACCAATCTTTAGTGATTCGGTAGCGTCGTCTTTTTTTAGACGGAATGTTTCTCCACTCTTTTGAACGAAAAAGTACTTTTCATTTTCATCCGTGATAATGGCTTGAACAACGGTCGATAATTCACTTGTCATAACAAACCTCCTTCTTCTACATTTGTCCTTTTATTTTACCACAAAATAGGGCTTACAGTCATTTAACTCCTTGTATTTCTAACGATTTCTCTATATTTTATAAAATGACTTCACAACACAAAAAAGCTTGAACAACTTTTTACGGTATGTTCAAGCTTTTTAATATGATTTAAATGAATTATACGCGAGCAACTTTCATCATGTTTGTTGTTCCTTTAATTCCTAAAGGTACACCAGCAGTGATGATGACTAAATCGCCTTCTTGTGCATTGTGGTTGTCACGAACGGCTTGCATACAGATTTCGAACATTTCATCTGTAGAATGTGCACGTTCAACGATTACTGGTTTAACACCCCAGATTAGAGACATTGCACGTTGTTGACGTTCAGAAGAAGTCACACCTAAGATTGTTGCGTCAGGACGGAATTTAGAAATCATTTTTGGAGTATGTCCTGATTCAGTTGCAGCAACGATTGTTTTCACTTTTAAGTTTTTAGCTGTATGAGCTACTGAACGGCCGATAGCTTCTGCCACATCAGTTTCATCGAATGCTTTTAATTTGAATTTGTCACGTACACGGATTTCTTGTTCTGTACGAACACAGATGTTAGCCATTGTACGAACTGCTTCAACTGGGTAATCCCCTGCTGCAGATTCACCAGATAACATAACTGCATCTGTACCATCGAAGATAGCGTTCGCTACGTCACCAACTTCCGCACGTGTTGGACGTGGGTTACGTTGCATTGAATCTAACATTTGAGTAGCGGTGATAACTGGTTTACCTAAAGTGTTACATTTCTTGATTAACATTTTTTGAACGATCGGAACTTCTTCCGCAGCGATTTCAACACCCATGTCTCCACGAGCAACCATTAAACCATCAGATAATGCTAAGATTTCGTCAATGTTGTCGATACCTTCTTGGTTTTCGATTTTTGGAATAATTTGGATGTGAGTTGCGTTATGTTCTTTTAATAAATCGCGGATTTCTTGAACGTCTGAAGCACGACGAACGAAACTTGCTGCGATGAAGTCGATATCATTTTCAATACCGAAGATAATATCTGCACGGTCTTTTTCAGTGATACCAGGTAATTTTGTTTTTACGCCAGGAACGTTAATTCCTTTTTTGTTTTTAACAACACCACTGTTGTTTACTACGCAGACGATTTCGCCATTTGCGTGGTCTACTTCAGTAACCGCTAAACCTACTAAACCATCATCTACTAAGATAATTGATCCAGGTTTAACATCGTTGATTAATTCTGGGTAAGTAATAGAGAATTTTTCTTTTGTTCCTAAAACTTCAGTCATTGAAATACGAACAACATCACCAGTGTGGAATTCAATCGCACCATTTTCCATATCATGTGTACGGATTTCTGGTCCTTTTGTATCTAAAAGAATCGCGATAACGCGTCCTGTTTCTTTACGAATTTTTTTGATTGTGTTGATACGTGCTAAATGTTCTTCATGGTCACCATGAGAGAAGTTTAAACGCGCAACGTTCATTCCTGCTTCTGCTAAAGCTGCTAATTTTTCTGGCGCTTCACTAGCAGGTCCAATAGTACATACGATTTTAGTTCTTTTCATTTTTTCTTGACTCCTTTAGTTTGTTTTAGAATGAAATTTCTTTATTTAGTTGATACAACTCTAAGTTAGGTAAATGTTTGCCGTTTGCTAATGTTTCAACGATATCGCTATAGATAATTTGTTCTGCTTTCACGCCGACACACACGCCACCGATATCTTCTTTTAATAAATCGATTGCTTTGGCACCCATACGACTTGCAAGTACACGGTCACGAGCACTTGGAGCTCCACCACGTTGAACGTGTCCTAATACTGTAACACGTGTATGGAAGTCACTATCGTATTCACGGAGTTTCTTAGCAAGTTCGTCACCAGACATCACACCTTCTGCAAGAATGATTAATGTATGTTTCTTACCGTTCAAGCGACCTTGTTTGATTTCTTTAGCGACAGTTTCTAAATCAAAATCTTGTTCTGGAATCAAAATTTGTTCTGCACCACTGGCAACCCCTGTCCAAAGTGCGATATCTCCAGCACGACGACCCATAACTTCAACGATAAACGTACGAACGTGTGATGTCGCAGTATCACGAAGACGGTCTAGCGCTTCTAATACAGTATTGATGGCAGTATCAAAACCGATTGTATATTCCGTACCTGGAATATCATTGTCGATTGTTCCTGGAACCCCAACAGTTGGGAAACCAAGTTTTGTTAAGGCAACGGCCCCTTGATAGCTTCCGTCACCACCGATAACAACAAGACCTTCAATACCGAATTTCTTTAATTGTTCGATTCCTTTTTCTTGTCCTTCGCGGTTTGCGAATTCTGGATAACGTGCAGAATACAAGAATGTACCCCCGCGACCAATCAAGTCACTCACGTCTGACGGATTTAATTTACGGATATCACCAGCTACTAACCCGGCAAAACCATAGTTAATTCCGTATACTTCAAAACCTTCATAAATACCCTTACGTACAATCGCACGTACAGCGGCATTCATCCCTGGAGCATCTCCTCCACTTGTTAAAACAGCAATGCGTTTCACAAAGATTCACCTCTTAGATTTATTTTTACTGGAACAAGCCCATTTGTTCTCATTTTATCACTTTTTTAAACAAATGTCTTTCATTTTCATAAACTTTTTCAATTTACAATTTTTATACATTCTTTATCTAAAACGTCAATAAGACTAGGGATTAGCTTCGACTCAAGGTTTACACCGTTTGCAAAAGAATTCTTTACAAGCGTTTTACTATTCACGAGGAATAATTCAACAGGTGTCACCCCTTTATATTTAGTGACGAGTTGCTTGATTTCTGCATAGACTTCTGGAGTATGTTTCTCTGGGCGAATCGCAATTTTCAATATCTTGGCAGAATCTTCAAGAAGCTTATCTGCAAAACTCATCGGATACATGCGGTTTAATTGCAATTGCCATTGTCCCTTTTGCCCTTTTTTCACACGACCTTCTGCTAGAACCATCGTGTTTTGTTGAAGGTGTTGATAGACTTCGGCAAGCGTAGACGGAAACACGACAACATCCATCATTCCAGACGCATCTTGAAGTGTGACATACGCCATCTGCTCTCCTTTACGAGTCGAGATTTTACGAATGTCCACAATCATCCCTACAAATCGCATATACCCTTCTTCAAAAACGGTTTGAATCGGGGTGATCCATCCACTCTTGACAAGAGGATCATATTTTGAGGAAGGATGAGGAGAAACTGAAAACCCAAGGACTTCAATTTCTTCTTCAATTCGTTGCAGGAGTGGTTCTTCTTCCACATGTGTGAACGCCACTTCTAAGTCATCTTCTAGCGATAAATTCAAGCCGTGGAACTTCACACTCTTAGCAACGGCATCCACATTTTCCTTCAGCGTTGCCCTTGTTTCACCAAATTCATCAAAAGCCCCTGCATTAATTAACGCGAGTAATAGCGGTTCTTTCGTGTATTGAGCGCCTATTCGGTAAGCAAAGTCTTGGAACCCTTTGAACGGTCCATACTCATAACGATTCTTCACGATACTTTCCACAAAGTCTCGACGAATCCCCTTAATATTATTAAGCCCAACAATGACTCCACTATCATCTGCCACGAAATCTGCAAAACTACGATTGATACTTGGCGGAAGAATTTTAATTCCTAACTGGCGTGCTTCAACCAAATAATCTTGTAACTTCGCTGATTTCGCGCTCGCGTTTTGGAATAAAGCCGTAAAGAATGCCGTTGGATAATTTGCTTTTAAGTAAGCTAGTTGATAAGACAACATCGCATAAGCGACCGCGTGTGATTTATTAAATCCATAGTTGGCAAACTTTTCGATATAGTCATAAACCGTCTCAGCATCTTCTTGTTTATACCCTTTTGAAAGGGCCCCTTGCACAAATTTTTCTTTTTGTGCAGCAATCGCATCACTATTCTTCTTCCCGATGGCACGACGTAAAATATCGGCTTCTCCTAGAGTAAATCCAGCCATTTCACTAGCCGCCTGCATAACTTGTTCTTGGTAAACCAAGATACCGTATGTTGGTTCAAGAATCTTTTGCAACGACGCGTGAGGATACTGAACAATTTCCGTTCCCTTTTTACGATTAATAAAGTGTGGAATTTGTTCCATTGGACCTGGACGATAAAGCGCAAGAACTGCTACTAAATCTTCGAACTCTGTTGGTTGCATGTCCTTCAAGACGCGACGAATCCCGTCGGACTCGAATTGGAAAATCCCGTTTGTTTGTGCCTTCTGGAAAAGCTCAAATGTACGCGGATCGCCTAAAGGTATCTTCGTAATATCTAATGCTTTCTTCGTCATTTTTTGAGTCTGTTGAATCGCCTTATGAAGCAATGTCAGGTTGCTTAACCCTAGCAAGTCCATTTTGAGAAGGCCGACTTTTTCAACAGCCTGCATCGCATACTGCGTGAGCATCCAATCGGCTTCCAGAAGTGACGCCGAATACCCTTTGTCTCGTTTCATTAAAGGAACGGTCTTCGTCAACTCGTCTTGTGATAACACGACTCCTGCCGCATGGACAGATGAATGACGTGGAAGTCCTTCAAGCGCTCTCGCCACTTGATAGAGTTTACGATTACGCTCGCTACTTTCCACATGTTCTCTAAACGCCTTATTTTCTTTATAAGTCTGCTCCAGCGTTACTTTCCCTTGAGCGATATTGTTCGAAAACTTCTGAACCGTAATAATGTTTTCGCCAAAGACTTTACATACATCACGAATCACTTGCTTCGCCCCAAGCGTACCAAACGTTACAATTTGCGCTACATTTTGATTGCCATATTTCGACACAATATAGGCTAAAATATCTTCACGCTTATCATCTGGGAAGTCCAAATCGATATCGGGCATCGTATAACGTTCACGGTTTAAGAAACGCTCAAATAGCAAGTTATAACGAATCGGATCAACGCCTGTAATATGCAAGAGGTACGCAACAAGAGATCCCGCCGCAGATCCACGACCAGCACCTGTTTGAATGCCTTTTTCTCGTGCATGACGCATAATATCCCAAACGATAAGGAAGTAATCATCAAAGCCCATTTCATGGATCACAGCTAACTCTTCTTTAAGGCGTTTCACATAAATAGGCGTCGTTACTCCCATCTCAAGCATCGCAGCCTCACATAATTCATAAAGGAACTGTGCACTCGTCTTTCCACCTGGCACTGGGAATTTAGGAAGCATCGTATCTCTTAGAGGAATTTCCACCACTAAGTCTTTTGTAAACTGTTCTAAGTTCGTAAGAAGGATTCCACCTATTGCCGCTTGGAACACCTTCGTCATCGAAGTCGCTTCAGGTAACGATTCGCTCCCTGTTGCATCTTCTTGTGTAAACGAAAGAGTTTCCCCTAGTCGAATCGCTTGTAACACTTTCCATGGGAAATAATCAGTTGTATTTAAATAACGTGAGACGCTAAAGGCAACTGGAATGACACCAGCAGCTTCAATCCCTTCACGGATCGTGTCGAACTCACCTCGTTCAACCATTTCGCGAGTAATCCCTACGGCAATCTCAACGGCACCATACTCTTCCTTCACAGCTCCTAGAACTGCTTCAAGTCTGCCCTTAGAATGCGCCGCAACCCACTCACTGTCCATTGGAGGAAGAACGATTTTCACGTCTTCGCTATGAGTGACAATCCACTCCGTCATCTCCTTTGTCCAAGTAAGCCCTTGTTGATATAAGGTTGAAAGTTTCAGGAGGGATTCGTACCCCTTCGCTCCTTTTGCATAGACGATGAGCATTTCTTTTCTTGAGGCATCACTCTTCCAGGCAACCTCGAATGTACATCCTAGAATCGGTTGAATTCCATTTTGAATACAGCGCTCGTAAAATTCCACTGCGCCGTGCAATACACCATCATCCGTTAAGGCAAGTTGCTTATAACCTAATAATTTTCCAGTCTCTACATACTCATTTAAACGAATCGTACTCTTGAGTAATGAATAGCTACTGAATACTTGTAAAGTTGTAAATGGCATAGGGTTCCTCCTCTCGTATTAGTCGTCTTATTATAGCATATCTTCCCCACTCGCGCTCCCTTTTGGAAAGTTTTTCGGCCCATCTATTGTCAAAAGAATCTTGCTTGTACTATAATGGGAAATGAAAGAAGGGTTGTCCGTGAAATATATTGTTACCATCATATGGGGATTGATTCTTAGCCAAGTTACTTATTATTTAGGAAGTGCACTCTCTCAAACACCTTACAACGTACAAAGCGCCGTAATCGTAGGAGTGCTCGTAACCGCAGCTATCTTTATCATCCAACACGTATTTATGAAATCAAAAGAAAACAGAAGTTAAGATTTGAACCTTAACTTCTGTTTTTTTATTTATTTTTAGCGCTTCGAAGTTAGACCAACTTTCGCACGTTGCAATTCCATCGCCTGTGAATTTACACTAGTATGTACTCACAAATAACGTTACCCTTCTTTAGCACCGTTTCGCATAAAAGCACAAAAAGACCGTGGGCAAATGAAGAAGCATGGGGATTCTATGGTAGGAGTAATAGTGACTAGTAACCGATGCGAATTAGAACCTCTTGAAAATTTATTTTCTAGAGGTCCTTTGAGGCTCGGTAGGCGGGAGACCTTGGCTCCCGCTGGTACAACTATTACCACTACCATGAAGACATCCCCACGCTTCAATATTTGACCTACGGTCAATTTCTCTTTATTTATGCACAAACATTGCATCGCCAAAACTAAAGAAGCGGTAACGTTCTTCGATGGCGTGCTGATACGCTTCTAGTGTGAATTCACGTCCAAGATAAGCACTGACAAGCATAACAAGCGTTGATTTTGGCAAGTGGAAATTCGTTACAAACGCGTCCACCACACGGAACTCATACCCAGGAGAGATAAAAATATCCGTCCAACCACTCGCAGGCACCACATGCCCATCATTGTCTCTGGCAACTGTTTCTAACGTACGAATCGATGTCGTACCAACAGCAATAACACGTTTGCCAGCTTTCTTAGTCGCTTCAATCATGTCTGCAGTTTCTTTTGACACATTATAATACTCTGAATGCATCTTGTGATCTTCAAGAGAATCCACAGAAACAGGTCTAAACGTTCCAAGACCAACGTGCAATGTGACTGGGACAATATTCACGCCTTTCTCACGGATTTTTTGCATTAATTCTTCCGTAAAGTGTAAACCAGCTGTAGGTGCTGCTGCAGATCCATTTTCTTTCGCATAAACGGTTTGGTAACGTTCTTTATCTTCTAAACGTTCTTTAATATATGGTGGTAATGGCATTTCACCAAGAGATTCCAACACTTCTAGGAATACTCCTTCGTATGAAAACTCGATGATCCGTCCACCTTGTTCTAATTCTTCCACAACTGTTGCTTTAAGTCGTCCGTCACCAAAAGAAACCACACTACCTACTTTCATACGTTTCGCAGGTTTCACAAGTGTTTCCCACTTGTCGCCTTCCGTATTCGTTAATAGTAAGACCTCAATATGAGCGCCAGTCTCTTCTTTTGTTCCATAAAGACGTGCTGGCAATACACGCGTGTTATTCACAACAAGTGTATCTCCTTCTTCTAATTCATCTAGTAAATCAGAAAAATGTTTATCTTCAATGCTATGTGTTGTTTTATCCACCACTAATAAACGTGAAGACGTACGGTCTTTCAATGGCGTTTGAGCGATTAATTCTTCTGGTAAATCGAAGTCAAAATCTTTCGTTGTATAGTTCATTTCTATTTCCTTCCTTACGACATGGGATATAAGCGCCCTAAGTGAGCATATCCTTCAGGCGTCACCACACGACCGCGTGATGTCCGTTTTAAAAATCCAATTTGTAATAAATATGGTTCATACATATCTTCGATAGTTTCGGCGTCTTCTGAAATGTTCGCCGCAATGGCTCCAAGTCCCACTGGACCGCCATCATATAAATCAATCATCGCCATCAATAATTTACGGTCGATATGGTCTAAGCCTTTAGCATCTACTCGCAAGACTTTTAGGGCTTGCTGCGTAATTTCTTTTGAAATCATGCCTTCTTCGTATACTTGAGAAAAGTCACGTACACGCTTCAAGAGACGATTGGCAATACGCGGTGTTCCACGAGAACGAAGCGCGATTTCAAGAGCTGCTTCCTCTTTAATTTCACTATCAAAAACATTCGCACTACGTTTAACAATCTCAGCTAGAGATGCTTCATCGTAATACTCCATATGTTCCACAATTCCGAAACGGTCACGAAGCGGTGCAGAAAGTGCCCCTGCACGAGTCGTCGCACCAATCAAAGTAAATGGCGGCAACGGGAAATGCACCGGATGCGCTGTTGGCCCTTGTCCGACCACGATATCCACGAAGAAATCTTCCATCGCAGAATACAACATCTCTTCCACAACTCGTGGTAAGCGGTGAATTTCGTCGATAAATAAGACATCCCCTGCTTGTAAGTCGTTTAAGAGCGCCACTAAGTCTCCTGGACGTTCAATGGCTGGTCCACTTGTCGTCTTAATGCCAACTTCTAATTCGTTAGCAATAACCATCGCAAGTGTCGTCTTCCCAAGTCCTGGAGGCCCGTATAGTAACACGTGATCCAAGGCTTCAGAACGACTGCGAGCCGCTTGAATATAGACGGCAAGCTCTTCTTTTACTTTTTGTTGACCGATATATTGTTGCAACGTCTGTGGTCTTAGTGATAATTCGGCTTGTACTTCCCCTTCGTCCAGCGGGTTTCCGTCAATAAAACGTTCTTCCTCCACGATAATCCTCCATTATTTCATCAATAGTTTAAAGGCTACTTTTAATGCCTCTTGAGTCGTACTTGGAGCAGCTGCTTCCAGCGACTTCCAAATCTTCGTAATTTCTTTTGCAGAATAACCAAGGCCCAGTAAGGCTTCTTTCGCTTCTTCCAGTGTTGCTTGGTTTGTTGAAACTACAGCTTTAGTCGCTTCTTCAGGAAGTGCTTCAAACTTCCCTTTTAAGTCCAAAATGATTTGTTGCGCTGTTTTCTTTCCAACACCAGGGAATTTTGTTAAATAAGTGACATTCCCACTTTCTACAGCATTCACGAAACCTTCTGTATCGTCATTGGCTAAAATACTCATCGCACTCTTCGGACCGATACCAGAAACGCTAATTAAACGTTGGAATAATTCGCGTTCTTCGCTTGAAATAAATCCGTATAAGGTAATGGAATCCTCACGAACGACTTGTTGTACTAAAACTTTAATTTGCTTCTTCAGAGAATCTTGTAGGCGGTATGGGTTTGCAAAAACCACTTGATACCCTACACCATGCACATCGACAACAATTGCTGTTGGTAAGATATGCGCTAACTCTCCATTTAAATATTCATACATGAATGATGCTCCTTTTTTTGTCTATATCAGAACAATTTTAGCATAACAGGAAGGTCTAGGGCAAATGTCTGTTCGCATATTGTTCAAAAAAAGCAGCCCCCATCTATGGAGACTGCTTTTAAAAGTTAAGTTTTTAATTAGGCGTTTAATAATGCTTCCGCTTGTTTTTCAAGTCCTTCTACTACTTCTTCATCTAAAGTCACAACGCCTGTTCCCCAAGCTTCTGGGTTTATTTTAGCGCCAGTGAATTCACCCACTACTTGCATACGGATGAATGGTAATAATGCATGATAAGCTGCAAATAATGGTTCATGTCCTGCGTTTGCCATTGCTGATACCGTTACAACTTTATCTTGTAGAATTGAAGGTCCGTGTGTATCTGATAAGTCTAATGCACGGCTCATCCAGTCTAATAAGTTTTTCACTGTTCCAGGAATTGCAAAGTTATACGCTGGTGAGAAGATCCATACTGCATCAGCTTTACCAAATGCATCGCGAGCTGCTTGTACTTCAGGTAATACTGGAGTTTCTAAGTCTTGGTTCATTAATGGAAGGTTTGAGTAATCTAAGTAAGTGACAGTTGCTTTCCCTTCTAAAATACGTTCTGCTTTTTCTGCCATTTGGTGGTTGAAGCTACCTTTACGTAAGCTACCTACTACAAATAAAATATTTTTCAAATTCTTTTCCTCTTTTCGTGAATGGTTTGTCCAAGAAAGCGACGTCTTCTCTCTTGGGATTGAAATAAGATTATCATCACTTAAACGTTAAAGCAATTTATCTGCTTAGAAAAAAATTCCCCCGTTTTTAAAATGAAAAACTCTTATAAACGTTGATATCATAACATTTTTAAATGAAATTTAAAAATATCATTATAATGTATACGTTATAATGATAAAAAATTTTTATGTAAAATAGAATTGCAAAAGTTTGTTTGACTTTGCCATCACAGGCCCAAAACTTCGCACTGTGAAGTTTTGCTTCCCAGATTACTTCTCACACCGCTCAGAAATCATTCACAGTGTGAATGATTTGGGAAATGTAATTTACGGAATATATAAAAAACGACTCGCATTGCGAGTCGTTTTGTGTAGTTGAGTTCGCCATCGCAGAAATCGCGAAGTCTCGCATCGCACAGTAGCTTATTGACGTTCTCTTCATCACTCGTGATTCGAGAACATCTAATAAGCTTTGTGGAAATCATTCACAGTGTGAATGATTTTGAATTTACATAAAGCAAAAATGACTCGCACTGCGAGTCATTTTTTGTCTTCTGTCTTTCTCCCTAATTTTCCATCAATGCTTGGTTAGCAGTGATGATTGCTAATTTGTAGACGTCTTCTTCGTTACATCCACGTGATAAGTCAGAGATTGGTTTGTTTAATCCTTGTAGGATTGGTCCGATTGCTTCGAAGTTACCGAAACGTTGTGCAATTTTGTATCCGATGTTTCCTGATTGGATTTCTGGGAATACGAATACTGTTGCTTGTCCAGCTACTGTTGAGTCTGGAGCTTTTTGTTTACCAACGCTTGGTACGAAGGCAGCATCGAATTGTAATTCGCCGTCGATGTTGTAGTTTGGAGCTAATTCTTGAGCGATTTTAGTTGCTTCAGCTACTTTTAATGCTTCCTCAGATTTAGCAGAACCTTTTGTTGAGAAACTTAACATTGCAACGTTTGGTTCGATACCAAATAATTCAGCTGTTTTAGCAGATTCTACTGCGATTTCAGCTAATTCTTGTGCGTTAGGGTTGATGTTGATTGCGCAGTCTGAGAATAAGTATTTCTTAGATTTGTCGCTGTTGATCATGATGAACGCACCACTTGTACGAGAGACACCTGGTTTTGTTTTGATGATTTGTAACGCTGGACGTACAGTGTCCCCTGTTGAGTGAACCGCACCAGATACTAAACCGTCTGCTAAGCCCATGTATACCATCATTGTTCCGAAGTAAGTTACGTCACGTAATAATTTTTGCGCATCTTCTTCAGATACTTTACCGTTACGACGTGCTACAAAGCTTGCTACCATTTCTGCATATTTATCGTCTGCATAAGTTTCAGGATCGATAATTTCTAAATGAGAAATGTTAAATCCACGAGCGTTTGCCACTTCGTTAATTTGGTCTACATTCCCAAGTAAGATTGGTTTGCAAAGTCCATCTGCTAATAAACGAACCGCTGCACCAATAATTCTTGGTTCATCTCCTTCTGGAAATACGATTTTAACGTCTTTCCCTTTCACTTTAAGTGATAATTCTTCAAATAATTCCACGGATATCCCTCCAAAAATTTGTTATCTTAATAATACACTAAATACTTTTAAAAAAACAGTACAATGTTAAAACAATCATCAAAAAAACAACTGTACTAATCTGATTACAATTTAAAAATAGTACAGTTTCATTTTATAAAAATTTCTACTTAGCAAAACACCGCTAGTATGCTATACTTAGAGAGTATTTTAGTAAGGAGGAAGGCTTTGTGCGATCATATGCAAAAAAATTAATGGATACCGCTATTCTTGCCGGTCAAATCATGCTCGAATGCAATGCGGAATCGTATCGCGTGGAAGAAACAATGAACTATATTCTCTCCACTTCAAACTTTGAAACTTGCGAAGCCTTCGCAATGGCGACTGGAATCTTTGCAACGCTCGATGATGACTGCATCGATTCTATTACAGAAATTCGTCGTGTTCCAAATCGCGACACGAACTTGAACCGAATTTATAAGGTCAACGCAATCTCTCGTCAATTAGTGACAAAAGAAATTGACCTCGATACAGCTTATCAACGATTACAGGATTTAAAAGAATCAGAATATCCACAGTGGTTAAAAGACTTAGGCCTTGTTCTGATGTGCGGGTTCTACGCTGCTCTATTTGGAGCAACGCCAATTGAACTCGTCATAGCATCAGTAGCAGCGATTATCATGCCATTTGTTTATAAGTTAGATCCAAAATTAAAATTAGGAACATTCGTGTTGAACCTCATCTCGATTATTCCAGCGATTGTCATTATTATTTTGATTCAGAAACATTTCGTTCCGGACGCTCGAATCGGCATCTCCATTGTAGGATTAATCATGCCGGCCGTTCCTGGAACCGCCATTACAAATGCCATTCGCGATACATTACGCGGAGACTACAACTCAGGAGCAGCTCGGGCAATTGAAGCGTTTGTGACGGCTCTTTCCGTCGCTATTGCTGTTGCTTTGGGACTCGTCTTAGCAGGAGGTGCAAACCCCTTATGATTTATCAAGTGATTAGTGCTCTCATTGCTGTCTACTTCAGTTGTATTGTCTTTGAAGCACCAAAACGACTCCTCATTCATATTTCGATTATTGGAGGCATTGGTTGGTTTGTATATCTCTTCTTCTTGGACAGCTCTGGATTACAACTAGCTACTTACTATAGCGGCCTTACAATTGCATTTTTATCGCACTTAGCAGCACGCTATTTTAAAGCTCCCGTAACGGTATTCTTTATCCCTGGATTTTTCCCGCTCGTTCCTGGTGCAGGCATGTATCGTACCGTATACGCCTTCTTTGTAGGAGATGTTGAAAAAGGAAAATTCTTCTTCGGTCAAACAATGATTACCGCCGGGATGATTGCACTTGCTATCTTTACGGTCGATTCAATCTTCCGTCTGTACTCACACTGGCAATCTTCACGCCGTCAATCAACAAACTAAATAAATGAACTTGAAACTGCCAAAGATTTTCTTTGGTGGTTTTTTTATACTTAAATCGAAGGTTTAGAGATAAAATTTGACTCTATTTAAAATATTGATTCCGTCCCTTGGGGATATCTTCATGGTAGGGATAAGAGCTGTACCGGTTCGAGCCGAAGTCTCTCACCTACTGAGCCTCAATGAGTCTCTACGGAATAAATTCCTAGAGTCTCAAATTCGCATCAGTTACCTCTCGCTCTTACTCCTACCATAGAATCCCAAGAGACTCCATCTTCTTTAATAGAATCAGTTTTCTCTAAACCTTCTATGTTTAAAAAGAAAATGATGTCGTTCTATATTTAGATTGCTGCGAGGATGAAGATAGTCAATTCTCGTTTTAGTAAAGAATAAGTGATTGCGTATGGACAGATAGCGGGTTCTGTGGTTCAATAAATGTATCAGGGTGTCATAGCTCAGTTGGATAGAGCAAGCGTTTCCTAAACGCTAGGTCGGGGGTTCGAGACCCTTTGGCACCGCTAGTAAAAAAAATCCATTGGTTCAACCAGTGGATTTTTTGTTTATTATTTACAATTTTCTTCTACCCATTCAACTGCGCGCCAGGCACGTCCCGAGATATCATTTCCATGATTTCCCTCTTCCAACGTAAACTTGAAATCACCTGCTTGAAATTTCGGCTCATAGAAATCTTTTAATGCTATCGTATTAGAAGTTTGGTCTGCTGTTAAATTCGTAGCAGTCGTTCCTTCTTGGTCCCCCACACTCATGTACAATTTTAGATGATTGGCTTTAAAGGGATGTTCTTTTAAATAGTCCAGAAAATCCGGATACCACAGCGACGAAGAGCAACTAAGGACGTTTCCGAATAAATCAGTGTTCACCGTTGCATACAGGCTGAATAATCCACCTAGCGAATAACCACCGATAACTCTCTTTTCTGCACTTGAATTAAAACCATATTCACTCTCACAAAATGGAATCACATGAGTCGTGATAAACGTAAGATGTTCTGCCGCTTTCCCACCGAAATCCATCGGCATGGTTTCAGATGCCTGGAGAGGCCAAGGTGTATAATCATCTGTTCGATTATTTGCATTTATGAGTACAAAATTAAGTGCAGGTTGATGTTTGCAAATCCAATGGTTAAAAGGCTCTTCGAATTGATCTCCATCTAAAAAATAAATGGTCGTAGCGTTTTTGACATTGGAACGATAAACATATAGCTTCACTCCCTCAATTTCTTGTTGGATCCATACAGAACTTCTAGTCATAGCGAATTCCCTTTCTACTGTGTATTCACCATTATTTTAACAGTTTTCTGAGCAGTTGATAAGTCCAAACGAAAAGACGCCAGCGATAATCACTGACGTCTGATGTTATTTCGTAATGAACATTCTTTTAAATAGTTTTGGCAATTCCATTTTTTAATTATTCATCGTTTTAGTTTTAATTATCGACTAATGCTAGTCGTTTAAATATTTTCCTTCTACTCCAAGAACGTCGCATATTTTTCTTAAATCTGCTTTTGATAATACATTATTTTCGCTAACACTCTTTCCGCTAACACGTTTTAACTCTAACGCAATATGAGCAGCTTTATCGGCTGTTTCGATTAATCCAAAGCAATCTTGGTAATCTTTTCCAGTTGAAAGCACTCCGTGTTTTGCCCACACTACCAATCGATGTGTCGCAAGTTCACGAGCTGTATCAACACCAATTAACTGAGTTCCAGGAACTTCCCAAGGCAACACAGCGATACCATCGTGGAACACAACAATAGATTCTGTTAACACCGACCATAAATCCAGTGTTAGTGATTCACTTGTCACTTCATCTAATAATGAATATACAGCAATATTTGTTGCATGGTTATGAATCACAACACGGTGATTTGGATCTACTTTTAGACGTGCTGCATGAGCCAATACGTGCATGAAGATTTCACTTGTTGGTCGTTTACCAGTCACGAATCCAGCTACTACTTGGTAACCCTTAGGAGTTAATTGAATGATTCCAGTATCAACTTCTGGTTGCAAGCACAATGTTCTAAATTGGCTTCCAGATGCAGTAATCAAGATATATTCACCTTGAACATGTTCCGGTACATCGAGCACTTCTACTTCTTTTCTGTTTTTAGAGTAATATGTGTATTCTGTTCCTATAAGGTCAGTTTCCAGAGATGCCGCTTCATCTTTGGTCAAACGGTAGCTAACATTACCACCATTATATTCGTCCCAACCCTTATTCCACATGTCATATGTTACGTGACACAATTCATGAATATAATCTGGGTATGTCATAAATAAATTCCTTTCTTTTCTTTCACAACTTAACTATAAATTACAACCCCCTGAGAAAGATTCATCAGGGGGTTAGGGGTTCTAATCTTTCGGCTCAAAATCAGGTGTTTCGATTTTATCTACTTCTTGGAAAGGCGCCAATGTTGATACCATAACAATAGGTTCATCATAAGGATTCTTCACATAATGAACTTCATTTGGTTCAATATGGATAAATTGCCCTTTTGATAAAGTTACTTTTTTATCATCAACATAAATATCAATTTTCCCTTCAAGAACATAGAAGTTTTCTTCCATAATTTCATGATAATGAGCAGGAAAATCTTGACCTGGATTAAATTTTACTACTGCAAAATTGGAACGTGGACCTCTCATTAAATATTTTGGGCCACTGTCACCGAAACGGTATTCTCTTTCTTTTTCATCTAATACAAACATATAATCACTCCTTCATTATTCAGATCCTGGCGCAATCCACATATAATCAGTTAATCCTTTATCTGAAATGTTTAGCACCTCTTTATAAAGCTCTTTCCAATCTTCAAAAATTTCTAGATACCTACGATGATTATCCATATTAGGCTCAAACACTTTATCAATATGAACATATTGATTCGTTTCTTCTAAACTAGAGTAAACTCCGCTACCAATACCAGCTAAAAATGCAGCACCTAATGCTGTTGCTTCTTTTTCTTTTGGAGTAATCACTCGGATACCTAAAATATCTGCAATGGTTTGCGACCAAAGTTCACTATATGCTGAACCGCCAGCAAAGAAAATTTCTTCTGGTTTATTCCCAGTAATTTCTTCAACCATTTTTAAGTGACCTAATGTTATCAAACCTGCATTTTCCATAATTGATTTATAGAAAGTCGCTTTATTAAATTTTAAAGGATCTATAGAGAAGTTCATGAAAGTTGGACTCGCGTGCTTTAGATTTCTAAAATTCATAATATCTGCAAAAATTGAATACATACCGTAACATCCAATTGGAATATCTTTTGCTTTTTTATCCATCAGTGCATAAACTGATGTTCCTAATTGTTTTGCAAGTTCTACATCGAGATCTAAGAACGCATCTCTAAACCATCTCATTACTAATCCAGAACTCCATGCAATTGCTTCCTGCTGCCATACAGAAGGTACAGAATGACAATTTACTCGAATTCTTCCTTTATCATCAATATAAGGTTTATCAGTATTAAATTCATACTGCCAGAAACTTCCTCCAAATAGAGCTGCTTGGTTTGGCTTGATAGATCCAACTCCAATACAACCTAATTGAGAATCTCCGCCACCACAAACTACAATTGTTGATTCAGATAATCCTGTCTGTCTTGCAGCTTCAACGCTGACATTCCCAACAGGCACTCCACTCTCATACACAGGAGGGAAAATATCATCTTTTAAACCACATTTTTTAGCTACTTCGGGTAACCATTTACGTTCTGCTAAGTTGAATAATCCACTTGTTGAAGAATTACTAGGCTCTGAAACTATTTTCCCAGTTAACTTGAATACAATCCAATCGTTAATCATGTTCATGTATTTTGCACGGTTATAGAGTTCAGGCTTATTCTTTTTTACCCAAAGTAAACGTGGTACTGCACTCAATGCAAATGTTTCTCCTGTTTCAAGGTAAATCTCCATTTCTAATTCAGGATGTTCTTTCTTAAGTGAAATCACTTCTTCTTTGGCTCTAGCATCAATGTTAGAAAATCCAATTAACTCTTTTTGATTCTCATCATAAAGAATGAATCCTTCTCTCATAGAATCTGTAGAAATCCCCTTAATATCTTCAGGATTTATATTATTTTTTTGAATGAGATTTCTAATACATTTTTGAATAATTTCCCAGTCTTTTTCGAAATCAAATCCAACACTTCCTGGATATTCATCATACACTGGATGTTCCCATTCAATTTGCTCAATGGCCTTTTGCACACCGTCTTTTTGGAATAAAATAGCTCTAAAGCTTCCTGTACCACCATCAAGCGCTAATAAGTATTCTCTTTTTTCTTCCATGTGCAGTCTCCTAATAGAAGCTCTGCTGTATTTTCATCCGTAATTAATACATTGACAAAACCATGTGTAATTGCAGTATGAATAATTGGAAGTTTTGCATCTCCACCGGCTGCAACAATGATATAATCGTTGTTTTTAATTTTTTCTAGTTTTGTACTAATAATTCTATCTTCAATCTCATCATCCACTAAGTTTCCATCTTCATCGATAAAGTGCATTAACATATCACCTACTGCACCCTTGTTTTTCAGAATATTAAACTTATCTTGAGTCAAAAGACCAGATTTTATAATGGTAGAGTCTTCTTTCATTCCACCTAAACTAGAAACAACAACGTTAATTTTTTCCGTCATTTCGACAATATCGTTTACCGATTTTTCTTTCAAAATTGCTTCCGTTAATTCTTTACTACCTACAACTAATGGCGCTGGTATTAAATAGTGTTTAATATCAATGATTCCATTCCCAATTTGTCTAATATATGGCATTACACCACCTGTCATAGATACTACTGATAAATTCTTATCTGTTAACCCTGACAGATGTCTTAGAAATGCGCCCATTGTTTCACCATATCCAACTCCAACAAAGGAATCGTCTTTGATTAAATCGTTGATATACATGGCTGTAGCTTGACCTAAATCTTCTGCAAGATTCTCATTACTACTCCACGGTACAACAAAGACATCTTTCAAATTGTATTTTTCTATTAACTGTTGTTCAATCTTGTTTTTATCCCGATAGACTGTCGAAAAGTGGAAACGAACAATTTTCTTTTTTCGTGACTCTTCCAGCATTTTGATTATTTTAATTCTACTTACTGATAATCGATCAGCAATTTCCTTTTGAGTTAACCCATCAATATAATAGAGCCACGCTACCTTATAAAGTAAGGAATCTTTATAACGTTTATCTTTTTCCGAAAAATCCATTTTTTTACCCTCTTTGCGAAAATCTTAACTGAATAAAGTATACACTACCTGAAAGAATTAGGGAAATAACGAAGTAGTCCCTAATCCTTTCATAACAGTATTTTTGATTATCTATTAATTAAATCTGTATAGTACTCAAAAGCTTCTTTGTCTGTATATTTTTCATGAACAATTTTCGCAATACTTTTCGCCATAGCATTTGGATTTTGACTTTGGAAAATGTTACGTCCCATATCTAATCCTTTAGCTCCTCCTTGGATTGCTTTATAAGCTAATTCAAGAGCTTCGCGTTCAGGAAGTTTCTTACCACCGGCTACAACAATTGGAACAGGACACGCAGCCACTACTTCTTCAAAATTATCGCAATAATATGATTTAACAAGGTTTGCACCAAGTTCAGCAACAATACGTGTTGCAAGTTTGAAGAATCGATCTGTACGCTCCATATCTTTACCAACTGCAACCACTCCCATTGTAGGAATGCTATATTTATTACCAAGGTTTACCGCTCTAGATAAGTTATCTAAGCTTGATAATTGTCCATCAGCACCGATAAACGTTTGAACTGCTAAACAGTCAGCATTTAAACGAATTGCTTCTTCCATATCTACAGCTAAGATTTCATGACTTAAATCATCATTCAACATTGAAGAACCTGACGTTACACGTAAAGCTGTTGATTTTCTCCAAGTAGGATCAACACTAGTTCTTAAAGCACCACGAGTTCCCATTAAACAATCAACTTCTGGAGCAATTTTTGGAAGAATAATATCCAAACGTTCTAACCCTGCAGTTGACCCCATGAAATATCCATGGTCGAAAGCAAACATTACTGTATTACCACTTACTGGGTTGAAGATATTTGATAAATGTTTTTTCATTCCATAATCTAAGTTGTGTGCCCCTTTAACAAAGAATTGATCTAAAGTTTTTACAGGTTGGTCCACATAATACTCTTTTGATACTTTTAATCCATCTAAATCTGCCATTATTTTTCCTCCTAGAAATCGTATTTGTCCATATTTTCTTTAGTAAAGATTGTACGTTCTGGTAATAATACAACCCCGCTATCTGGTGAGTCTTTATAGTTTTTATCTAAAATAGAGTTGTTTTGAACTTCTACTTCACCAATACCAGGAACATTGATTTTATCTCCAACTTTAACTTGGTTTCCTGAAGCTAAGTAATTTGCTAAGTAAACTGCTAAAGCACCTTGTACTTTTACGTCCCATAATCCCCACTCTTCAATAATATCGTCTTTAGCATATTTCTTGATTGAGTTTGGAGTTGAGAAACCAGTTACTGTAATATCTTTTTTAGTTAATTTTGCATTTTGTACAGCTTGTAATTGACCAGGTAAAGCTGTTGAGTCATTACAGATAATTAAGTCGATATCTTTATGAGCTGCTAAAATTGATTGACCAACGTTTAATGCTTGTTGAGCATCTTGATTACTGTAGTAGTTAGATTCGTTTACATTCACCCAGTTTGGATAGTTTTTCTTGATATATTCTTCCCCTACTTTTTGCCATGAGTTTTGGTCTTGTACTGTAGAAGATGAATAGTGCCAAGCATATTTAATCGCATCCTTCTTAGGATCTTTACCGCGTTTTTCTAACGCGTCCACACTCATCTTAACAAGCATTTCACCTAATTGTTCTGGTGTTCCTTGTGATACCATTAATGAACGAGCATCTGGAGACACATCTGAATCCCATGTTACAACTTTCAATCCAGCCTTTTGTGCTTGTTTTAAAGCATTATCTAAACCTGTTGGGTCTACTGAAGAAATTGCAATTGAACCTGCTCCTGTTTGAACAGCATTGTTAATAATTGTTACTTGATTTGCAACAGATGCTACTGCATTACCATTGTAATCTACAGTAAAGCCTTCTTTTTTCGCCATTTCTTGTGCACCTAAGTTACCTGATTCAAAGAATGAATTTCCTGTTACTTTAGGAACAAAAACAACTTTACCACCGTTGTTTGCTGCTTGTGTACTCGCGTTTGAATTTGAACTGCTACTTTGAGAGTTACCTCCACATGCACCTAAAACAAAAGCAGTTGCTCCAACTAAAACTCCATAAGATAATAATTTTTTGAAATTCATATTAATTCTCCTTTGTATTAAATAAAATTCCTTTGCATTAAATAAAATTAAGACAACAGTGCAACAATCATTTATTTATGAACTATTCATCTCTAACCTTCCTCCTTATTTCTTTCTTTTTAGATTTTGAAATACATTAGAATTAATCATAAAGTTAATGATTAATGATACAATCAATAGAATCCCTACAGGAATATCTTGATATTGTGCATTGATACCGATTAGTGTTAAACCAAATTTCATAAATCCGATAATTAAAGCTGCTAATCCTGTTCCAATAACATTTCCTTTACCACCATAGATAGAAGTTCCACCTAATACTACTGCGGTAATAATTGGTAATGTTAGGTCTGCTCCAAAGTCAGGTTTTGCTGTACCTAGATAAGAAGTTAAGAGAATCCCCGCAATAGAAGCTGCAATACCTGAAAGTACATATGTACTCATTACAAGACGAGCTGTTTTAATTCCTGAATACTCTGCAGTATTTCGGTTAACCCCGATAAGGAAAATCTTACGTCCATATTTCGTGAGATGTAAGATGATAAATGAAATCACTAATAGGATAAGGAATATTATTACCTGATTCGGTATTCCCGCAAAGCTTCCAGCTGCAATTTCTTGAAACTCAGGAGGGAAATTTGTAATCCCTTGGTAAGCAACAACACCTGCTAGAGCTGGAACCACTAGTGCTAATCCTGAATAAAGGAACGATCCACCTAATGTGATTACCATCGGCTGCACTTTTGCATATGCAATTAACATTCCACTAATCAATCCGCAAAGAGCTCCTACAAGAATCCCAAGCAATACTGCTAGCCAAATATTGACTCCCATCTTTTGCCATAGAACCCCTACACAGATTGAAGTTAATCCCATTATCGATCCAGCTTGAATATCCATTCCACCTGTGATGATTACATAGGTAACAAAAAGCGAAACTATACATACTGGAATAAAGTTATTAATAGAATTCATTAAGATAAATGGATTCAAAAATCGCGGGTTTAGACTACCAAAGATGATGAACTCGGCGATTAATAAAATGACCAAGAAATATTCCCAGCGCCATTTAAATCCTGCTAACACTGATTTCTTCTTTTCCATCCTATTCTCCTCCTTGCTCTACTCTGACACGTAGTCTTTCTTTACGAATATTTTCTTGTGAGCGATGGTTTGAGATAGCTCCAATAACTACAATCGCAATTAAAATACCACCAGTAATTGTATTGTTGAATGTAGAAGGGAAATTTAAGAATACTAAGATACTACTAATTGAAGTCATAAGAATTGAACCAATAATCGCACCAAACGTAGAACCTTGTCCCCCTTCTAATGCAATCCCACCGATAACACACGCTGCGATTGCTGTCATCTCATATCCTGTACCATCGGTTGGCGTTACAAATCCAATACGACTCGCATAGAGGACTCCTCCTAAGGCAGCAAAACTTCCACAAATGATGTAGCTTAAAAATTTAATTCGTTCTACTGGAATCCCAATTAAACGAGCACCATCGATATTGTCACCTACAGCCTTAAAACTCTTTCCAACCATAGTCTTCTTAGTAAAGACATACAGAAGGCTAGCAATTATAAGAGCGCTTGCAAAAACAATTCCAACTGTTCCTCCAATTGTTTCTTGAGATATGTTTAGAAATTCGTTTGGAAAATCTTGCAACCATTGTCCATTCGTATAAATGTATTGGAAGCCACGGATGATTCCCATCATCCCTAAAGTCATAATGATTGAAGGGATTTTAAACACTACGATTCCGATGGCGTTAATGATTCCAATAACTACTCCTACAAGGATTGCAACAACAAACACTGAAAGGATGGATGATCCGCCATTAAGCATTTTCCCTGTAACCGCAGCAGTAAAACCTACAGTTGCACCAATCGAAACATCAATTTCACCAGTAAATAAAACGAAGCACATTCCGATTGCAAC
This sequence comes from uncultured Streptococcus sp., assembly GCA_902479935.1. Taxonomy (GTDB): domain Bacteria; phylum Bacillota; class Bacilli; order Lactobacillales; family Aerococcaceae; genus Granulicatella. The sequence continues at coordinate 54,201 of CABSQV010000004.1, read as the reverse complement.
CATCGCATAAACGGCACTATTATTTACAATTTGAAAAATATTTTCTACGGCAAGAAATTGCGAATTAAATAAGCCAACGATTACGAAAAGGCCAATTATGAATAAGATTGATACAATTTCTCTCTGTTTCAGTAAATTCTTCATGAGACTTTCTCTCCTTTTACAACACCAAATGAGGCACTCATCAGATTTCCTTGATTAATATCCTCGCCAACAAACTCTGCATTTAATCTTCCATGATACATTGTTACTGCTCTATCTGAAAGTTGCACAATTTCCTCCATATCCGAGGAAATCATCAAAATAGCAAGTCCGCGTTCTTTTAGTTCTTGTATAATTCTATAGACATCTCCCCGAGCACCAGCATCGATACCGCGAGTCGGTTCATCTAAAATAAGTAATTTTGGCATTGAAGCAATTGCTTTTGCAATAACTACCTTTTGTTGATTACCACCAGACAAACTTCCGATTTCATCACTTACATCCATTGATTTAATCTTGAAAGAACGTTTAAAGTACTCATACATTTCTTTTTCACGCTTTCGATCAACAAAATATTTACCAATTGATTGAAGAGAAGCTCCTGTAATATTCATACCTAAATCACTAATTTTGAAAATCCCATGTTTGAAGCGATCTTCAGGGACGTAATTTAATCCCAGATTGATAACTTCACTAGTTGATTTCCCTGTAATATCGGTATTACCAAGAATAACTTTCCCACCTAAAACTTCATCTTTACCAAAAATAGTTTCAGCCAATTCTGTTCGTCCTGCTCCAACGACTCCTGCAAGTCCGAGAATTTCTCCTGGATATACTTTAAACGAAATATCCTTAAATCCATTGCCAGAGAAGTTATCAACATTAAGTATTGGTTCAACAGAACGATCAATATTTCTTTCGTTCTTATTACTTCTCAAATCATCAATGTTAGCACCATCTGGTAATAAGGCTTGAATTAACATATCATTAGTGAAGTCCTGAGTTTTTCCAGAAAGACTAATAATTCCATCTCGCATAATAATAATATCGGTTGCAATTTGGAATACTTCGGTTAAACGGTGAGTAATATAGAGAATACCCACACCATCTTTCTTCAATTGCTCAATCAGTTCAAATAAGGTTTCTGTTTCATTAAACGTTAAAGAACTAGTCGGTTCATCAAGAATTAGCACTTTTGGATTTCTAATCAAACCCTTAAGAATTTCAACTAACTGTTGCTCAGCAATTGTTAACGTATCTGCTCTTCTTTCTAAGTTGATACTCCATTTAAGTTTTTCAATGAGACTTTGTAATTTTTTCTTCTGCTCATTTGCATCCCCTGGAAGACCAATAAGAATATTTTCCAATACTGTCATATTTTTAAAGAGCATAGGTTCTTGAGGAACAAGATAAATCCCACTACTTAAAGCTACTGCTGGAGTTAAATTCTTATGACTAACATTTTCGAGAATAATCTCACCTTGATCCGCTTTATAAATTCCCATGATAATCTTCATTAATGTACTCTTACCAGCACCATTACCTCCGATTATGGCAGAGACTTCTCCTTTTGAGAGACTAATATTAATGCCTTTTAATACATGGTTATCACCAAAGGATTTACATATATTTCTACATTCAAGCAACTTTACATTTTCCACGCGTCTTCCTCCTTTACAAATGTTACGCACCTGAACTTTTGTTTACGAACCCATTGTATCTGTTTTTGTATGCGCTGTCAATAGAAGGCATACTAATTTCAAATTTGTACAATTAGTGAAGAATTTTTGGATGTATATTAATAAAAACATTGTGAATATTAGCTTTAAAATGTTTTTAAAATAAGAATATTTTTTTATTTCTAAACAATCTAATTGGGTAATAGTAAATTTCGAAAAGTAACATATTTGCTACTGTAGCATATATGTTACTTTTTACTTTTTTACAGAAAAAGTTTCTACTAAAAAAACGCTATTCAAATAATGAATAACGTCTTTTGAAAATATATAATATTGGTATTAAAAAGGAGATGATAATGAACCACTTAAAAGAAATCAAACTTTAATTTCGCAGTTTTAACACTTCTCTTCTACTTCTACAAATTAGCTCTGATTATTTATCATCTTATTATTTATATGAATACTTCTGTTATCTATATACAAATTGTAGAAGCGTAGGAATTATTCATGTTTTTTGTAGAAAAATTATTTTCAATTTTTTGAAGCTATTTTGTGGCTACTAATCTGTATTCCCCCGTATATAGTATGTCCAGTATAAAAAAATCGAAAAAAAATGTCTGAACTCGCATCAAATTTTAGCGAGCAAAAAAGGAATTAAGCAACATCAGTCACTTAATCCCTTTATAACAAAGCGTCGTTTTAATCTAAAGCTTTGATAAACTCTTGTGCTACGCGCGTTACACTTTCGTATCCTTCAGTTGCAACTTTAGCTGAAAGCGCACTACCGATACCTACCGCGCAGGCTCCAGCTTCTTTCCACTCTTTTACGTTTGAAGCTGAAACACCACCAGAAGGCATTAAATTCACTTCCGGAATTGGTCCGTGAATGGCTTGGATGAATCCTTTACCAATCGTTCCACCAGGGAATAGTTTTACGATTTTAGCACCAGCAGCAGTCGCGTTGACCACTTCTGTCACTGTTCCGCATCCTGGAGAATATTCAATGTCATTTTCCACTGCGTATTTTGCAATCTCTGGTGAAAAATGTGGACTCACTAAGAATTTTGCACCAGCAGCTTTTGCTAAAGCAGCATGATCTAAATTCATTACCGTTCCAGCGCCAACGATAACTTTGTTGTCATCTTTGAATTCTTCAATCAATTCCTTGATCACTTCATCTGCTTTTGGTGTTGAAAATGTAATTTCAATGTTATAAATGCCACCTTTAATCGCGTAACGTGCAATATTTTTGGCATCTTCTTTATCCTTCCCGCGAATAACCGCAAAGAAGTAGTTTTCCTTTAATTGTTCAACTAACATACTTGATTCGCCTCCAAAAATGTGTATGTTTCTTCTAAATCTCTGAATAAACCTAAACATTGATTATGCTCGAGTTTTAATTGTTGCCGATATAAGAGTTCACTAACTAGACAAACATCTATACCTGCTGTCACTGCAGCAGTTGCACCAACTATTGTATCTTCAAAAGCAATCGCATCTTTTGAATTAGTGTCAAAACAGTTTAGTGCCGCTAAATAGATATCAGGTGCTGGTTTGAGTTTTTGTACTTGATCTGCACATACGATTGCATCAAAAACGTCACAAGCATCATTTTTAGAAAGTAACTCATTTATTCTCTTTTTAGTTGATGAAGAAGCTAAAATCACTTTAAAGCCTTTATCTTTTAAAATTTCAGCAAGCTCTTTAGCAAACTTTCCTAACTTAATTTCGCTATTATTTAATTTTTCTTGATAATATTGTTCACGAACGACACGAATTTTTTTTGCTAACTCTGAATCATTTAACAAACTAATAATTTTTGCATCATTAGCCGCTGAACTTTGTCCCGTTAAAGACTCAACAAATCCTTCTGGGACTATAACTCCGTATTCTTTAAAGCCTTGTTTCCATCCTTCAGCATAAATACGCTCAGAATCCACAAATAGACCATCCATATCAAAAATTGCGACTTGCTTAGGCATAAAAATACCCCCTAAAAGTCGTCTTCGTCTGCTTCTTCAACGACAGATTTTTTCCATACATAATCATCAGAGATTGTATAGTTTTTCAATTCATTCACTGCAGCTTCTAAGTCGCTACCAAGGAGTTGTTGGTTAATCCCTTCAAGAACCATTGGTAAGCTTGCTCCAGCAATTAAGCGTACATTTTCAGCACGTTTTTCATCTAATTTATTTACAGAAAGCACTGATTGGTTGTATGGAGAAGCACTTAATAAATCCGCAATAATTAGTACTGATTCATTTTCGTCAAAACCTGCTAATGTAGCATAGATTTTTTCTCCAAATGCTTCTACAGATTCACCTGAGTGCAATCCGATTGTTGTGATTCCTTTGACTTCACCAAAAATCACTTCTGCTGCATCTTTAAATCCAGCAGCTAATTCACCATGCGTTACAATTAAAATTTGCATTATCGTTCCTCCAATATGGTTTCGATTTTTTGACGTTGACGAATTAAAAGTTCGTCATCTATCTTCTCTGAAAGAATAACATTACCTAAAGAATCTAGATCCGGATGGATTTTGAAACTCTTTTGGTTAGAATCTTCCGTCACTGTTAAGGTAGTGTTTGCTCCAACGCTATCTAATTCATAAATTTTTGATTGAGCCTTGACACTATTTCTTAATGCAACAAAACCGATTCCATTCGTGCAACCACCATCAACAACGGCAAAAGCTACTCGTTTATTCTTTTTGTATTTTTCAAGTAAACTCAACACTTCAATAATTGATGAAGTGTTTCTCACTTGCGTCTTGCTGCTAGGTCTACCTTTGACAATTCCATTAAACACATAGAAGAAAGCTAGCGCAAAAACAGTCAGAACTGTTGTGAGTAATGTTCCTTCGAACACTCGCATTAGGAAAAAGAAAATTCCTAAGCCAATACATAAACTAGCAACACTTTCAAAAGCAATTCGAGTCAACGTATTTCGTTTATTCTTTTCAGTATCCGTGAAAGAATAATCGCCAAATGAAACAATTGGCGTATCGAAATACGTAGTGATAATTTTATCCGCCTTAGAAACATCCCCAATATAAATATTGTGATATTTTCTTTTCTTCTCCTCAATTTCGATGACGTTGATATCATCTCGGATGTTCAAGACATCTGAGAGAAACGTTTGAATAAATTTATCCTTTTGTTTGTCAGTATTTCTCTTTTTCAAGAGAAATCCATAACGAACAATCCAATCGTTCATTTGGCGATTACTTTCCATGATTCTACCTCTTATAAACTAAATTTTTTAAGCACATCATCTAATGATGTCTTGCCTGCTGAAGGAGTAGCTTGGAAATAAATATCTTTAACTCCATAATTGTCGCGAAGATCTTTTAAAGTTTCAGCATCTGCTTTATTTAAATGCACAGATTTTGTTACTAACACATCTTCATCATTTTTCTTAGCAATACCACCAATATTTAATTCCTCTACTGGAACTCCATGTTTTACAAGGTTTGCAATTGTTCCTACTGTTTTCGCAATTAAAATACAGCTATAGTCTTTGAATTTGTATTCATCCCAATAGAATTTTGCTTTTTCTTCAGAAATCACAATTGTCTTTTGGCCAGTACGGTTTCCCGCACTCTTATATAAATCCTTCATAAACGGATCTTTTGCAACTACATCATCGACAACGAAGATTGAGTTTACTCCATTTCTTTGCGATAGTGTAATCATTACTTGTCCGTGGATTAAACGTTCATCCACACGTGCTAAATTAACTTTTCCCATTAAAGGCTCCTCCACATTATAGAATTCCAACAGATGCTAACACAATAAGAATTAATGTTAACCATAATAAAGCTTGTGTAACTTTGAGTCCCTTCTTAACGAAGTAATAATACACACCCATTACTACTGCTAATGGTAAAATACCAGGGACGATTTTATCCAGTAATTCTTGAATAACGAAGTTTTTACCAGAAAGTGTGAATTGTAGACTTGAAGTCACTTTAACGTAGTTACCAGCTAAAATCCCCATCATAAACAACCCTAAGATTGATAATAAACTAATCGCATCTTTTACACCTGAACTATGAACTAAGCTTGTTGCATTTCTACCTAAAGAGAAACCTTGACGAGCAAAGAATAATCCAACAAAAAGTTGATAAAGTGCAAAACAGATGAATGGGAATAATGCACCTAGTGCACTACCTTCTTGAGCCCAAGGAATAGCAATCGCAATAAAAATATATTGCATTGTACCTGAGTCAATTGCATCCCCGATACCAGCAAGAGCACCCATTAAACCAGCTTTAGTGTTATACATTAAGTCATCTGTCATTGTAATTTCTTCATTTTCATACTCTTGACGAGCTCTTTCTTTTTCCATTGAAGACATTAAACCAGTGATAACCCCACCACCCCAAGTTAATTGAGTGTTGAAGAAGAGTAATTGTCTCTTATAAGCTTCTTTTCTTTTTTCAGGATCTTTATATAATTTGTTTAAAATTGGCATCATTGCATATAGTAAAGATGCTGAAATATAACGGTCAAATGAGTGTGGAATTTCATTTGCAAAGTGCCATCTTAGATATGCTTTTGTAACGTCCTTTTGAGTAATTTCTTCAGGAGCTAACGCCACATTTTTTTGAGTTGTTTCAGTATTCATTATCTATTCCTCCAATTAAAAATCATCGTCGTCATCATCGTCAAATTGAGCAGTTGATGATCCAGCCGGGCTAGCAGCTACTGGTTGGTTGTTGTTTTTAGTTACCATTACGAAAATAGCAGCAACAAGTACACCAATAATTGCATAAGTTACCATTGTAACATTTAAAGGTTTTAAGATTACACTCATGAAGTATGCTAATAAGAAGAATACTAAGTAATCTTTACGTCCGATAACATAGATTGTTGTAGAGATACCGATTGCGGCTAAACCACCACCGACTACTTCTAACACGTGAAGAACTACTGTTTCTTTTAATTGACCGATAAGATCTGCAATCACTGGAGCACCCCAGTACAATGAAGCGAATACTAATGGTACGAATAGTAAGAATGAAGCAATTGTTGGATACCAAATGATTGAACGTTTGATAGCACCTTCATCCATTTTTTCTACAGCTTTATCTGTATATTTACCTAAAAATGTATTTAAGAAGAATCTGAATTGATATAAATAACTTCCTAATAATCCAACTGGAACTGCAACCCCAATAGCTGCTTCTGGTGTTAAATTCCCTAATAAAGCAACCGGTACGGCAATTGCTGCTGCAATTGCAGGTTCTGAAGGCATTGATCCACCAGGAGAGAACACTCCCATGTAGATTAATTGAAGAGCTGCTGTAACAATCATTGCATTACTAACATCTCCCATAATAATTCCGCAGACTAGACCAGTCATTAATGGCGAGAAGCGAAGTGTTAAGGTCGCACCACCACCAAGCCATCTTGACATAACAGCTGCTACCCATAGAGCAATTAATAAACTTTGTACTACTGATAATGTTTCCATTACCTTTTTCCTCCTTTATTTGTTAGAAATATATTCTTCTAACTCTAATAATTTTTCTTTTAAATAATTAAAATTAATTTCAATTGGTAACAAATGAACTTTAGCTTTGCTATCCACAAATCTAACAACATCATCTATCACAGTTTCATCTTCTGGGTAAATCCCCATATGATGTAAAGATTGAGGTAAATTTAATTCTTCATAATATGGAATCAATTCATCAATCACATTCCATTTATTTTCTAATGCTAATTGGTAGAAAATACCATAGGCTACTTTCTCACCATGTAAAAACTTATGACTTTCATGAATATATTTCGCAATTCCATCATGAATGGCATGAGCTGCTGCATTTCTTGCATATTTGTCACCTAAACCACCTACAAGACCTGCTACCGCAAACACTATTTCAGAACATTGAATAAATTCATCACTAAGGACTTGTTTTTTCATATCTTCGATAGCTTTGTTTCCTTTTTCCATTAATACGTCTTTGGAAATTTTTGCAGTATATCTAGCAAGCGATACGAAAGCTTCTGACTGTAAAAAGTCTTGAGAAGTAATTAAGTCAGATTCGTACCATTTAGCAAGAGTATCCGCAATACCTGCTACGAAATACTCTACTGGAGAATCTATTACTAATCTTGGATCTGTTATAAAGAAGCTTGCTTGTTGTAGAAAATGCTCTGTTTTCCCTTCTGAATCTCCATTTTCCTTGTACATTACAGAAAGTGGTGTCCATGGAGCACAGTTACTTGTCAAAGTAGGAATAACACCAAACGGTACATTTGCTACATTTGCAGCATAACCAACTAAATCAGTTAGTTTACCACCACCAACTCCGATAATAAAATCACAATTCTCGATTTTAACTTTATCTACAATTAAATCAGTTCCATAGTAACTACATTCACCTGTATATTGATGAAAAACAAAACGATACTTTTCTGAATCTAAAAAGGTTAAAAATTTCTTTGCTTTCTTCCATGAAATAGTTCCATGAACTACTAACACTGTTTTGGCCTTATGGGCATCCAAAACATTTACCACTTCATCAATTGCATTAACTGCATAACGATAATATTGTGGACCAACTTTCACTTTTAAATCGTCAATCATTTTACTTCTCCTTTCACATAACTACTTTTACTTTGTACAGATCTTACAGGAAGCTTTCCTTCCACAATCACCTCGCAATCTTCTACACATTTTTCTCCCATTGCCTCTAAACATTCCATGGTATATGCAGAAGTATGTGGAGTAACCACTACATTTTCAAATGCAAGATATGGATGGTTAGCGCGTCCTGGTTCAACTTCTAGCACGTCGGTTGCAAAACCAGCAATTTTACCAGATTTTAACCCCTCTACAATTGCTTTTTCATCAACTAACGCTCCTCTAGCTGAGTTGGAAATATACACATTTGGCTTCATCATTTCAATCTCTTTCTTTGAAATAAAATGATAATTCTCTTCAGTAAGGTTTGCACATAAACAAATAACGTCCGAATTACGAATTAAATCTTCAAATTCTACTTTTTCTGCACCATGCTGTTCGATTTCTAACTTAGTCTTATAAGGGTCATAGGCGAGAACTCTACATCTGAATCCGAATTTTAGTGTTTCAGCAACACAACCCCCAGTATTTCCGATTCCGATAACACCAACTACTTTGTTATAAAGTGAATGGCCAATAAATGACGCTCTTCTTTCCCATTGATTTTCTTCAACAGCGTCTAAAGCACCAACTGTTCTTCTCATAACAGCTAATAAGTTCGTGATGTTATTACCCGCAACAGCATCACGTTCTACAAGCGCGGGGATAATTGAAACAATTGTGTTATGTTTTCTCGCTGCTTCTAAATTAACATTATTAAATCCAATACCATGTCTTGATATCAAAAGTAATTCATCTTTATGTTCAAAGAATTCAGTATCAAAAAATGGTGTTACACTTGCGATGATGATGTCATAGCCTTTCAAATTTTCCGCTAGTTCCTTCCCAGGAATTTCTTGTGGAAAATTGAAATACTCAACTTCACCAATATTTCTTAATCTTTCTAAGTGGTTGGGGAAGATTCTTCCGAAACTACTCGAATTGACAATAGCGATTTTATGATGACTCATGAAATTGCCTCCTCGTTATTTCATCTTCATTTCGTGTCCGCCAAACCCATTTCTTAAAGAAGAAACAAGTTTATTAGAAAATTCATCTGCACCGCAGCTACTATTTCGAACAAATAATGAGTCTGCGATAACTGGAGTTGGAACTCCTAGGCGAAGTGCTTCTTCTAATGTCCATTTAGCTTCACCATTGCTTCCGATGACTCCTTCAATTTTTTCAAGTTTAGGGTCTTTACGAAAGGCTTCTTGTGCCAATTCCATTAACCATGAACGGATGACTGAACCATTATTCCAAACTTTTGCGACTTTTTCGTTATCAAATGTGTATTCAGAATGCTCCAAAATATTGAAACCTTCTCCAATGGCTTGCATCATTCCGTATTCCACTCCATTGTGAACCATCTTCAAGTAATGTCCTGCAGAAGGTTGATCTACAAATAGACAACCATCTTCAATCGCGATTGCTTCGAAGAAGTCTTTCACTTGGTCGAAAGCTTCTTGGTCGCCACCAATCATTAGGCAGGCACCGTTTCTAGCTCCGCTCATTCCTCCAGAAGTTCCACAATCTAGGAAATAAATTTCTTTTTCTTTTAAAGTATGATAGTTATTCAAACTATCTTTATAGTTAGAGTTTCCGCTATCAATGACAATATCTCCTGCTTTTAAGAGATTTGACAATTCATTAACAACTCCATTTGTAATTTTTCCAGCTGGAAGACTAAGCATCACCACTCTGACATCGTCCAAGTTTCCAATCAATTCATCGATGGAATGATTAACAGTTAAACCTGCTTCATGAGCCTTTGCTACTGACTCAGTTGACACATCAAAACCTACGACGTCAAAAGCATGTTCTTTAGCATTAAGCGCTAAATTCAATCCCATTTTTCCGAGTCCAATTAATCCGATTTTCATGTTGCATAGCTTCCTTTCAAGCTTTAATATTGTTTTTCTACTGCTTCTTCAAGACCTTGTAAGTATGAAATACCAATTGCACGGTCATATAATCCGTAACCAGGTCTTGCAACTTCACCCCAGATAGTACGTCCGTGGTCTGGACGAGCGATGCCATCAAATCCGATGTCATGTAACGCCTTCACAATTGCATACATATCTAGTGAACCTTCTTTACTTAAGTGAGCTGATTCTAAGAAATGTTTATCTCCAAGAATTTGTACATTTCTTAAGTGTGCGAAATGGATTTTTCCTTTTAATGAGTGAATAATATCCACTAAATCATTTTCTGGATTTGCTCCAAGTGAACCAGTACATAAAGTTACTCCGTTGTAATCAGAATCAACGGCATTCACGATTTTTAGGATATCTTCTTTATTTTTAGTTATACGAGGAAGACCAAACATATCAAATGGTGGATCATCTGGGTGAATCGCCATCTTCACGCCATACTCCTCACAGACAGGAATCACTCTTTCTAAGAAGTAGCAAAGGTTTTCGAATAGTTTTTCTTCTGTAATTCCTTTGTACATATCTTCAAGTTTTTGGAATTTTGCAAGACGTTCAGGTTCCCAACCAGATAATTGGAATCCAGAAGTTTGTCCGCTAATTAATCCAAACATTTGCTTCGGTTCGATTTGTTGAACCACTTTATCATCATATTCAAGTGTATGAGATCCATCTGGAAGTTCGTACTCTAGATTTGTTTTTGCCCATCCAAAGATTGGTTTGAAACTGTAGCAAATCACGTTTACTCCAAGTTCTCCAAGATTTTTGATGTTTTCTTTATACACTTCAATATAGTGGTCACGTTCAGGTGTCCCAGCTTTAATCGAATCATGAATCGATACACTTTCAATACCTGCTAAAGTAAGCCCTTTTGCTTCTACTGCATTTTTCAGCGCAAGAATTTCTTCTTTAGTCCACAAGTCTCCTGGTAATTTTTTCACAAGAGTTCCAACAACACCGTGCATATTTGGGATTTGTCGAATGTGGTCTAATGTGATAGGGTCATTGTCTCCATACCATCTAAATGTCCATTTCAATTTTTTCACCTTCTGTATACTGTTCTAAAGTTAACTTATACTAAAAGTATAACATTAAATTTTATTTTGTAAACCCTTTTATAAAAAAATATTTTTTATTTACTTTTTTTATTCTCTATGTTATTATTTCTGTAAATAAAGGGAAACAGGGAGGCTTCTCATGCAAAACATTTATTTATTAAACATCATTAAACAAAATAAAAATAAATTTAGTTCCTCTGAAGATTCTCTAGTGGACTACTTTTTACAATTAAAAAACGATGAGCTCGTTAATAAAACCTTAGCTGATATGGCAAACGAAACAGATATTTCACAAACAACGATTTATAATTTCGTAAAAAAATTAGGTTTTAATGGATTTCAAGATTTCAAAATTAAACTAGCTTCTAATTCTATCATCCCTACTCAACCAGAACGTTTCGTAAACTATACTGAGATTGATCCTTCGGACTCTTATATAGAAGTTGCTAAGAAAACCATTCATTTTAATCAACAATCACTAGAAAACTTGATTAATTTTTTAGACGAAAAAACTTTACATCGCATAGTTCGTTTACTTGAAAAGAGTCATGACGTATACTTCTTTGGTCAAGGAGGTTCTTCCGTTATTGCATTAGACTCTTATCATAAGTTTCTTCGTACAAAACTAAATTGCCACTATGTTTCTGATTACCATATTCAATTGAGTATTTGTAGTAAATTATCAAAAAAAGATTGCGTATTTCTCTTCTCCCACTCAGGTGATTCGTTAGAAACGATTAATCTTGCTAAAATTTTACAAAAGAATGGTTGCCCAGTTATTTGTATTACAGGAAACCCTACTGGTAAAATTCTTAAACTTGCAACAGAATCCGTTATTGCTTTCTCACAAGAAGCAAAATACAGAACAGAGAGCCTGACTTCACGCCTACTATATCAAACTGTCATGGATATACTTTACACCATCATTATGTTCAAAGACGAAGAGGAAAATGAAAAGGTACTAAAGAGGATAAGAAGTGCAATCTCACTTTCAAAGACGAGTGAGGATTAATCTTCCACTAACAATGTTTGCCAAAAACGAAAGGACGGTAGATTTTCAACCGTCCTTTCCCTATATATACAAAAATCCCGAAATTCACTTATAAGTGAATTTCGGGATTTCGCATTTTACTGTTTATTTTGTTTCAATTTATAGTTCGCGTAGAGTTTCAACGTAATCGTTCCAAACACCGCTACTGTTAATAAGTTGATGATACTTGCAATCCATCCTTGCGTAAATACAATCGTTGTGGAGTGTTGATAGAACAATACATCAAGCGTCGGTGCAATTAATCCGAAAATCGCAATATTCACTGCCGCTTGTACGACATTGAATCGCACCATATCGTGTTGTGAAAAAATTCCTTGTCGTAAGCTGTTGCGACGAATCGCGAATCCAAATACAAATCCTAACGCACCTGTACTTAACGCCCATGATATCCATAAGTGGTCCGTATAGATTAAATCAAATAATACATGCCCAGTAAAACCGACAATGGCTGCTGGAATAGCGCCTGCAACACCTGCAAAGAGTGCAAGGTATCCATATGCCAATTGAATATATACTCCCTCAATTGGTGTTGTAATCGACGTTAGTAACATTAACGTTGTCATAATTCCAATCCCAATAACGGTATAGAGAATTGTTTTAAACAGTCCGTCTTTCACAATACCCCTCCTTTGCCTATTTCGATGTTGGCTCTTCTCCAATAATTCGTACTTCTGGCTCAAGAGCGACGCCATCTTTTTCTAAAATCACTTTTTGAACATGGCGGATTAAATCCATATAGTCCGTTGCTGTTCCGTTATCAATATTCACCATAAATCCGGCATGCTTTTTAGATACTTGCACGCCACCGATTTGATATCCTTGAAGTCCAGCATCTTGGATTAATTTTCCTGTAAAATGCCCCTCTGGACGTTTAAACACACTCCCACAAGACGGATACTCAAGCGGTTGTTTACTTTCACGTAAATGGGTTAATTCTGCTACCTTTTGGTCAATCTCTTCTTGAACGCCTTTGGTTAGTCGGAAACCAACTTCAATCACAAGATCTCCTGTTTTTTGAACATGGCTATGACGATAGCTGAAATTTAAGTCTTCGTTTGTGTAAGTTTTGAATTCCCCATCAGGAGTAATCACTTCCACGTACTCAACGACTTCACTCACTTCACCGCCGTATGCCCCAGCGTTCATGAAAATTGCTCCGCCGACACTTCCTGGAATACCGCAAGCAAATTCTAAGCCTGTTAATCCATTTTTCGCAGCTTCTTTTGAGACATCAATTAAGGCTACTCCGCCTTCAGCGACGATTTGCGTACCCGATACGGTTAAATGAAACATATCGTTTAACATAATCACCGCACCGCTAATTCCGCCATCTTTAATAATCACGTTTGAGGCATTTCCTAAAATCGTCGTCGGAATATCTTTTTCGCGAAGCCAATGCATCACTGCGCTTGCTTCTTTTTTATCTTTTGGAAAAATCAAAATGGCAGCACGGCCACCTGTTTTTGTAAATGTATAATTTTTAAGTGGTTCGTTGTAAAAAACTTTTACATCCGGAAACTCTGTTGAAAATACAGTATAATCCATATTCTTCTCCTTATTCGTAATCCTTTTAATACTACTATTCTAATACGATTACGTCAACTATTAGGAAGTAGTCTTCCTTACGCTTTCCATTCTTGCAATAGCTTATGCACCATTTGCGCAGAACGTTTTCCAGCTTGAACGATAAACGTATCAAAATCGACTGCAGATGTTCCGCGTTCTGGAATATCTGAGATGGCACGAATTACGATAAATGGCACTCCAAACGCGTGACACGCTTGCGCAATCGCTGCCCCTTCCATTTCCGAAGCCATCACATCTGGGAAGTGTTTTAAAATATGTGTTCTTTGTTCACTAGTATGAATAAAGCTATCTGAAGAAACGATAAGCCCCGTATGGCTCTTTAAATCCACTTTAGCAATCGCTTGTTCAATGGACGGTAAAAAGTCTTGATTCATCGCAAAACGCGCTGGCATACCCGGCATTTGCCCGTAAACGTAATTAAAGGCTGTCACGTCGGCATCACAGTAAGCTAGTTCTGTCCCAATGACAATATCTCCGATTTCTAGAGAAGTGCCAAATCCACCTGCAGAACCCGTATTAATGACCAAGTCTACACCGAAGCGATCGATTAAGATTCCTGCAGCCAGTGCAGACATTACTTTCCCAATTCCTGATTGAACTAGGACAATCGACTTTCCTACAAGTGTTCCTTCGATAAATTCCCAGTTGGCAACGGTTGTTTTCTTCTCAATCGTCATCTCTTCTTCGAGCAGACGCTTTTCTTCTTCCATTGCCGCAATAATTCCAAATTTCATTCTTTCACCTCATCCTTATCGTTCGATCTGTTTTGCCATCAAGACGATATCTTCATATCCGTCACCGATTTTTACACCGTTCTTAAGTCGGCCTTCTTCTTCAAAGCCACACTTTTCATAAAGTCGGCGCGCCTTCTTATTCACCGCCACGACCTCAAGTTCAACACGAGTGAGCGTTGAGTATTCCGCTACCCAGTCCAGCATTTCTTCCATCATCACGGTCGCAATACCTTGCCCCCAGTAGGACTTCAATACGCTAATTCCTAATTCACCACGGTGTGAGAATTTAGGATGTAGGCTTCCAGCAATTGAACCGACCGCAATAATCTCGTCTCCATCTTTTGCCAGCAACATATATTGATTTTCGTTCTCGTAGAGCGATTCAATAAATAATTCTTCTTGAGCAACAGAATACTTCAATCCTTCTGGCCCGAATGAAAGAAAATCTGTTTCACTTCCTACTTTTTTACTATAATCTAATAACGCTTTAGCATCGTCTTTTACTGGAAGTGCAAATGTAATTTCTCGTTCTTTACTCATCTGTTGCCTCCTCCAATTTGCTGATAAATTCTTCGTACTCTTTTCCGTGTGGGACTAGACGAATCACACGTTCAGACTCGCCGTCTCCTACACGGTCGATTTGAATCTTTAAGAATGTCGAAGGAAGTTCATCTTCGATATACTGCGCCCATTCAACGACGCACACACCACCCGCATAGAAGTACTCTTCGAGGCCCACTTCGCTTGCGCCACCACTTTCTTCTATACGATACATATCCATATGAAATAGCGGTAAGCGGCCCTTACGGTATTCGCGAATCAATGTATACGTTGGACTCTTAATGACACGGTCAATGCCTAAACCAACAGCGATTCCTTTTGTAAGAGTCGTTTTTCCAGCGCCTAAATCGCCTTCTAGAATGACGCAGCTATTTTCAAATAACGCTTCACCTAGACGCTGTCCTAGCGCCATTGTCTCCTCTTGTGATGATGTATGTCTAACAAACATGATGCTACTCCTTCAAACTTGTTTCTGTTGTCTGGCATAAAAAAAGAGCCAAGACAAACTGTCTTAGCTCATTATAGCATATTTTGCTTATTTTAGAACGCGTCCTAAGAATTCTTTTGTACGGTCTACTTGTGGGTTTTCAAAGATTTGTTCTGGAGTTCCTTCTTCAGCGATAACTCCTTTATCCATGAAGACAACACGGTCACTCACTTCTTTGGCAAATCCCATTTCGTGCGTTACAACGATCATTGTTAGCCCTGTATGCGCTAAGCTCTTCATTGTTTCTAACACCTCATTTACCATTTCTGGGTCAAGTGCTGACGTTGGTTCGTCAAATAGCAATACATCTGGTTGCATTGATAATGCACGAGCAATAGCCACACGTTGTTTTTGACCACCTGATAATTGACGAGGTTTTGCATTGATGTACGCAGCCATTCCTACTTTTTCAAGGAATTCTTTTGCGATTTTTTCTGCTTCCTCTTTTGATTGTTTCAACACTTTCATCGGTCCAACAATACAGTTTTCTAACACGTTCAAGTTGTTAAATAAGTTAAATTGTTGGAACACCATTCCTACGTGAGTACGATATTCGTAAATGCTCTTGTCATGTTCAAGAATATTTTGGTCATCGTAGTAGATTTCGCCTGAAGTTGGTTTTTCAAGTAAGTTCACACAACGTAAAAGTGTTGATTTACCAGAACCACTGGAACCGATAATCGTTACTACTTCCCCTCGTTTTACTTCAAAAGAAATATCTTTAAGAACTTCATTAGTACCGAAAGTTTTACTTAAGTTTTGAATGGAAATTACTGCTTCGCTCATTATGCATTTCCTTTCTGTCTAGTTTTTTCTTCGACTGCTGACATTGAGTTTGAGTTCAATGGATCTGAATAAATCACTTCATAGTTATCTGGACCATCTAATTTACGCTCGAAGTATCGTAAAATACGAGTCACTGTGAATGTCATGATGAAGTATAAAATTAATGTTACAAAGAATGTATCGAAGTAACGGAAGTTTTGTCCCGCAACTGTTTTTGTCGCAAAGTACAATTCTGATACTGAAATTACGTTCAATACAGAAGTATCTTTGATGTTGATAACGAACTCGTTCCCTACTGCTGGAAGGATGTTACGGAGTACTTGTGGGAAAACAACATAACGCATTGTTTGCCAGTGAGTCATCCCGATAGCTTGGCTGGCTTCAAATTGTCCTTGGTCAATAGAAATAATCCCACCACGAACGATTTCTGACATATAAGCCCCTGTGTTAATCGATACGATGAAGATTGCAGCGAATGTTACATCTAAGTTGATTCCAAACATTAATGCTGTTCCGTAGTAAATTACCATCGCTTGTACGATCATCGGTGTTCCACGGAAGAATTCTGTATAGCAGTTTAAAATGATAACTGCAATTTTTAAAAGGATACGTTTAGGTCCTTTTTCTGGTAGTGGAATTGTTTTAACAAATCCGATGAACATTCCGATTAATGTTCCGATAATTGTACCAATAATTGAAATATATAGTGTAATCCAGGCACCTGTTAAGAACATTTGCCAGTTCTGTTGAATGATTTTTACAATCCAATCAATACTCATTTATTTTCCTACTTTCTGTATTTAATGTGTATGTATACGCCACACGAGGTGGCGGTGTGTTATGTTTGCTTTCTGTATTTAGCGAGTGCCCCTGCGCAGTGGTGAAGTTGAGCTCTCCGTCACCCAACATTCACACTGTGAATATTGGCTAAACGCGATGTCTCACATCCTGTAGTTGAACTCGGGCTCACAGGACTGACATCCACTTCCCGAAACGTACGCAGAACGTTTCACGTTCCTTCCGTCGTTTCGGTCCAGTGATTCAGTCCTGAGCGTTCGCCCTCGTATCCTTGTTATTCCGCTGCAGGTTGATTTTTAATTGCTTCTTGCATGATTTGTTGACGTTCTTCGCTAGAGATTGTTTTTAATGCTTCGTTGATTTGTTTTGTTAATGTGCTATCTTTTTTAACACCAACAGCTGTTTGTGTGTCTTCTGGTGATGTTTTGAAGCCATCTGTTAATTTAACCATTACGAAGTCGCTGTTTGCTGATTGAGCAGAAATTGCTTCTGGTAATTCAGAAACGTAAGCGTCGATTGTTCCTGCTTGTAGTGCTACACGCATTGCTGGGAAGTTATCCATAGCAGCTTGTTTGTCAACACCTGTAATTTGGTCGATTACTGAGTAGTGGAAAGTATTTAATTGAGCTGTTACTTTTGCACCAGCAAAATCTGCTAATGAAGTAGCGTTTGCGTATTTAGAACCTTTTTTAACTACTAATACTAATTGTGAATCATAGTAAGAATCTGTAAAGTCGATTGTTGCTTTACGTTCTTCTGTAGGACTCATACCAGCAATGATCGCATCTATTTTACCTGAAACAAGCGCTGGTGTTAAGCCATCCCACTCAGTTTTTACAATTACTAATTCTTTTCCTAATTGTTTAGCCACACGTTTCGCGATTTCAACGTCGTAACCGCCAGCGTATTGGTCAGTTCCTTGAATTTTCACAGCACCGTTTGAGTCATCTTTTTGAGTCCAGTTAAATGGTGGGTAACCTGCTTCCATCCCAACCACTAATTGGTTTTGGTTTGCTGTCCCTTGGCTAACAGGTGTTCCACACGCTGCTAAACCTACTGTCATTGCTAAAGCTGCAATTGCGCCTAAAATTTTTTTCATTTTCTTTCTCTCCTTCTCGATTATCAAACTGGTTCACTCATAACACACAAAAAAGGAACCACGAACAAAAGCCGTGATTCCCCATAAAAAGTCATAAGTAGTCATTCTTTTGCCCGGTAATTGATTGCACTTCATGAGTATCTGGGCAGATATCATGACAGTGACTGACCTATTATGACCAGCCCCCAACGTTTTCACGTTTCGGCGAAATCCCCTTTCCAGTTTCCTGTACTCTTGTCATTCGCACCTCAGTTCAATAACCATTTGATTTAATTGATAAAAATAAATTAACACATATTTTTTTGAAAGTCAACCCATATATTTTCATTTTTTTGAAAATGACTAACAAAAATATAATTAATATTATATTTCAAACGAAACTCGCTTATAGACTTATACGCAGTAGCTGATTGGATAAAGCCTCATCACTCGTGATTTGCTTTATCCTAATCAGCCTTGCGGGGGTAAGACTACGAAGTTATATTGACTCGCACTGTGAGTCAATTTTTCCTTCTGTCTTACTCCCTTTTTCCCCCTCCACATTCTCTAACATTATGCCTCAGAAAAGCATTATATATGAGTCGATGAAGCAATAGATATATTAATTACGGAAAAACTTGCGGATTTTATAATAGCAGTAATGTGACTAGTATTAAATGCGAATTAGTAGAAGTTAGGAATTTATTCCTTACTTCTACTTTGAGGCTTTAAAGGCGAGAGACTCATAGAGGCTCGAGCCGGTACAACATTACAGCTATTATAAAAAAATCCGCAAGGATTTGGAGTAATTACTTTCTCCTTTCCTCCTCCACTACCAGGTTGCCTTAGAAATGATCATTTTTCTGCACTAAAAAATAAATGATTACGAAGGACCTTCGAGTTTCTATAATCGCAGTGGTGGGGAATCGTATCAAATGCGAATTAGTAGGAGTTAGGAATTTATTCCATACTCCTACTTTGAGGCTTTGAAGGTGAGAGACTTCAGGCTCGAACCGGTACCCCACTACAGCGATTATTCAGAAACCGAAGGTTCCGAAGTAATCATTAATTATCTTTAATTATCTTTTAAGCACAAAAAGAGTGCCTCATTTCTGAGGCACCCTGTTAGATGAATTATTTATTCACGTTTTCCCATTGCCAGTTCACAACTTCAGGAATATCTTCCCCGTGTTCACGGATGTAGCTGTGGTGGAATTCCACAGTTTCGTCCATTTTCGCAGCAAATTCGCTAGCTTTGTCGCCGTATACAGCAACTGCAGCGTCTTTAGCAACGTGGAAGCGGTCCATTTCAGATAATACACGCATATCGAATGGAGTTGTGATATCTCCGTTTTCACGGTATCCGTGGATATGAACGTTATGGTTGTGACGATCGAAGAATAAGTCACGAATCATACCTTCATAACCGTGGAAGCAGAATACAACTGGTTTGTCAGTAGTAAATAGTTTGTCGAATTCTTCATCAGATAAACCACGAGGGTCCACTTTTGGAGAACGTAATTTCAAGATATCTACTACGTTAATGAAGCGAATCTTCAATTCTGGGAATTGTTTGTGCAAGATTGAAATACCTGCTAATGCTTCTAAGTTAGGTTCAGTACCTGCAGCAGCGATAACTACGTCTGGTTCTTCTCCTTCTTTCACTGTTGAAGCCCAATCAATTACTTTGTAACCTTCACGTACTAATTGTTTAGCTTCTTCTACTGAGTAGAATTGTGGACGTGGGTGTTTTGAAGAAACGATTAAGTTAATTTTATCTTCTGAACTTAAAGCTTCAGCCATAACAGCCATCAAGCTGTTTGTATCCGCTGGTAAGTATTCACGAACGAATTCAGGTTTTTTCTCAGCTAAGTGTGTTAATAAACCTGGATCTTGGTGAGTATATCCATTGTGGTCTTGTTGGAACACTGTTGATGTTGCAATCAAGTTTAATGATGGATAGTTTTTACGCCATGGAGCATGAGTTTTAGCTTTACGTAACCATTTGAAGTGTTGAGTGATCATTGAGTCAACTACACGTAAGAATGATTCGTAAGAAGCGAAGAATCCGTGACGGCCTGTTAATACATACCCTTCTAAGAAACCTTCAGCTTGGTGTTCTGATAATTGTGAGTCGATAACACGACCAACTGGTGAAATCCATTCATCGTAGCTTTCGTCACGACGACCAACCCATTGACGGTTAGTTGCTTTAAAGACTTCGTTTAGACGGTTAGATTTAGTTTCGTCTGGTCCAAAGATACGGAAGTTATCTGGGTTTGCTTTTACTAAGTCAGCAGCAAATTTACCAAATTCGATCATATCTTGTTTTTGGATAGCACCTGGTTTAGATGTATCGATTGCATGTTTAGTCCAATCAGTAATTTCCATTGGTTTTACAACACCTGCGTTAGTGATTGGGTTCATGCTCATACGACGTGGGCCTTTTGGAGAAATTTCAGCAATTTCTTCTACTAATTTACCATTTTCATCGAATAATTCTTCTGGACGGTATGATTTCAACCAGTCAACTAAAGCATCGATGTGTTCCATAGCTTCTCCAGATACTGGGATTGGAACTTGGTGAGCACGGAATCCACCTTCGATTGGTTCATGGTTCCATTCTTTTGGACCTGTCCAACCTTTAGGAGTACGTACTACTAATACTGGCCAATGTGGCATTGTAGCTGCATCAGCGCTCTTAGAACGAGCTTCTTTTTGAATCGCTTGGATTTTTTCAATAGCTTCATCTAATTTAGCAGCCATTAATGGGTGAACTTCTTTAGGATCTGTTCCTTCTAGGAAGATTGGATCCCATCCTAAACCGTTGAAGTATTGAGTTAATTCTTCATCAGTACGACGAGCTAAAATAGTTGGGTTGTGGATTTTACCACCGTTTAAGTAAAGGATTGGTAATACTGCACCATCATTTACTGGGTTGATGAATGTGTTTGAGAACCAACCAGCTGCTAAAGGACCAGTTTCTGCTTCTCCGTCACCGATAACTGCTGCTGCAATTACGTTAGGATTATCTAAAACAGCACCTGTAGCATGTGATAATGAGTAACCTAATTCTCCACCTTCGTGAATTGAACCAGGAGTTTCTGGAGCAGCGTGAGACGCAATTCCTCCAGGGAATGAGAAGATTTTACATAATTGTTTGAACCCTGCTTCATCTTGAGTGATTTGTGGGTATAACTCTGTGTAAGATCCATCTAAGTAAGAGTTAGAAACCATTACTTGTCCACCGTGACCTGGTCCTTCAATGTAGAACATATCTAAGTCATATTTATTAATAGCACGGTTTATGTGTGCGTAAATAAAGTTTTGTCCTGCAATTGTTCCCCAGTGTCCGATTGGATGAAGTTTAACGTCTTCTTTTTGGATTGGACGACGTAAAAGTGGGTTATCCTTTAAGTACATTTGAGCTACTGAGATGTAGTTCGCTGCACGCCACCAAGCATCCACTTTTGCTAAGTATTCTGGTGTATCAAATTGTGTCATGTGTATTTGTCTTCCCTTCTTATTTTTGGCTTCTAAAGAAATTCGAAAATGGCGTTTCAAAAATCCTTCTTTTATTTACCGCAAAGTATTTACCATACCTATATACGGGTGTCAAGAAGAATTACTAAAACGGTCATCGTTTTGATGGTTTTCGATTGTCTTTAGGAAATATTCCTGTTTTTAGACCGTATTTCTACTAATCCAAAACGTTCATAACCACATTTATTTGACTATTTCAACTCGAATATTGATCATAACTCATCATCGAGTACTCTATTTTACCATTTTTTATGTTCATTCTGCAATAAAACGTTCATAAAAAGTCAGATAGGATCAAAAAAACCGAGGTGAAATTCCTCGGTTTTTCTATCTCAATAGGGCTCATTAAGATTTTTATTTAAAATATTGAAGAAATTCTCCGTATCCCTCTTCCTCTAGTTTAGCGACTGGAATGAAGCGAAGAGATGCAGAATTGATGCAATAACGGAGCCCGCCTAATTCTTTTGGACCATCTTCAAAGACGTGTCCTAAATGCGAATCCGCTTGACCACTTCTAACCTCTGTTCTCTTACGGTTTAACTTGAAGTCTTCTTTTTCCGTTAGTGTTGTATTTTCAATTGGTTTTGAAAATGATGGCCAACCGCAACCAGCATCAAATTTATCTTTTGAGCTGAAGAGAGGCTCTCCACTAACGATATCTACATAGATTCCATCTTCATAGAAATCATCATATTCTCCTGAAAAAGGTCTTTCTGTGGCTTCGTTTTGAGTCACTTCATATTGAATTTCTGTTAATCGTTTTTTTAGTTCTTCTTTTGAAAATTCCATCGTGGTTTCTCCTATTCAAATTGTTGTCGTTTCGACTGATGTGGATCTTGAATTCTCTTGAAGAGGTGTTCCAAGTCCTTATTCGTTAAATGAACGAGTACGGGTCTGCCGTGCGGACAGTTATAAGGATTCTTACATTTGGCTAAATCCACTAATAACTGACGAGCTTCCCATTCACTTAAATGATGGTTTGCTTTAATCGAACCTTTACAGCTCATCATAATGGCTGTAGCTTCTCTTAATTTAGCAACCGTAATTTTCTCGTCGGCTAAGATAAAGTCGATAATTTCTTCGATAATCGCCTTCTCCTGCCCTTTCTTAATCCACGCTGGATGCGATTGAATTTGGAACGTATTTTGCCCAAACGGCTCCATCTCGATTCCAAACTCCTCTACAAGAGGCAATCGTTCTTCCAACTTCACGCTGTCCTTCTTCGAGAACTCTAGTAAAATCGGCACCATCAAAGGTTGACTGACTCTACCTACTTGGCCAATCTCCACTTTAAACCGCTCATACTTGATTCTCTCTTGCGCAGCGTGTTGGTCAATCATATACAAGCCTTTTTCGTTTTGCGCAAATAAGTAAGTCCCATGCATTTGTCCAAAATAATGTAATTCTGGGAATTCTTTTTCTAATGGTTGAGTGTCAATTTTCTCAGCCAACTTCAAGTAGTCTGCATGGTCATCGTGGCTATCCACGAGTTCTTCTTGCTCAACAGGTTCAACTGTCTGACTAGCTTTTAGAGGCGCATCATCGACCGGTAAAACTTCCACTTCTTCTCTTACGTTTTCAGTATAAGAAGGCGTTTCTACACGTGGCGACTCCACAATTGGTGTCTTCAATTGCCATTCCAAAGTTTGTTGGACTGGTTTTGGAGCCTCTACGCGATTTTCTTTCCGTTTGAAGGATAAGTCTTCAATCGATTCAGGAATGCGTTGTACGCCCTGTATTGCCTCTCTAATGGCCTTTTGAATCACCTGTGAGAGTTCTTGTTCCTTACTGATTCGAACTTCTTGTTTCGTTGGATGCACGTTCACATCGACAAGTTGCACGTCCATTTCAATCGAAATAATCGTAATCGGGAATCGTCCCACCATTAAGGTTGAGCCGTATCCGAGTGTAATGGCCTTTGCGATTGCCATATTGCGGATTGGTCGTCCATTAATGAAAATCGATAAGTAATTGCGGTTCGAACGTGTGAGTTCTGGAAGCGACGTATATCCAGAAACTTTGAAATCTTCGTCTTCTCCATGGAACGGCAACATTTTACGAGCGTTCACTGGTCCAATATTTCCAGCGACTGCCTGCAGCAAATCACCTTTCCCAGAAGTTTGCAATAACAGATTGCCGTCATTTTTTAAAACAAAGGCAATTTCTGGGTGACTAAGAGACGCTTTACTCACGACATCGGTAATATGCGCTAATTCCGTCTGCAGTGTACGGACGAATTTCAACCGCGCTGGTGTGTTATAAAACAAATCTTCAACAAGGAAAGTCGTTCCTTTTAACGGTGGTACGGTCTTCTCTTCTTTAATCTCACCAGACTCAATCTTCAACTCCACGCCGCTGTCTTCTCCGGTAGAAGTCGTCAGTGTCACTTTCGATACGGCTGTAATACTCGCTAAGGCTTCACCACGGAACCCGAGTGTACGGATTCTAAAGAGTTGTTCTGGCGAATAGAGTTTACTCGTTGTATGACGTTTAATCGACATACGAGCGTCTTCTTTCGTCATCCCAATTCCGTTATCTTGAATGCGAATTTTGCGAAGGCCACTCTCCTCGATTTCAATCTCGATACGAGTACTTCCAGCGTCAATCGCGTTTTCGAGTAATTCCTTTACCACAGAAGAAGGGCGTTCGATCACTTCCCCTGCTGCAATTTGGTTTGTCAGTAATGTACTTAATTCTTTAATTGTTCCCATACACTACTCACCCTTTTCCATTTGTTGCCATTTATACAGGATGTTCATGGCATCCATTGGCGTCATACTCATTAAGTTTAAGCCTTTAAGCTCGTGAACCCATTCAGGTACGCTTTCTGTTTCTTCTTCAAAGAGCGATACTTGTTCCACGTAGGTACTATTGTCACTTGCAGCCCCTTTAGCTTCTAAATGATTTAAAATCGTGCTGGCATTTTTTAACAGCTCTGTTGGAAGTCCAGCCAGTTTTGCCACATGAATTCCGTAACTCTTATCAGCAGGACCCTCTAATACTTTATGCAAGAAGACCACTTCACCATTTTCTTCAACGGCTCCCACATGCACATTGCGTAAATCTTCATATTTCTCGCTAAGTCGTGTTAACTCGTGATAGTGCGTTGAGAATAATACTTTTGCTGTTAAATTCTCGTGAATATACGTGATGATGGCTTCAGCAAGCGCCATTCCATCATACGTAGCCGTTCCTCGTCCGATTTCATCAAACAATAGCAAGCTTGTTTCGTCTGCGTTTCGAAGCGCGTGGTTTGTCTCCATCATCTCTACCATGAACGTACTTTGACCCGAGATTAAATCATCGGCTGCCCCAATACGCGTAAAGATTTTCGTGAATACTGGAATCGTTGCACTCTTAGCAGGTACAAAGCATCCGATTTGCGCCAAAATCACGCAGAGCGCCAATTGTCTCATGTAAGTTGATTTACCAGACATATTCGGCCCAGTAATGAGAAGAATATGCTCGTCTGGACTCATTGAAATGCTGTTTGGAACATACGTTGATTGTCCCATGACCTTTTCAACAACAGGATGACGGCCATCCTCAATCCAGAGTCTACGGTTCTTCATCGAAATCGTAGGTTTCACTAAGTGATAACGTTCGCTCACTACACTGAAAGCTTGTAAGACGTCGATCGTTGCGACAGTTTTTGCTAATTGTTGCAACTGTGCGGTGTAATGTTTCACCTGTTCACGCACTTCTACGAATAATTGGTATTCGAGGGCGCTTGATTTTTCTTCCGCTTCTAAAATCAGCGTTTCTTTTTCTTTTAATTCCGGCGTAATAAAACGTTCCGCATTCGCCAGCGTTTGTTTACGCTCATAGCGGCTACTATCGAGTTTTGAAAGATTCGATTTTGTCACTTCGATATAGTACCCAAACACCTTGTTAAAACTAATCTTCAATGAACTGATTCCCGTTTGCTCACGTTCTTGTTGTTGGAGCGCGGCAATCCATTCTTTTCCGTGTTTCATCGTATCGCGGTACGTATCCAGCGTCGCGTTATATCCCGAACGAATAATATTTCCATCCGAAATCGTGAGCGGCGCATCCTCGTCGATGGCACGGTCGATTAAATCATATAACTCCGGAATATCGAATAAGTTTTCTCCAAGAGCACTCCATTCTTTGGAATCCAAGCTATCGACAATCGATTTAAAGATTGGCACTTGTCCAAGTGTTTGTTTTAATTGCAAGAGGTCACGCGCATTGGCGGTTCCAAAGGACACTTTCCCAACAATACGTTCTAAGTCATACACACGTTTCAATGTTTCGATAAAGTCTGTACGTTCAAAGTAATGTTGGTTCAATGTTTCCACTAACGCATGTCGTTTTTGAATGGCCCCTTCTAGTACAAGTGGTTTTTCAAGCCACTGTTTAAGGAGTCGTCCACCCATCGCAGTTTGCGTCTCTTCTAAGAACCAGAACAGCGATCCATGTTTTTGATTGGCACGAATGGTTGTCGTTAATTCTAAGTTACGTTTTGTCTCATAATTCATTGAGAGATAAAACTCACTTTGATACGCTTGCGCCTTTTGTAAGTGCGAGAAACTTCTCTTTTGTGTCAGTTTCAAATAACTCAAAAGATTTTGCACGCATCGGATAGAAGCCTCATCTTCTAGTTCTGAGACTAAGTCTGTACAGTCTTCGGCATTAATTTCATCTTTTTCGATTGTTGAAATTAAGATTTGCATGTTTGTAAAGAGATGACGAAGCTCTTCTGTCACATCGCTATCGACAAGAACGACTTCACGACACATCAAGCTTGAGCATTCACTGCGCACTTCTTCCAAGTTTTCGAGTTGTGTCACTTTCAATTCCCCTGTTGACACATCCACATACGAGAGTGCAAATCGTTTCCCAACAAGCGGTAAAATCGACACTAAATAATGGTTTTGATTTTGCGCTTGGTATTCTGTATACGTCCCTGGCGTCAAGACTTGAACAACATCTCGCTTCACCATTCCCTTTGTTAGCTTTGGATCCTCCAACTGCTCACAGATGGCTACTTTCTTTCCAAGTTCAATCAGCGTTTTAATATATTCTTTTGCGGCATGATGAGGAACCCCACACATTGGAATTGGGTCCTCTGCATTTTTATTTCGACTGGTTAGTGTAATTTCGAGAAGTCGTGCTGCTTCAATCGCATCATCATAAAACAATTCATAGAAATCACCTAGTCGATAAAACAATAAGCAATCAGGATACTTTTCTTTAATCGAAAAATACTGCTGCATCATCGGTGTGTGTTTCGTTTTTTGTGGCATTTCTGACTCTCTTTCTAATCTTTTTATTCAAAAAATGGTGCATCTGGAGTGATGCGAATCGGTTGAATCGATTTCGCCTTCCCCGTTTTATCATCAATATCAATCAAACAAGCACTGAGCTGGCCTTCATCGTCTTCAGCCACTTCAAATCGTGCCGGTAATTGATTGAGGAACTTCGTAATAATAATGTCGCGGTCCATTCCGAGAATTCCGTTATACGGACCTGTCATTCCCACATCACAAAGGAAGGCTGTCCCTTGCGGAAGGACGCGGGCGTCGTTTGTTGGGACATGCGTATGTGTTCCAACGACGGCAGATACTTTCCCGTCCAAGTACCAAGACAATGCTTGTTTCTCACTGGTTACTTCGGCGTGGAAATCGATAAAGATAATCGGTGTTCTCTTTCTAGCTTCTTCAACCACCTCTGTAATTTTTGCAAAAGGATCGTCCAATGTGTTCATAAAGACACGGCCTTGCAAGTTAATCACAGCCACCTCTTTATCGTTACATTTTACATAAACGATTCCTTTTCCTGGAACGCCTGCTGGATAGTTCAGCGGTCGTACCATTTTTGTGGCATCTTCAATGAAATCAAAAATCGCTTTGTTATCAAAGGCATGATTTCCAAGCGTTACAACGTCTGCACCAGCCTGCAATAACTCCTTATAAATCTTCTCCGTAATTCCTTTTCCATGGGCTGCATTTTCCCCATTAATCACGGTGATTTGTGGTTTATATTTTTTCTTTAATTTTGGGACGTATTGTGCGACCATCTCTCTTCCAAGAGAACCGACAACATCGCCAACAAATAATAATTTCATAAGAGTGCCTCTTTCTAAATCAATGTAGCTCTATTTTACCATAAAATAAGGCTAGAAAATACCTAGATACAACTCTATACTAGGCAGCTTCAATTAACATATATGTTAATTTTACATCACTTGTAATAACACCATATAAATGACCGTTGGGACAAAGATACTGAGCAATGTATTCTCCTTCCACCATTGCAACAAGACGACAATCGCAACGGCAATGAGTTCAGGAATCCCAAATGGTGCGTTGATGAACGAAATATCCTTTAGACAATAAACGACTAGAATCGTAATGATGGCTTGAGGAAGGACCGCCGAAATAAACTGCATGCGGTTCGATAATTTCGTTTGATTACGTAGTACTAGAAATGGGAATAAGCGAATCGCAAAAGTCACGACTCCACTAGTAATAAGAGCAAGAATAATATACGTATTACTCATTTTCTTCCTCCTTCATTTGTAGTTTCTCACGTTCGAAAATAACAATTAAACCGATCATCGTTGTCGCTAAGGCGCACACAAGGAAATATTGTTTTCCAACAAGAATTAACCAGAAAATCGCGCTTATTCCCCCGATAATAAACGGAAAGTAGCGGTCGTCCTTCTTCAATTGGTTTACGAGAATCACGACAAAGAGTGCTGTCATTGAAAAATCAATTCCCTTTGTTGAAAACGGAAGAAATTCGCCGATGACAACCCCAATAATCGTCCCAAGAATCCAATAGCAATGGTTCAACAGACCGACATAGACCATCACTTGTTCACTATCTTCGCTCTTTGTTTGTTTCATCCCCACTAATAGAGAGAAGGTTTCATCTGATAAGGCGAAGATTAAATAAAATGCCTTCCACCCTAGTTTTTTAAATTCATCAATAAAGCTAACGCCGTAAAACAACATTCTGGCATTAATAAATAAAGTCATTACTGCAATCATCCAAAAGCTCATCCCTGCGCTCATAAATGAGACAAGGGCAAATTGCATGGATCCTGCATATACAAATACACTTGAAAAAATAGAAGCCCAAGCAGGAAAACCTTCTTGTGACATCAAGAGTGCAAATGCAATTCCTAAAAAGATATACCCGAAACAGATGGGTAAACTAATCTTAAATGCTTGTTTCAATTCGTTCATACATTCTCCTAAAAACAAAAAAAGATTGAAAGTCTGATATACCAGACCTTCAATCTCTTATTTTAACTTATTTTTATAAAGATTTAAATGTATTCACTACACTTTCTACATTGAAGCCTAATGTTTCCATTACTTTATTTCCGTTACCTGATAAACCGAAGCGGTCAATCGTCACAGTAGCGCCATCTAAACCAACGTATTGGCC
The DNA here is from genome assembly GCA_902479935.1 of uncultured Streptococcus sp. Taxonomy (GTDB): domain Bacteria; phylum Bacillota; class Bacilli; order Lactobacillales; family Aerococcaceae; genus Granulicatella. The sequence goes on along the minus strand of CABSQV010000004.1, from coordinate 24,868 downwards.
CCATCCGAAACTTGCGCCCATTTCAACGGCAACACGTTTACGAACATCGCTTGGTAATACTGATTCGCGGTATTCTTTTGGTTGTTCTTCGAATAAGTTCATAGATGGCATTGAAACAACAGATACATCAATTCCTTCTTCTGCAAGAACTTTTTGCGCTTCAATGGCAAGAGCTACTTCAGAACCTGTCGCAATCAAGATACCTTCAGGAGTATCGCATTTTTGTGGGCTAACCACATATGCCCCACGTTTAACCCCTTCATAAGCTAATTCCCTTGAGTGCTCTAGAACTGGTAAGTTTTGACGTGAGAATACGAGTACTGATGGACGGTCTTTCGTTTCTACAGCCACTTTCCAAGCAGCAGACACTTCGTTACCGTCAGCAGGACGAATCACGTTTAAGTTTGGAGTTGCACGGAACGCTGCCAATTGTTCGATTGGTTCATGCGTTGGTCCATCTTCCCCAACTGCAATAGAGTCATGTGTATACACGTAAATGGCTGGTAAGTGAGAAATTGCCGCAACACGCATTGCTGCTTTTAAGTAATCTGCGAATACGAAGAATGTACCTCCGTATACACGGTTACCACCATGAAGAAGCATACCGTTCATCGCAGCTCCCATCGCAAATTCACGAACCCCAAACCAGATGTTTCTTCCACCGTAATTTTCGTGTGAGAAGTCGCTGTCTGCTTTGTTCATTGTGTTGTTTGATGAAGAAAGGTCCGCAGATCCACCCCAGAAGAATGGAATGTGTTTTCCTAATTCTTGAATCGCAGCTTGGCTTGTTACACGAGAAGCCATTGCTGGGCTACCAAACTCATATGAAGGTAATACTTTTTCTAAATCTACTTCGATGTTTTCTGCAAAGCTATCTTCGAATTCTTTTGCAAGTTCTGGATAAGCTTGTTTATAGTCGTCGAATAAAGTTTTCCATTCGTTGTAGTCATTTTCACCTGTTTGCACTAATAATTTGTCGAAACGGTGTTGCACTTCTTCTGGCACTTCAAATGGGCCATATTCCCATCCGTAGTTTGCTTTTGTAGAAGCAATGCCGTCAGGTCCTAAAGGAGCTCCGTGAACTTTATTTGTTCCTTGGTTTGGAGCACCGTAACCAATGATGGTTTTCACTTCGATAATCGTTGGTTTTTCTTTTTGGCATTGTGCTTCTTCGATAGCTTCAGCGATTTCGTCTAAATCATTTCCATCTTCAACACGGATATAATTCCAGCCTAAACCTTTGAAGCGTTTCTTCACGTCTTCAGTGAACACTTTATTTAATGGACCATCTAAGCAGATGTCATTTGAATCGTATAACACGATTAATTTGTTTAATTTCAATGTTCCAGCTAAAGATGCTGCCTCATAAGAAATACCTTCCATTAAGTCTCCGTCACCACATAATACATACGTATGGTGGTCAACTACTGGGTAGCCTTCACGGTTGAATTTTGCAGCTAGGTGCGCTTCGGCCATAGCCATACCAACAGCATTAGCAAACCCTTGTCCAAGAGGACCCGTTGTTGCATCTACCCCATCTGTATCATGTACTTCTGGGTGTCCAGGTGTTTTACTTCCAAGTTGACGGAAGTTTTTCACATCTTCAATTGATAAGTCATAGCCTGATAAATGTAATAAAGCATATAACATTGCAGATCCATGACCTGCTGATAATACAAAGCGATCGCGATCGACCCAAGTAGAACGTTTTGGGTTTACTTTCAAATATTTAGACCAAAGAACATAAGCCATTGGTGCAGCACCCATTGGTAGTCCAGGGTGTCCTGAATTCGCAGCTTGAATCGCATCCATACTTAGTGTACGAATTGTATTCACTGCTAGTTGATCGGTTTTATCAAACATACAATCACTCCTTAAATATTTTTTCCTTAATCGGAACTTACTCTTCTATTTTACTAATCCAAGACTCCTTTTGCAACCGTTATTTTTATGATAAATAAAACATAGTAAACCCTTGCAAAATACATATTTCCTTCACGGGTTCCACATATTTTTTATAACAAAAAAAGGCTGAAAATTTCAGCCTTCTCTCATCTATTCTGCGTCGCGGTTATGCAATCCTTTTTCTTTTTGAATCGCTTTTAGTTTATCTGGAGTCACGTCATTTCCTTCTTCATCGACGATTTTTAATCCTTCGATGTGGTTACGCATGCCTCCACGAAAAGCTTCCAAATACTCTTGACGTAAGAGTTGTTGCTCTTTTTCTTCCGTTGGAGTTAATTTTCCTTCTTTTTTCTTTTTCGCTAATTCATTAATACGGTTTAATTTTTCTTCTGATAACATTTTTGTCATTCCTTTCCTTGGCTTCGTCTCCTAGTGTAGCACGAGACGACATTTTTTCCTAAAAATCTGAATTACATACGAACATTTGTTTGATTTCTGTTTGCAAAGTGTGTTACACTAGTCTCAAAGAAGGAGATGTTCCGATGGCAAATTTAAAAGATTCAAGACAATTAGATGTATTACAGTTTATTTATAAAGAAGTTCAAGAGCATGGTTATCCGCCAACAGTGCGTGAAATTTGTAACGCCGTTCAGCTTTCTTCGACTTCAACCGTTCATGGTCACTTATCAAGACTTGAGAAAAACGGCTTAATTCAACGTGACCCAAGTAAACCACGTGCTATTGAATTAACGATGGCAGGCCTAAAAGCAATTGGCGCTAAATCAACAGCGATTCCAATGCTTGGTGTGGTAACAGCCGGTGAACCAATTCTCGCTGTAGAAGAAGCAAGTGACTTCTTCCCTATCCCACCAGACTTGCAAAACGATGCGGATGATTTATTCATGCTTCGTATTAAAGGGGACAGTATGATTAATGCGGGTATCTTTGACGGTGATTCTGTCATTGTCCGTAAGCAATCAACAGCCTCAAACGGTGAAATCGTCATTGCGATGACCGAAGAAGACACTGCAACTTGTAAGAGATTCTATCTCGAAAGCGACCATGTGCGCCTAGAGCCAGAAAACGACACGATGGATCCTATCATCTTACCGAACTGTACGATTTTAGGAAAAGTAGTTAGCTTATACCGCAGTCGTATTTTCTAAACCAAACGAAAACCTCCGTCCAATCATGGACGGAGGTTATTTTATTGCATTAAGCTTTTAACGTTACTTTTCCTACTTCTGCTTTACCTTCTACTAAGCCTTCTGTTGCTACCACAATAGATTCCACTTTATCCATATTCGTAAAGAGAACCATCATCGCTGTATCTTTACCAGCTTCTTTTAACGCTTCTAGGTCCACAGTCGATAATACTGTATTTTCATCCACCTTTTGGCCAACTGTGACTGTCGTTTCAAAAGGTCCGCCTTTTAATTCAACCGTATCGATTCCCATATGCACAAGCACTTCTAACCCACCAGCAGTTTGAATACCTACTGCGTGAAGTGTTGGAAAGACATTTACGACTTCCCCTTTTACTGGAGAAGTAATCACACCACTTGCTGGAATGACCGCAAATCCGTCCCCCATCATCTTCCCAGCGAACACTGGATCATTCACTTGTGTAATGGGAACAATTTCGCCACCTGCTAATGCAAATACTGGCACTTCTTTTTCTACTTGATTCTTTTTAAAAAATCCAAACATTTTATCATCTCCTTATTCTGGTTGAATGGCATGTAATGTATTTGAGAAAATCGAGCGTTTGCGTTCCTTATCGATTTCCTTGTAGTAACTATATAAAATATCGACAATGACAAGTACTGGAAATTGCGGTGTAATTGCCGTTCCTTGTTCTAAGGCGTTCTTCATCGCAATCAGCACTAATTCGTCACAATCCTGTTGCAACTCTTCGCTCTTCTTAGAAGTAATCAGAACCGTTTTGGCTCCTTGCTGCTTGGCAATATTCACGGCATTCACAACACTCTCGTTAGCCGACACCGTAATTCCAATTACAAGGCAATCTTCATCGACTAATACGCGGTTCATCAGCATCGTATGTAAATCCGTAATCGCCTCGCAAATCATCCCGAGTCGCATAAAACGAAACTTCATCTCCAGCGCTGCTAACCCCGAGCTTCCTTGACCGTAGATATACACGCGCTTGGCCTTACTGAGCATGTCACACACATGAATCAGCTGTGCTTCATTGATGAGCGAGAAGGATTTGGTTAAGAGGTCTGCATAATCGTCTAACACAATCTTCGTTAAGTCATTATGCAAGTTTGTCTCTTCTTGCTTCCCTTTTTGATAGTCATAAATAAACTGCCTATATCCTTTATAGCCACACTTTTGAGCAAATCGTGTTAAGGATGGAATCGAAACGAATAAACGCTTTGAGACTTCTTGTGCGGATAACGATTCTTTTTCTGGAATCACACCCAAGAAATATTTGGCAATCGTTTTTTCAATCGGTGTCAAAGTATCATAAATCGATTCAATCATCGGTGCTACTTTTTTTTCAAATGACAACATAACCTTTTCCCCTTTGCATTGCTAGCTTCATTATAGCACAGGTTCCGGGAAAGATTTTGCCTTTTTTCAAAAAATAAAAGATGGACCGATCTTTGGGACCAGTCCATCTCAAAAGGTGTTTTTACTGACTAGTCGTCTACACCTAAAATTTCGTTAATATTGTTCTTGTAAAGAATTGCTTTCGCACCGTAAATGGCTTGAATACCACCTTTAACATCTAAAACATCTACTGCTCCGATATCTTTCAACGTTGCTTTATTTACTTTTTCAACGTCTTTAACAGATACACGTAAACGAGTGATACAAGCATCTACGTCTTCGATATTTTCTGCTCCACCTAGAGCTTCGATAATACGAACGCTATCTTGTTTCAAGCTGTCGCGTGTTTCAACAACTGGTTTGTCATCTGATTCTAAAGAATCTTCTAAACGACCTGGAGTTGCTACGTTGAATTGAGTGATGAACCATCTGAATACTACATAGTATAGACCACTCCAGATTAAACCAAATGGAATTTGTAATAACCAGTTTGTCTTATCGTTACCTTGTAATACCCCGAATAATGTGAAGTCGATAACCCCACCAGAGAATGTATTACCAATAGAGATATTAAGAATATCTGCAATGAAGAAACTTACCCCATCAAGGAATGCGTGAACTACATATAATACTGGACTTACGAATAAGAACATGAATTCGATTGGTTCTGTAATACCAGTGATGAATGAAGTTAATGCAACCCCTAAGAATAAACCAGCGTATTTTTTACGACGATCTTTTGGTACACAGTGATACATTGCTAAGCAGGCTGCTGGAAGACCGAACATCATTGTTGAGAAACGACCAGCGAAGAAACGAGTTCCTTCAGTAAATAAACCTACGTGGTTAGGATCTGCTAATTGAGCAAAGAAGATTTTTTGAGCCCCAGCAATTGTTTGACCAGCTACGACTTCCACTCCACCTAATTCTGTATACCAGAACATTGGATAAATCATATGGTGTAATCCGACTGCACCACATAGACGCATTAAGAATCCATATAAGAATGTACCAATAGGACCCGCTTGTGAGATATATCCACCAGTTGAAACTAATAATTGTTGGAATGGTGGCCATACTAAGAAGAAGATAGCCCCTACAAAGATAGAAGCAAATGAAGTTACGATTGGAACAAAACGGCTACCACCGAAGAATCCAAGTACTTGTGGTAATTGAATATTGTTGTAGCGGTTATGTAACCAAACAGCGATTGCCCCTACTACGATAGCTCCGATAACCCCAGTATCAATAGAAGCATCTTTACCCATGTATAATCCTACAAGAGCTTTAATTGTAGCAGTCATTACTAAGTAACCAGTAACCCCAGCAAGAGCTGCAGTTCCTTTGTCACGTTTTGCTAGACCGATACAGAGCCCAATACAGAGAAGAAGTGATAGATTTGCAAAGATAACTTCCCCAGCTTGACTCATAACTTTAAAGATTGCTTGTAATACTTCGTTATTTAATACAGGATATGTTGCGACAGTTACCGGGTTAGATAACGCTCCACCAATCCCTAATAAAAGACCAGCTGCCGGTAAAATGGCAATCGGCAACATAAAGGCCTTCCCAATTTTTTGTAAAAATTTAAACATGTGGTTTTCCCCCTTAACTATAAATCAGTGATGTTTAATCTTTTTCTACTTGTTGAATCGCATCAACAAATTTTTTCGTGATGAGTTGTGGACGAGTAATCGCTGAACCGACAACGACACTATACGCGCCTAACTCAAGCACACGTTTCACCTTTTCAGGTGTATCGATATTGCCTTCTGCAATAAGTGGATGTTTAATTCGCTCTAAAACTGTTCTCAAGATTTCAAAGTCATTTTCTTCAATTTTGTCGCCTTTACTTTGTTTTGTATATCCTACTAAAGTACTTCCGATAAAATCAAAACCGAGTTCATCAGCATGAATCATTTCGTCTACTGTAGAACAGTCTGCCATCAATAATTGATCTGGATATTTTGCTCTAATTTCATGATAGAAATCATCAAGCGTTTGTCCATTTGGTCGAGTCGATGTAGTGGCATCAAGAGCAATAATCTCTGGTTTCACTGTCATCAATTCGTCAATTTCTTTCATCGTAGCGGTAATAAAGACGTCGGCATCATCATAATCACGTTTAATAATTCCAATAACTGGTAAATCGACAGCCTCTTTAATCGCTTTGATGTCAATCACTGAATTGGCACGAATTCCTTTCGCTCCTCCTTCCTGTGCAGCAACTGCCATACGAGCCATAATATAATCACTATGTAATGGTTCATGCGGCAATGCTTGGCATGATACAATTAATTGACCTTGTAATCTCATAAACAGCCTCCTTCTATTTTTAGTAAAACCCTTACATTTTTAGTATACTCACCTTAGAAAACATTTTCAATATTACGTTTGTTTTTAGTAACTACTTTCAGAATCAGGTACAAATCACTGAACTATCACACTTTTATAGAAATTACTTTCATCAAAAAAGCCAATCTTGTAAGAACAAGATTGGCTTTTCGTTACATTTTAATCAGTTGATGCTTGAACGCATAAATCGTTGCTTGCGTTCTGTCCTCTACTCCTAATTTTGAAAGAATATTTGATACGTGCGTCTTCACTGTCTTCAATGTGATAAACAACTCATCAGCAATTTCTTGGTTGGATTTTCCTTGTGCGATTAGAAGTAACACTTCTAATTCACGCTGCGTTAAATCTTCGTGTAAGAAATGCTGTTGCTTCATTTGAATACGATTCACGAGTTTATCCGTCACTTGTGGTTCAAACACGCCATCACCATTATACGTATCTCGGATAGCTTTTGCGATTTGAGAAGCAGAAGCTGTTTTTAAGATATAGCTCTTTGCTCCGGCGTTGATGGCTGGAAAGACTTTCTCATCATCAATAAAGCTCGTTAAGATGATGATTTTCGCTTGCGGCCACTTTTCAAGAATTTCCTTTGTCGCTTCAATTCCATCCATCTCAGGCATCACAAGGTCCATCAAGATAATATCTGGTTTTAAAGACAGTGCTTTTTCAACACCTTCTCGGCCATTTTTAGCTTCATCCATCACTTCGATGTCATCTTGCATCGATAGATACGAAGAAACGCCTAGTCGTACCATTTCGTGATCGTCTACTAGTAATACATTAATCATTGTTCATCCTCCATGTGACGACTGAGCGGAATCTTGATTTCAATTGTCGTTCCTTGATTTGGGAAGCTGACAATTCTCACCTGTCCACCGAGCCCTTGCACTCTTTCTTTCATATTATTAATTCCATAGCTTCCTGGAAGAATTTCCTCGCTATTAAATCCAACCCCATTATCCTCTATCTTAAAGAGAACCGTGGAGTCTAGTTGTCGTAAATACACTTCTAAAGTCGTTGCGTGTGAATGACGCAATGTATTCGATAGAAGTTCTTGGGCAATTCTGAAGAGATGGTCTTCGACGCCTTCAGGAAGTTTCACGTCTTCGATATCCCAATGAATCTTCATTTGTACTTTCGTTTGTAATTCGACGAGTAACCCTTCGATACCAGATTTCAACGATTTACTTTCTAGTGAAATTGGGCGTAAGTGAAGAAGCAATGCGCGCATCTCTGATTGTGCTTGAGAGAGAACATGTTCAATCATCTTCAATTGTTTTTGTTCCTTCTCATCAAACTTGTCGGCACGTTCATTTAATGCGGAAATCATCATCATCGCCGCAAAGAGCTGCTGGCTCACAGAATCATGTAATTCGCGAGCGATACGGCGTCTCTCTTCTTGAATGACTTGTTCTTTTGTCTCAGTCCCTAAGAACTGCGGTTTGCTACCTAATTGCTGTACTTCTAATGATAATTTTTCTAATCGTTCTGAAAGTGCAGCCGTTTGTTCGTAGAAATCATTTAAGTCTACAACTGTTGCCTCCATAATCCAATTTGGGCTATCTTCTTCTTTTACAAGTCTATGCTTAGCCTTTTGAATCATGAGTAACTGCTCGCTGATTTTACGCTCGGCTTGACGATTTAAAATCAACATCGCCGCAGCTGTCACAAAACCAAAGAATAAAATCAATAATAGAAACAGTGTAATCGTCCCAAGAATCTCTTGAATGCTTAATGTTTCTACTATTTCATAGCGAATCCACTTGCGGAATAGGAATAGGAAAATGGTACTAATAAAGCTATACACTGCTGAATAAAGCATCCAGCTTTTAACGAGGCGTTGCTTCATGCTTCAATCACCTCAATTTTCCCAGCGACAATCGTTGTATAAATCTTAATCTTCTTCGTGCTACGATTGTATCCTGAACTATATAACTGAATAGATTCATTACTTAAGGCGTATGTTTGTCCTTCAAACTCCACTTGACCACCAAACGCATGATGGTGAATCATCACTCCTACCCCGTACGGTACTAGAATTCGAACACGGCCAAATCCTTTCCTGATGACGATCACATTTTCCTTGGCAGGAAGAATTGTATTTCCTAAGTCGATAATGGTATCCCCAACAAGCTGTCCTGCATTGATATCATTCCATTCATATGGTTCGTTCCCCACTTCTTGATTTCCAAACCAATCATAGCGATGGATTTCTCCAGGTGACGGTGTATCTTCGCGAGAGTCAACGAAAATATATTCTTGTCGGCCCTTTTTCGAAAACATTCCTGATAAAGAAGCAATCGAGAAATTATCTTTAGTAAAGAATAACAGGAGCAATGCCCCAATCATTCCAAGCCAAATACCCGCAGTAGATAGAAGCGGTAAAATGATAAAGAGTGCCCCAAAGCACATTCCACTATTTCTTAAAAATTTAACACGTCGAAAAACAATAAAACTGAACATTGTAATAGCGACCCCAATTGAAAAGAAGATGAAGAGGCCAATTTTTGAAGTCATTTCAATAGCGGAGACAATCACTCCCATTAATAGTACAATTAGTATTCGTTTCAGTTTATTCATCTTCTCACCTCCGTTACAGGTATTAGTATACCATCTTCTCACGATCAATCCTATCATGAATCAAAAATGAATCCATCAGACTTAAGGATGAAATGCAACAAAAAAGAGCTAGGACATTTCCTAGCTCTTCTCTTCATTCAAATGAATCGATTAAGCAGATTGAATATCAATAATTCTGATTTTCATTTCTCCGCCTGGTGTTGGAATCACCACTTCTTCATTTAATTTTTTACCAATAATTCCTTTGGCAATTGGAGAGTCATTTGAAATTTTACCTTCAACTGGGTTTGCTTCTGCACTACCCACGATTGTGTAAGTTTCTTCGTCTCCATCTGGTAATTCGATAAACGTAATTTTTCTTCCAAGTGAAACAACATCTTTTTCTACATTGTTATCATCGATGATTTCCGCAAAACGAATCATTTTTTCTAACGTTGAAATACGTCCTTCTACGAAAGCTTGTTCATCCTTAGCTGATTCATATTCAGAGTTTTCAGATAAGTCACCATAGCTACGCGCAATTTTGATACGCTCTACGATTTCTTTACGTTTAACGACTTTTAATTCTTCTAATTCAGCTTCAAGTTTTGCTTTCCCTTCAAGCGTCATTGGAAATACTTTTTCAGTCATACGATTCTCCCCTATATCGTTTTTTTAGATTATCTCAATCTACAATGCTAAAACTTTAACATTTTATAACCGAGATTGCAAGTCTTATTTCAAATTTTAATTCGATTTTAAATGTTCATCCCATAAAAAGCCCCTAGGATAAGCTTTCCTAGGGGTTAACAATTTAATTTAAATGAGATAAAATTGAAGCAATTTTTGTAGTCATTAAGTCAATCGCCACTCTGTTTGAACCACCTTCTGGGATAATAATATCCGCAAATTTTTTCGTTGGTTCAATAAATTGGTGATGCATTGGTTTTACAACGGACATGTATTGGTTAATGATAGAATCCAGTGTTCTTCCACGTTCTACCATGTCACGTTTAATACGGCGAATGATACGAATATCATCGTCAGTATCAACATACACCTTGATGTCCATCAAATCACGCAAGCGTTCATCTTCAAGAATAAGAATTCCTTCGATTAGGATAACATCTTTTGGTTCTTGATGGATTGTTTTATCACTTCTTGTATGATTTTCGTAATCATATACTGGTTCTTCAATCGATTCAAAATTTATTAATTTATTCATATGTTCAATTAATAAATCTGTATCGAAAGCAAATGGATGGTCATAGTTCGTTTTTAAACGTTCTTCAAACGGCATATGACTTTGATCTTTATAATAGTAGTCTTGATCAATTTTACAAATCGTTAAATCTGGAAAGTTCTCCAAAATTTTACGACTTACACTTGTTTTCCCACTCCCAGAACCACCTGTAACTCCGATAACGATTGGCTTTTTCTTTTCCATGACCTACTCCTTATTATCAATATACTTAGCTTTTAACTCTAAATGTTCCTCATACGTTTTCGCATAGTAGATTTCTTTTGTATGAATATCTGCTAGGAAGTATAAGTAATCTGTTTTCTCTGGTTCTAACGCTGCTACGATAGAATCCTCACTTGGACTATTATAAGGTCCAGGGCCAACGCCATAGTTTTGATATAAGTTATATGGAGAATCTACTTCTAAATCTTCTAAAGAAAGGGCTTCTTTGTGTTCGCCTAAAGCGTATTGAACAGATACATCTGTTTGAAGCTTCATATTTTCTTTAATACGGTTATGGAATACGCTAGAGATTTTCTTACGGTCTTCTAGTTTAGTCCCTTCTTTTTCGATTAAAGAAGCCATTGCCATAATTTCTTGTAATGTATAGTCACTTGCTAAAATCTTATCGTAGTATTTCGACATGACTTCATCTGTTTTAGCAACCATTTCAGTAATTAACATTTGAAGTGTTTTTGAGTCATTCATATCGTATGTCGCTGGGAATAAGTATCCTTCAAGGACATATTTGACTTGGTAGCCATTATACGATTGCGTCAATAATTTCGGGAATTTTTGAACTAAATAACGTAAGAAATCTTCGTCTTGAACTTTTGCCATGAAATCTTCGGCAGAGTATTTTGTTGATTTTTCAACTTCTTTAGCGATATCTGTTAATTGTTCCCCTTCACGAATCAGAACTTTAGTCGCGTTTTGATCTTTATCTTTTCCTTGACCAGAAAGTTCTGCGATAATTTCGTCTAAAGTCATGCTTTTAGAAACGTGGTACAATCCTGATTTAAATCCAGAAACGTTTTTGAATTTCAAATAGAAATTAAACAGCTTTGAATTACGGATAATCCCTTCTTCTTCAAGCGCTTTTGATACTTCTTTGACAGATGCGCCTTGTTCAATTTCAAAGGAAACAAGTTCTGTTTGAGCTGTATCAACTGGTTGTGTTTCTCCTTTAATGTAATTCCAAGTAAAGAATCCCCCTACTAGGACAATTACTAAAAGTGCAATCATAAAATATTTCATTATCTTTTTGATAATTGAAGTTTCCTTTTTACGAATATCACGTTTCGTATCCGTATCAGAAATTAAGGAATGTTTTTTATGTTCTTCTTGAGACATTGTTTTCCCCCTTAAATTGGTATCAAATGATATCCATAGTTGTAGTTATTATACCTCATTCTTATTGAAAAATGAAGAAAGTCAATCATAAAGAGTGCCCTTATAACAAAAAAAGCTTGAGGTTTCCCCCAAGCTCTATTGTTGATTATAAATCTTCTTCAGCTAAGAATGTGTTTAATACTTCTTCAACCATATCCCATTCAGCTTCTGTTTCGATTGGGTTTAATTGACCTTCAGTACCATCTTCGCCTTCAACATATGAGAATGCTTGTAATTCTACTTCTTCTCCTTCAGGAATTCCTGCTGGGTAGCATAATACATATGATTTATTGAAGTCATCAGATTCGAACGTGAATAATACTTCGTGTAAAATTTCATTTCCTTCTTCGTCGATGATTGTAATATGTTCGTGACCTTCGTGGCCTTCTAAGTGATCATGTTCATGATCGTGTTCGTGATGATTATGTTCTGTCATTTTCTTTCCTCTTTCCTTTGTTATTGATTTCCATTTAAATCTAAATAGTTTTGCAAAATCATGACTGCTGCTAGCATATCAATGACTTGTTTGCGTTTCTTTCTTGAAACATTACCCTCTTCGACAAGCATACGTTCAGCCTGCATTGTCGTCAGTCTTTCATCATGAAAGACGATTGGAATTTCGAGTCGTTTTTCTAGGCTTGCACCATAACGACGGGACGCCTCAACACGTGGTCCTTCCGTATTATTCATATTTTTTGGAAGACCGATGACGATTTTTTCAACGCCATACTCTTCTACTAACTCGACAACACGTTTGAACCCAAACTCTGAAGCATTCTCATTAATCGGAATCGTTTCAACCCCTTGAGCAGTCCATCCCATTAAATCACTAACGGCAACGCCCACAGTTTTACTTCCGACATCTAATCCCATTAATCTCATACTAGGCATCTCTTCCTGTTGAGCGGATATAATGTCTAATGAGTTCTTCCAAAATCTCATCTCTTTCGTGGCGACGAATTAGGTTACGTGCATCACGATGTCTTGGAATATAAGCTGGGTCTCCAGATAACAAATATCCTACGATTTGATTAATCGAACTATATCCCTTCTCATTCAACGCATCATAAACGATGGTTAATGTTTCTTGAACGGTTTTTTCGTCCTTTTCATTAAATTTAAATAGGACTGTTTCATCTATTGAACTCATAGCGACACCTCATTTCAATATATATACTTATTTTACAGGATTTTGGGTGAAACTACAATCGATACTTACCGATTCTTAATATTTAGAAAGCCTTTCCTTTGCTTATAAAACAAAAACCTTCCTTAAAACTCACTCAGGAGTCTAAGGAAGGTTTCATCATTTCCATCATTATTTAGCTAAATATTCTTTTAGCAATTCGAATGCTTGTGGAATACCTGCAGGGTTCTTACCACCTGCTTGCGCCATATCAGGACGGCCTCCGCCTCCACCTTGGATAGCTGGAGCAATTGCCTTAATGATATCGCCTGCTTTTAATCCTTTTGCATTTGCATCTTTCGATACGGCTACTAAAAGATTTGCTTTATCTTGTGAAGCTGTACCTACTACAAAGATATCGCTGGCACCTTTTTGTCTCCATGTATCTGCTAATTGACGTAATTCATCCATCTCTTTGTTTTCAAGGGCTACAGTAATGAATGAAGTTCCGTTCACTTCTTCTACGTTATTGAAGACATCTGCTACTTCAGATTTCATGATTTTAGCTTTTAGTTTTGCAATTTCGCCGTTTGCTTCTTTCAATTCTTGGCCTAAAGTTGCAACGCGTTCTACAACAGTATCCAATTGAATAGCTTTTACTTCACCAGCTACTTGTTTTAGTAAGCTTTCGTGATGGCTTAATAAGTCAAAGGCTTCTTTACTTGTAACAGCCTCGATACGACGAACGCCAGCACCGATACCTGATTCAGAAACAATCTTGAATAATCCGATGTCTTGAGTGTTTCCAACATGGATACCACCGCAAAGTTCGATTGACCAGTCCCCAATGTTCACCATACGAACTAAGTTACCGTATTTTTCACCAAAGAGTGCCATTGCCCCACGGCTCTTCGCATCTTCTAATGTTGTTTCAACAGTAATAACTTCTAAACCAGCCCAGATTTTCTCGTTTACGATACGTTCCATTTCAGCTAATTCTTCAGCCGTTACTTGTCCAAAGTGACTGAAGTCGAAACGTAATCCAGTTGGTGTTACAAGAGAACCTGCTTGGTTTGCGTGAGTTCCTAGAACATCTTTCAATGCTTGGTGTAATAAGTGAGTTGCTGTGTGGTTTTTAATGATTTTAGCACGTTCAGATGCATCTACCACTAATGTGTATGTTGCATTCACTTGTAAGTCAGCTAATACTTCTACAGTGTGTAATGGTTGTCCGTTAGGAGCTTTCTTCACTTGTAACACATTCGCTACAACCGTACCGTTAGCATCTTGGATTGTACCGTGGTCTGCTAATTGTCCACCCATTTCAGCATAGAAAGGTGTACGGTCAAATACTAATTGAGCATGTGCATCTTTATGTGCAGATTCTACTAACTCATCATCGACAACGATAGCTTTTAATACGCCTTCTTCTGTTGTTGAAGCATATCCAACAAATTCACTTTCTACAGTGATATCACGTAGTACTGCAGATTGTACGTTCATTGATGTTTCTGTATTACGAGCAGCACGCGCACGGTCTTTTTGAGCTTGCATTTCTGCTTGGAATCCTTCTTCATCGACAGTGAAACCATTGTCACTTGCGTATTCTAATGTTAATTCATAAGGGAATCCATAAGTGTCATACAGTTTAAATGCATTTTCTCCAGAAAGAGTTGTTTCGTTAGAAGCTTTCATATCTGCAAAAATAGTTTCTAAGATTGCTAAGCCATCGTGAATAGTTTCTTGGAAACGATCCTCTTCGTTTGCAATCACTTTTTGGATGAATTCCATGTTTTCAGTTACTTCTGGATAGTAACTATGCATAATTTGAGCAACGGTTGGAACTAATTTTGTTAAGAATGAACCTTGAATTCCTAAACGTTGTCCGTGCATTACAGAACGACGAATTAAACGACGGATGATATATCCACGACCTTCGTTTGAAGGAAGCGCGCCATCCCCAATTGCAAAGCTTACCGCACGAATGTGGTCAGCGATTACTTTGAACGATACATCTGTTTCTTTAGACTCATTGTATTTCTTGCCATCGCTTAAGCTTTCTAATTGCTTAATAATTGGCATAAATAAGTCTGTTTCAAAGTTTGTTGGCGTATCTTGAATAACAGATACCACACGTTCTAGCCCCATCCCCGTATCGACGTTCTTATGTGGTAATGGTGGATAAGTTCCGTCTGGCATATGGTTGAATTGAGAGAATACTAAGTTCCAAATTTCTAAGTAACGTTCGTTTTCTCCTCCAGGATAGTTTTCTGGATCATCTTCTGCTAAGTTATTATATTTTTCTCCACGGTCGTAGAAAATCTCAGTATCCGGACCACATGGACCAGCACCGATATCCCAGAAGTTATCTTCTACTGGAATGATATGATCTTCTGGAAGACCAACTTTATCCATCCATAATGTTTTTGTTTCAGGATCTTTTGGATAGTAAGTAACGTATAGACGGTCTGGATCGAGTCCTAACCATTTTTCGCTTGTTAGGAATTCCCATGCCCATGGAATTACTTCTTCTTTGAAGTAGTCCCCAATTGAGAAGTTCCCCATCATTTCGAATAATGTATGGTGGCGAGCTGTATGCCCTACATTTTCGATATCGTTTGTACGAATACTCTTTTGAGCATTTGTAATACGTGGAACTTCTGGTGTTTCCGTTCCATCGAAGTATTTCTTAAGCGTTGCAACCCCTGAGTTAATCCATAATAATGTTGGATCGTTTACAGGAATTAAGCTAGCACTTGGTTGCACCTTATGTCCTTTTTCTTGGAAGAAATCAAGGTACATTTGACGAATTTCGCTACTTGATAATTTTTTCATCTTCATTCTCCTTCTTTTTGTAAATAAAAAAACTGCCCCATTGCTGCAAGGGCGTCCTACCGCGGTACCACCTTGCTTACAATGAAACAGCTGTTCATTCATCTCTAATTCCGATAACGCTGGAAGGGCGTTTGTATTTCTACAAAATTTTCAATCGGGAGCACGATTTTGATGGCTATTTTCACCAGACAAGCCTCTCTAATATGTAAAATCTCAATCCGATTGCTTACCTTTAGAAGTATACGAAAAGCGCCTTGTTTTGTCAACTATTCTAAGGGGTTGCGATTTTTAAGTTCTCCCTTATTTGACATAATCGATTAAGTATCCGTACCCTTTCGAAACCATCTCTTCTAATGGAATAAACTTGATAGAAGCACTATTAATACAAAATCGAAGTCCACCCTTATCACGTGGTCCATCTTCAAACACATGGCCTAAATGAGAGTTTGCAATGCGGCTTCTCACTTCAATCCTTTTCATATTGAAACTTGTATCTTCATGATAAGTCACTACTTCCGAGGAAATTGGTTTTGTAAAACTTGGCCAGCCACAGCCTGATTCAAATTTATCCTTTGAAGAAAATAGTGGTTCTCCTGTAGCAACATCTACATAAATTCCTGGAGCATGATTATTCCAATATTCATTTGAAAAAGCGACTTCTGTTCGATTCTCTCTAGTGACAGCATATTGTTCCTTTGTCAACGTTTGTCTCAAAGTTTCATCATCCGGCAAAGGATATAATCGTGGATCAATCACGGGATCATTCGCTTTATTGACATCGATATGACAATACCCATTCGGATGTTTTTTTAAATAATCTTGATGATATTCTTCTGCTTCGATAAAGTTGCGTAACTTTTCAGTTTCTACAGCTAGTTTCTTTCCAAATTGTTCTTCTTTTTCTTTTACAATCTCATTAATCGCAGAAACGTCTTCATCATTTACAAAGTAGATTCCTGTTCTGTATTGTCGCCCTGTATCATTTCCTTGCTTGTTTACAGATAAAGGATCAATCACTCTGAAATAATAGAGCAGCAATTCTCTTAAACTAATTTTATCTGCGTCATATTGAATACGAACTGTCTCTGCGTGATCGGTTTGATGAATTAACTGATAATTCGTAGTTTCAACAGTTCCATTTGCGTATCCACTCACAACATCAATAACTCCATTAATTTTTGAAAAATACTCTTCTAATCCCCAGAAACAACCACCTGCTAAATAGATTTCTTTCATATTCTCAACTTCTTTATTCACGTTTGTTTTAGCTTCTTGATTTTGAATCAAATGGGATACCTTTTTTGAAATGGTATCTGTTTGCGAACCATTTGAAACAACGTTGTCTTTTACAAAAATAAGGGCAGCGATCAAGAGAACCACTAAAACAATTGTAATTCCCATTGACTTCTTATCCATTATGATTCACCTCTATAAGTTTAACAAGGTCTTAGTAATATCCTGATTCTTCAAATGTCCTGGTTGAACTTTGACAACTTCTCCGTTCTCATTAATGAAGACAGAAGTAGGATATCCAACAACGCCTAATTTCTTTAAGAATTCTCCCTTCATATCCATTAAGACTGGTAATGCTTTATAATCAACTCCATTAAACCAAGTTTTAAAATCCTCTACATTCTTTTCACGATTGACACCTGGTGCAACTACCGTTAAAACTACAGCATTCTCTGGTGGATTCTGTGAAAGGTCTGTTACATCTTGTAACCCTGCTAAACAAGTTGGACACCAAGTAGCCCAGAATTTAATATAGATTTTTTTACCTTTATATTCCGAAAGAGATACTTCTTTTCCGTCTAACGTTTGAAATTTAAAATCAGAAACCTGAACCGCACTCTTTTTCGTTTCTACTGTGTTGTTTTTATCATTTGTCGATTGATTCATCGGCATACTTTGGCATGAAGCTAATAAAAAGGCACACCCTAACGCTACAATCATTTTTAATTTCATCTTATTTTCTCCCTTCATTACTGCATCATCTGAACGATTTGTGTATAAATAATAACGATTCCCATTAACACAATCATGAATCCACCAATTTTTTTCAATTCTACTAAATGCTTTTTAGCAAGATTAAAGACTTTTATTGCTACCGATGAAGCAACTGCTAATACTAGAAACGGAATCGATAGTCCTAAAATATACAATACAAGAAGAAAAGCCCCATAAGCCATTCCTGCCTGTTGTGTAGAAATTAAACTTAATACCGCACTTAGTACCGGACCCACACAAGGTGTCCAACCGAAACTAAAGCTCAATCCTAATAAATAACTATTCCATAATGACTTATGATTTTTTGTCTCCAGTTGGACTGTCTTTTGTTTTTGTAGAAATATAAAGTTAAAGACCTCCATTTGGTGCAACCCTAACAGAACAATAATCATTCCTAAAGCCAGATTAAAGAATGGATTATAAATCAAACCTCCTAATAAAGTTGCAGCAAATCCTAGAAAGAAAAATATCGTAGATAGACCTGCAATAAATACTAGGGTTCGAATAAGCGGTTTCAAATAGAATTCTAATTTTCCTATTTTCACCTTTTTTCCCTCTTGCTCACTCATTAAAACTCCAAAATAAACTGGAAATAATGGCAATACACATGGTGAGAAAAAGGATAATAACCCTGCGAAAAATACGCTCCCCCATAAAACAAAATCCATAAAACACTCTCCTATAATTAAAATATCAGTTATACATAAAAAACTGATGAATATATGCTTATTTTAACATATTCTAATCTAGGAACAAAAAGAGCTGTTTCAACATATAAAAGCCACGTGAGATTTCACTCACGTGGCTTAATTAGTTACTCTATTAGAAGAATAAGCTATTATTCTTTTCTGCTTGGTAGTTTTGACGAACACGGTTACCAGCACCTGGTTCCACTTGTTCTAACGCTGACTCAATAATTTGTAATGATTCATCGTATTTGAATGTGTGGTTGAATAGGTCGAGTGCACGACCAATCGCTGTTTCGATTTCAGGATGTGATAAACGGTAACGGTTCGCATGTTGAATCATGTACTCTGTTAATTGTGCATTATCAACAATTTGTTCTGTGAAGATATCTAATTTTTCAACATCTTCTTCGATCACGTTGTTCGCCGCGTTAATTTCAGTCATATCTAATTTCACACGGTTCATCTTTTGCCATAATTGTTCAATACGGTTACTTGTTGCAAAGAATAATTCTAAGTACTCTTTTGGAAGACCTGGTAAGTGGTATTTCTCAATCGTACGTTTCATATTACGTAAGTCTAATTCGAAGACATCTAACCCGTCACGAATTGCTTTTTCTTGGCTACGTAAATCAGATAATGTGTTAACTAAATCAGTTTGATCTTCATCAATGCTGTTCAATTTATCAAGAACGAGTTCATAATGTTCTTTCACTACTGAGTAAGGCACTTGATGGTTTTCCATCGCCTTGCTGTAGTATTGAACGGCTTCTTGTTCTTTTTCTAATTGTTCTGCAAATTCTTGTACACGAACGAATTCGTTATTTGACAAGATATAGTTTTGAGAAACACGGTCCACTTCGATATTCACATAACGGTTGCTTTGTAATACTTGGTTCAAGCGTTTTTCAACTTGAGCTTTATTGCGGTATACAAATTCACGTGCTTCGATTTCAGCTTCCATCACATCATAAAGTTGATCGATTTCACGAGCCACTTTATCTAATTGTTGACGAGCTTCTTCTAATTCTGTAGCAGCGATATGTCCGCGTGCCACTTCGATTGTTTTTTCAATCTTTTCAATTTCTTCAGGAATTGAAATTTTAGAGAATTGGTAATGCTCTTCGACCATGCGAGCATATCCTTGTTTCAAGTCTTCTACTTGTTCATTGTACTCTGTTTCGATTTCTTTTAATAATTGAGGAACTTGTTCAACGATTGACTCAAATTCTTTCATTTCGTTTTCGATACGTCCAAGTACTTCTTTGGCTTCTAAGTGGTCGCCTTCGTTTGTTAATGTATTAAATTTCGCGAAGTCTAACTCTAAATAAGCTAAACGTTTTTCTAACGTTTCTAGCGCTTCGCCGAATGAGAAACTATGTGCTAATAAGTCTTTGCGCATTGAAGCATAGCGTTCTTGTAATAAGTCTAGCTGTGCGCGGTTTTGTTTTTCACTATCCAATAATTTTTGTAATGCTGAGTAAATTTTATCCACTTCAGCTTTTGTTTCTTCAATCAAGTTTTCAGCTTGTTGTGTCACTTGATTTCCTTTGATGAAGTTTAATTTTTGGATATATTGTTCTGCACTTACTAATGCAGCTTCGATTTCAGGGAATCGGAATCGTGTGATTGTTTGCCATGTTGCTTGCCATGTTTCGTACGTTCTCTTTGTTTGCCCTGTTAAACTCAAGTTTTTCAAAGTGTAGAACGTGTCCGCAATCGGCACTGCCATTAACTTATCCTTTTTCTCTGATAATTCTTCAATTACTTTAGTTTGTTTCTTTGTCATGAATATTGCTGTTGCATAACCTGCGGCACCAAGTACCACAATTAGCAATAGAAAGATTACAAATCCCATGCTATAGCCTCCAAATATATATATTTACAGTTTTCACACATAATATCATTAGTAGTATAGCACGTTTTATAGCGATTTAGCAAAAACTTCAAGGTTTCAGGGTGATTTTTTATTAAATGATTAGTGACTTAATCGACCAGACTCTATAGTGTAGCGTTTATTGTATAAGTCAATATCTTTTGGCACTCTATGTGCTATCTCTACAAATGGAATTTTATCCTTAATGAGAAGTTCCCTAATCATCATCGTTGTGTCCTCATCAATAGCAGAAGAAAACTCATCTAATAACAGCAATTGGTATTTTCTAAGTAACAGACGTGCTATACAGATTCTAGCTTTTTCTCCTCCAGAAAGTGATTCATCAAGATTTACTTCTGCATTATGTAGCCCAATTCTATCGACTAAGTAACCTAGCCCTACTTTTTGAAGAACAGACGTCACTTCACTGTCAGAATACTCTTCTCCTAAAGAGACATTAAATTTTAACGATTCATAGAAAATCCTTGATTCCTGAGTAAAGAACCCAATATGTTTCTTCAAATCATCACTTGAAACAAATTGTCTCTGAACTCCATTATATTTCTGAACTCCATCTTTAGATACATAAAGTCCATATAGTAATTCCAAGAGTGTAGATTTTCCAGATCCTGACGGTCCCATAATCAGTACCCTATCATTCTCATTAATTTCGAAATCAATTTCGTCTAGTATAGTTATTCCATCAATTTGAACACTACACTGTTGTAGCTCAATCGGAAATACTGTATCAATACTAGATTTACTTTCAGAATTATCACATTCAAACTCTGTATACTTTTCTACTCTTTCAATTACAGGAATGATTGAATTAAATCTTTGATAGTAATCTATTGCATTGAGTAAAGGTGTAACAATACGATCGCTAGCTAAATAAATTGCAATAACGGTGGCTAACTTAGTGTCCCCAACAATAACGAGATATACCCCAATGGCTAGCGGTACAAATGAACTTAATCCAGAAAGTAAATTTGCTAATAACTTCGATGTAAATCGAACATGATTCATTTGAAAATAGGCTTCTTCTGTTTGATTCAATGTTCCCATCAACTTATTCAAGAAGATTTTTTCTACAAAAAAGTTTTTAATAATCGGCTTACTTTTCAAATATTCTTGTTGTTGCAAGATACTTAATTGGTTCACTTCAGCCCATTCCTTTGAATGCTTTCGAATAGATTTAGCAAATAATTTTGGGACTAATATCGGTAAGAAGGATAACGTTATAAAGAGTGCTGCTAACTTTAAATCTATGGCAGATACATACAACAAAGTGACCAACGCAAAAACGAGGCAATAGAAAAATCCCATGATAGACTTAATTCCTTGTTCTTCTAATAGTTTTAATTCACTAAGCACTATTGACTCTACTTCCTGCTGGTTAAACTTTCCATAAAAGAATGCTGTAATGATTTTTTCTTTAAGCGTTAATGTTAATTGCTTTATCATTCTTTGTTGAGAATCTTCCCATATAAATAATCCAAGTCGAATAAGTGAATAACTAAGAATACCTATGATTGAAATTTTTACTAAATCCTCAACTTTTTGAGTTGATGAAACATCTATTAATCCTGAAATAAAGGAAGGAATAATAATACCGTCTAAAGCTGTTAAAGACATACCAATAGCAATAAGTAATAAGTATTTGCGTGGTAACCAACTAAGTATTACTTTAATATACTTCATTAAAAAAATCTCTCCTTTTAATTATTAATTCATCAAGGAAAAAGTTATCATTATAAAATTGTTTATCCTTATTAAATAATCGAGATAATTGGAAAAGAATCCCTGCGCTACCGCTAGAATAATCTAATGAACACTTAAATAGCTGTTCTCCAAAAAAGTATAAATCCTTATCTAAAACATGAGTATAGCATTTTAGATTTTCAATCAATTTATTCTCTATTTAAAAACTCTTGCGGTGTTAAGGTTTCAATCTTCTTATCAACCACACGAATAACCTTATCAAACTTCTGTACTAATTCAGGGGTATAATGGTGCGTAATATATAAAATGATTTTTTGCTCCATTTGTAAGATAGTTTCTTCTATCAATAATCGATTTTTATGATCTAATCCAGATGTCACTTCATCTAAAACAATCATTTGTTTATCAAACAGAATCGCTCTTGATAAATCTAACCTTCTTTTTTCTCCACCAGACAGATTATTTGCACGTGTTTCAATACTATTCTCATTTAACCAATCTAATAATACTGCTTTTCCCATTGCTCGAATCACCTGATCGGATGTATAATTTTGAAACAAATTAATATTTTCGTATACACTTATATCAAATATTTCACTACTCTGTGGGATGTAGCTAACTAAATCAAAAATATTTTGTATGTCACACATAACTCCACTGGTTAATACTGCTTTTCTTTCTCCACTAAGCAAACTAGCAATTCCTATTATACTCTTAACTAATGTAGTTTTTCCGCTACCACTTTCACCTATAATTAAATATTTTTCATTCTGATTAATCACTAAATTAATATCATGCAAAAGAACATTGTTTTCTGTACCGATTGTGGCATTAGTTACATGAATCGATTGAATTATCTGACTAGTTTGATTTTCTACTCTTATCTTTACATGAGACTCTTCTGCAATATAGTTCAAAACCTTTTTAACAACCGGTTGGGCAGATACTACTTCAATATAACTATTCCCAAATCCTTGAATCGGATATGCCACATAATTGATAAGCTGTTTTACGGTAAAAAAGACCGGAAACGAAAGTTGACCAGTAATAACAAAAAAACCGCCAACAATCCATGAACTAACATTCACAATCCCTCTTAATCCATAAGATATCGCATAAACTAGTCGATTTGCATGTACAGAATTGATATAGCTATCTTTCAATTCTTCGCTGGCCAATTCTAAGCGTTTATTCATACCACTAAAGGCTTTATAAAACTTTAAGGTTGTTAATCCCTGCAACAAGTCTGACAATATTGACAGATATTTTTTGTTGCTTGTTGACAATCTTAATTTTGCATTTCCTAAAAATACTGGAGTAAATTTTGGCAATAAAATTGGCATAGAACTCATCAATATCATAATAATACTAAATACTGGTTGAATGCTTAATGACATGATTACTGCAATCACTAAAGTCCACACATCATTATACATACTAAATATTTCCTTCAAATAATTTTCAGAAATAATATGCAAATCATTCGTAAATAGATTTAAATAATCATTCTCATCAATTAATTGTGTCGTTGCAATATCTATCTGATCTAGTTTCTGTATTAAATCACTTCTTAAATCTTTCATAATAGCTTGTAATAATTTCTCATTTACAATTTCTACCAAATAATCAAAATACGAATCGATTAGTACATATACTATTGCTAAAACAGAAACTATTTTTAATTTTTCTAAATTCATTTCAGTGATGGATTCAATCAATAATTGAACTACATACGTCATCATAATAACGGATACTGCACCCAACATGCTTACCAGTAAAAAAGCACCTAATTTCCATTTATGTTGATAAAAATATTTATTCATTATACCTCCTATTTAAAAAAGTAGAAGCCTTTGTAAATTTCTACTTTTAAAAAATATTTATTTTTTATCAATAACTAGTCCATGCAAGGACCACTGCATTTATAATTTGATGATTGATTACGCCCAAATATGAATTCTTCAAAGTCAATATCTTTACCTAAAAGGTTCTCAAAGTTCTCTTCTATTGAACCCCCTTCCACCAACATACATTTTTCTTGACGAAATTCCACTTTTGTTCTTCTGGACTCATAAACAGTTCCACCTTATCTGATATATTGGAATTATACATACATTATGTATGATTTAGCAACAGCTAATATGTAAGTATGTATATAATTAAAATAAGCATTTTATCTGCAACCATCAGTACTTCTCATAAATATTATGATTAAAAAATAGCATGTAACGATTAGCAACCTTTTAACGGTTTATTTTTAGCTAATACTAATCAAACTGAAACAGGATACTCCAAATAGCCACCCTAGCTATTAATCCCTTTATTTCAAGCTATTTAGCACCTATATTGTATTATTAACTTAATTCCTATTTCTAATGCAACTAATTTAATCAATTAAAAAACTCCTTTAAGCATTTCTGCTAAGTTTACCGTTCACTGAACATATCTAGTACATTATACCACAAAACGAGCTGCTTCGTACTGCAAAAAAAATAAGAGGTAGATATAAAAATCTACCTCTTATCTATTATGGTTCTATAATTTTTAGGGTTGATGGAAATTTTCCACCAACCCTATTTTAGTGT
>CABSQV010000003.1:0-123204 GCA_902479935.1 uncultured Streptococcus sp. | reverse complement strand
CTACTTTGTGTACGGGCTGTTTTTCTCTTCTTGCCATAATAATAGGCCTCCTTATGATAATAGATTTTATCATAGAAGACCTAATGCTTAATAGCTATTTACAGAAAAACTTTCATACTCTCTTGTAATAAAATACATCTATAAGAAGCCTCCTAAACACATTATCCCGACCAAAGTTTAATGTTACGGAGGTGACCCCTTATAGATGTACCCTAATTATACCAAGGCCTTCCTTAACTTGGAAGGTGTTTTTATTAAAAAAGTGGTTCAGGCAGACTCTTTCATTAAAATTTTCATCCAGTCCCAACCGGTAGAACAGACTTGTCCCTGCTGTGGGGCTAAAACAAAACGGATTCATGATTACCGTTTACAAGAAGTCCAGGACATTCCCTTACTGGGAAAACAAGTAATCCTGCTCCTTCGCAAACGCCGCTACCTCTGCCCATACTGCCGCAAACGGTTCACGGAACCCTATTCGTTCCTCCCCAGCTACCACCGCAGGACCCGCAGACTGGCATTTTACATTGTCTCCCTGCTCCGGCAGACCTTTTCCTTAAAACAGATTGCAGAGCTTACCGGTGTTTCCGTCCAGACGGTCTGCCGCCTTCTGGACACGATTTGCTATCCTCCGCCTGACCAGCTTCCACAAGCGCTTTCCATTGACGAATTCAAAGGCAATGCTTCTACCGGTAAATATCAGTGCATTCTGGTTGATCCGAAAAAGCGCCGGATCCTCGACATTCTCCCGGATCGGACCCAGAGCCATCTGGCTGATTATTGGCGGAACATTCCCAGGAAAGAACGCCTGAAGGTAAAGTTCTTCGTCTGCGATATGTGGCGCCCCTACACCGAACTTGCACAGACCTTCTTTCCAAACGCTACAATCATCGTGGATAAATATCATTTCATCCGGCAGGTGACATGGGCGATTGAAAATGTACGCAAACGGCTGCAGCGGTCCATGCCGGTTTCTCTGCGTAAGTATTATAAACGCAGCCGGAAACTCATTCTGACCCGCTATAAAAAGCTGAAGGATGAGAACAAACAGGCCTGTGATTTAATGCTTCACTATAGCGAGGATCTGCGTCTGGCACACCGCATGAAAGAGTGGTTTTATGATATCTGCCAGATGGAAGCGTATCGTCAGCAGCAGAGGGAATTTGATGACTGGATTGCGAATGCACAGAGCTGTGGGATCAAGGAATTTGAGGCCTGTGCTAAGACCTACAGGGCCTGGCGAAAAGAAATTCTGAATGCCTTTAAATACGGGTTGACAAATGGTCCCACAGAAGGATTTAACAACAAGATAAAGGTATTAAAACGGAGCAGCTACGGAATCCGGAATTTCAAACGGTTCCGAACCCGGATACTTCACTGTACATCATAGGATAAAAAGGTCGGTAATGCGGAGGCTTATTTGGCATGCCCAAAATCAGTAAAACCTGGAACTAAACATAAAAAGGGCCCTTTTCATAGAATTGGGGCGGGATTTTAACAAATCCCACCCCAACTATTGACAAAGAGCCCAAAAAACACTCTCTAATCGAGAGTGTTTTTCGTTTAATTTAAAATTCGAATCGTAACGTTTCGTCTTCCCCATTGGTTAGCTTGATCTACTGTTGTGAAGTGAAGGTCAATGATATTTCCTTTAATCGCTCCACCAGTATCTCCAGCAATCGCAATTCCGTATCCAGGAACTTCAACTAAGCTTCCTAAAGGAATCACGCTTGGGTCAACCGCAATGACTGTTGGATTCTTACGTAAGTCGATACCAGTCGCTGTATAAGGGCTTAATCCTGGTTCGTTATAAGAATATCCAGTCGCTTGAACGTTTAATGTTCTTCCACCAGATTGATTGCTTGATGCAGCTGCTTGCGTTGTTGGTGTTTCTGATGTTGCAGGTGCTTGTGTTTGAGCAACCGTTGTAGCTGGTTCAGCTGTTGCAGCTTGAGTAGTTGGTGTTTGCTGCGTAGATGAGGCTACAGCTGGTTTGTCTGAAGTTAATTGCGCTACTGCTGTAATAGCTGAGGCAACCACTGCAGATGATTCTTTCTTTTGTTCTTGTACTTTTGCAAGAGCTTCTTTGTTATCAGCAATTAACTTTTTCAAATCATTTACTGAACCTTCGAACGCTTGACTCTCAGCAGTAAGTTGTTCTTTTTTAGCGACTAAGTCAGTTGACGCTTGTTCTGCTGCTGTTTTCAGGCGAGATAATTCAGCTACTTGCTCTGATAAGTTCTTCAACACTTCTTCATCCGATTGGAATAATTGTTGAAATACAAATAATCGATTTAAGAAATCTGAAATACTTTCTGAATTTAGTAAATGTAAAATACTATAAGAAACAAAGTCAGAAACTTGAATTTGTTGCAATCGTTTAGATGCGACTTGTTTACGTTCTTCCACTTTTGCTTCTTGAGTTGTAATCTTTTCAGCAAGTGTTTCTTTTTCTTTATTGAGAGAATCGATTTGTTGGTTTAAACTTTCAATTTCTTGATATTTCGTATTCACTTTTTGTAATTCTGAAGTTAATTGTGCTTCTAGTTTTTGGATATCCGTTTCCTCCGCAAATGCTGAAGGGGCTAACGGTCCAGACACTAATAAGAAAGCCATTAACGTCAGAACAATATGTTTAATCTTTTTCAAAAGTGATTTTCACCACACTTTCTCCAACTTACCTCACATTTTACATGAGAAACATATTGAGAAAGTATCAGTTATATTACAGAATTGTAACAAAACTTTACAATTTTATGATTCCTTTAGATAGGCTTTTAGCGCTTCAAGGAGCTCATCACTGCTAGAAACAATCTCCCCGCGAAGCTTCACAAGACCCGCAGTATAAAGGTTTACGTAGCTAAATTGGGACTCTGCTACTTCTTGTAAAGCCTCTAATTTTTGAGGATTATCTGCCCCTTGTTGACGGCTGTCTGTGTATAATCCTAGAATCGGCATATCTGCATGGTACGCTACCCCGATTTCACTGGCAACACCGACGTCAATCACTGCGCCATCTAAAACAGCAATCATTAAGTCTGATTCTAATAAGGCATCTGTATCATATTGGGCAATCATTGTTGAGTCCGCATACGAGCTCTTATCGTTAATCGCCATTTGTTCTTGTGGTAAGTATACTTCTACCCCTGGGAACTGGTTGCGAATTTTTTCTACGAGTACTTTGTTAAAGGCTAATTCCATTTCTGAGAATAATGGACTTGCAAAATAAATTTTTGTCATTTGAATACCTCCTCTAATAAACTTATCCTACACTAATTAAAGCAAAAAGACCAGAAGACTTTAATCCTTCTGGTCTAATAATTTATTAATTATATAAAGCATCTACGCGTGCTTGAACAGCCTCATCTTCAAGGAACTCATCATAAGTAGAGCCAAGACGGTCTACGATACCTTTTGGTCCAATTTCGATAATGCGGTTCGCTGTAGTTTGAATGAACTCGTGGTCATGACTTGAGAATAGTAATGAACCTTTGAAGGCAATTAAGCCATCATTCAACGCTGTGATTGATTCTAAGTCTAAGTGGTTTGTTGGGTCATCTAAGATTAACACGTTTGCTTTAGAAAGCATTAATTTAGATAACATACAACGAACTTTTTCTCCCCCTGAAAGAACCGTTACTTGTTTCATAACATCGTCTCCAGAGAATAACATACGTCCTAAGAAGCTACGTAAGAATGTGTTATCTTGCTCTTCTACTGGTGCGTATTGACGTAACCATTCTAAGATATTTAAGTTCTCATTTGAGAATTCGTCTGTCATATCTTTTGGCAAGTACGCTTGACTAGTTGTAACACCCCATTTGAATGTACCACTGTCTGCTTCCATTTCGCCTATTAGGATCTTGAATAATGTTGTGATTGCAATATCTGAACGGCTTAAGAACGCTACTTTATCGTCTTTTGATAATTGGAAGCTTACGTTTTCGAAAATCACTTCGCCATCAATTGTTTTTGATAACCCTTCGACTAATAATAAGTCATTCCCGATTTCACGCGCTGGTGTAAATCCAACGAATGGATATTTACGGCTTGAAGGTTGAATATCATCCAATGTAATTTTATCCAACATTTTCTTACGAGAAGTCGCTTGTTTTGATTTAGAAGCGTTCGCAGAGAAACGAGCGATGAACTCTTGTAACTCTTTGATTTTTTCTTCTTTCTTCGCGTTTTGGTCAGCTAATAGTTTCGCAGCTAATTGGCTTGAATGTAACCAGAAATCATAGTTACCAACGAATAATTTAATCTTACCAAAGTCAACGTCCGCCATATGCGTACATACTTTGTTTAAGAAGTGACGGTCATGCGATACAACGATGACTGTATTATCAAAGTTGATTAAGAACTCTTCTAACCATGCAATTGATTTTGCGTCCAAACCGTTTGTTGGTTCGTCTAATAAAAGAACGTCTGGTTTACCGAATAATGCTTGTGCAAGTAACACTTTAACCTTATCCGCTTCGACTAATTCGCTCATTAGTTTGTAGTGTTGGTCTTCAGTGATTCCTAGCCCTTGTAATAATTGTGAAGCATCACTTTCAGCTTCCCAACCGTTTAATTCAGCAAACTCCCCTTCAAGTTCAGCAGCACGGATACCATCTTCATCAGAGAAGTCTTCTTTCATATAAATAGCGTCTTTTTCTTTCATGATATCATATAAATGTTTATGTCCCATGATAACTGTATCAATAACGCGTTCATCTTCGAATGCGAAGTGGTCTTGTTTTAAGACAGTTAAACGTTCATGTGGATCTAGGATAACTTCACCAGTTGTTGGTTGTAATTCCCCAGACAAGATTTTTAGAAAAGTTGATTTTCCGGCACCATTCGCACCAATAACCCCATAACAGTTACCTGGTGTAAAAGTGATGTTTACATCGTCAAATAATTTACGGTCTGAAAATAATAGACTTACATTTAGTACTTTTAACATTTCGTTCTCCTTTGTTTTTGAATTCGATTCATTCTATCATACTCTAGCTGTTTTTTAAACCTTTGTACTAACTGCGACACAAAAATAAGCTAGCCTGTTGTAGACTAGCTCACTTGCTTACTTTGTAAATTTTAATTCGACCTTATACCCATTCTTTGCAGCTAACTCAATAATGGTCGACAGCCTTGCATTACTCTTCCCGTTTTCAAGAATGGAGACTTTATTTTGCAACAATTGATTTTCTTCAGCATATCGACTTTGAGAAAGCCCGGTTTCTAGGCGTAATTCGACAAGCTGCAGCGCAATCTTTTGCTTCGAATACTCCTTATTAAAATCAGATACAAAATTAGGATATGTAGTATTTAACATAGTGTATAATTTCTTCTGGTATCGTCCCATTCGGTACACCCTCCTTATAGTCTCTTGAAACCTCAAAGCGTAAATACTCCCGTTTATTCTTTCCTGCTCCCCATTTTTCCCAGACGGCTGGCGTGAGACCTTCTTCTTCAATAATGGTCAATATCGCAAGTATTTTTACTAACTCATCATAAGGAAAATCTTTAATATCCTCATATCCTGATTCTCCAATCTCAAATGTTTCTCCCATAAACATCCCTCCTAAACTCATTATACCTTATAAGGTATATACCGTATACGGTATAAAGGCATTTTCACAAAAAATCCGTAGACAAAAATTGCCTACGGATAAATAGTGTTATTCAGTTACGATAACCGCACGTTTTAAGCGTTCCACCGTTTCAGAAATATTTCTGAAGTGGTCGCTGATACGTTCTAAGTTACTTAATAAGTCCATTACGAAAATACCTGATTCAGCAGAAGCAATACCTTTGTTCATACGTTTCATGTATTTATCGCGAACTTCAATCTTGAGTTTATCAATATCACGTTCGATTTGGATCGCTTGTTGAACTTTATCTTGATCACCAGTTGATAAGGCGTCAATTGATAATGCGAATCCTTTTTGAACAAGTGCGTACAAGCCATCTAATTCGTGAGCTGTATCTTCGTCTAGGAAGATTTCGCGTTCGATAATTGATTTTGCGAAGTCTGCAATGTTTTCTGCGTGATCCCCGATACGCTCGATGTCGTTAGCTGTACTAAACAATTCATCGATTGTTTGTTGGTCTTTTGCAGATACACTTTGTTGAGAAATTTCAACTAAATACTTCACAATTGCTTTTTCGTACGCATTGATATTTTTCTCGTTTTCAAGAGCTTTCTTCACAAGTTTCTTATCACGCGTACGAGCAGCCCCAATCGCATTTTCTAAAGCACTACTTGTTTCTTGAGCCATCGCAGCAAATTCATACATAGTATTTTCTAAAGCGATTGATGGAGTTACCAAGATACGTTTATCAAGATAACGCGTAATACTTTCTTCTTCGTCTTCTCCATCTGGAATAATCATTTGGATTAACTTCACTAAAAGATTTGTGAATGGGAATAAGACAATTACATTAACGATATTGAAAATCGTATGTGCATTGGCAATCTGACGAGCAACATTACCAGGATCAATAGATTCAACAACATTCACAAGAATACCGCGAAGGAAAAGCATAAAGTAAACTGTACCGATAACATTAATCATTAAGTGGAATAAAGCAACTTGTTTTCCACGACGAGAAGTACCTAAACTACTAATTAAAGCAGTTGTACATGTTCCGATGTTATCACCGAAGATGATAAACACCGCTGTAGTAATAGGAAGCACACCTTGACTAGCAAGAGCGATTAATACCCCAATCGTTGCTGAAGAACTTTGTAAGACAAGGGTCATTAAAAGACCGATTCCGACACCAATAAATGGATTGCTACCGTATTGAAGAATCCAGTTAGTAAATTCAGGCAATTCTTTTAACGGTTGTAAAGCAGAACTCAATGAGCTCATACCAATAAATAAAATACCAAAACCAATAAAGATTTCACTAGCTTCTTTAACTTTTGGATTTTTAGTAAGCATGTTCGCTACTAAACCAGAAGCGATGACGATAGGTGCCCATTGTGACAAGTTAAAGGAAACCATTTGCCCTGTAATCGTCGTTCCGACGTTTGCTCCAAAGACAACACCTACTGCTTGCGCTAATGTCATTAGCCCAGCGTTTACGAAACCAACAACCATTACTGTCGTTGCTGATGAACTTTGAATGATTGTTGTTACAAACATCCCAACAAGTACTGACATGAATCGATTTTTCGTTAATTTACGAATAATCCCTTTCAAGCCTTCTCCGGCTACTTTTTGTAATCCGTCGCCCATCAATTGCATCCCGTATAAGAATAAACTTAGACCAGCAATTGCACCGAGAATCATCGTCGTATACATAAGTCAATAACTCCTTTAAAGTTAAGTGTAATGTGGAATGTATCCACGTGCATTGTAACATATTAAAAATCATTAAGAAAGAGTTCGCTTCACATCTGCTTGGTTAAAATGATCCACTAACGATTGGATGTTTTGAACATATTCCAGACACCCTACATAGTTATCTTCTTCATCCCAAACAGCGTGATACGTCACATGCACCATCATGCCGTCTTTCTTAAACCACATTTCTTCTTTCTCTTTTTGTTTTGACTTTAATTGTTCAAAAATGGTTTGAACCGTTTCATGTACTTTAGGCGGATGACATAAAATCACGTCACGGCCTATTGCGCTTGGTGTGCGTTTAAAGATTTTCTCTTCACCATTTCCTTCGTTGTAATATTTCACAATATTATTGTGATCTACAAACGACAATTCCATCGGTAATAAATTCAAAATCAGATTGAGCTGCTTCAATGAAAGCGACCCAGTCGATAAAGGAATATCTCCTTCTTCTTCAACCTCGACTTTTGTCTTCACAGGGGCGAAGTCTTTTTTGACCGCCCACTCTTTTTCAGGTTTTACAATACAGTATCCATATTCTGGGGACTGCGTAGCAATTGTTTCCCAATCATCTACATGGAAAACTTGTTCCACCATCGGAATCAGAATATTCTCTTCCTTTTGAATCATCTCTAGTAATTCATCACGGACCACTTCAAACTCTTCTAACACATTCTCTTGTTCGTTAGAAAGAGCCTTCTTGAAATCCTTATACAATTCACGAATTTGGTCATCTACTCCCCACATCACTTTAGGCGGTGCGGTAATGCCCTTTTTCTCCATAATTGGAAACATAGCGTATTCTTTACGCTGATAGTGATTGTCGAATTGATCAAGGAGAGAAATTTGGCGATTAAGCCCCTTTAGAATCATTTCATCCTTTGTCTCTAAATAATTCTTCAGTAACCGCTCCACACGGTCCAATGCACCGCGGATGGCAAGGTTCTCCATCTTCATCACATGAACCGGATGACCAGGTTGTTCAAATTCAGCGACGGTTGTTTCGGTATTCACTTTTGACCCCATTAAGTTTGCATGAACATTACATAGGCTCATAATTTCAGCAAAGGTAATTCCTTCGCTCATAAGATTGCGTTCCATTAACTGGATTTCATAAGGAGTGATTTCGTCAAAGGCTTCATTAAATTCTTTTTGAATGACTTCTTTATCTTCTTCCGCGTGAAGACGAAGCATTAAATCTTTTAAAATCTCCTGACGCTCTTCCATCGTGTAATCATCTTTAGCCATCTAATCCCTGCTTTCTTTAACGATGTATCCATTCATTTCTAATGTCTCTACAATTGTTTCTAAGGGAATTTTTGCAATTTTTGAACCCTTAACAAGATTCGTGATACGACCAACCGTATGAACCATCTGTGGTTGATTGAGAGGTTTAAAACCAATCTCTACAAGCAAATCCTTCACTTCTGGATGTTCAGTGATGGTTGTATAGACACTATCTTCTAAATAAATTGTATTCAAAGTAGCTCCTCCTATCTAATAAAAATTCAAGTATAGTGCGAAATATGGTAGAAAAGTACGATATAAAAGATAAATAATGTACAAAATAATCGTTACTCTAGTAAAAGTAATTTGTGAGATGCCATAAAATCCACGATTCACATCGATGTATTCTTTAATATCTTTCCATTTCAAAATAACTACGAGCACTAAGATGATAAATCCTACTAAATCTAGAAGTTGTACAATAGAAAAGTCTCCTAAATTCATCATTTGTGCCAGATAAATATCAAGGACAACTGCAAATATGAAGTTATTCATCATATGGACTACTACTGCCCATTGGAAGCCGTATTCAATAGCAACATAAGCAAAAACAATACCCGCCATAAATGTGAAGACTTCTTGTGTAATGTTGGCATGGAATAGTGAGAAAATAAGAGCCGTAAATAGAATCGTAAATACTTTCCCGTAACGCTCAAGACGATATCCAATGAACCCTCTAAAAATAAATTCTTCTACAACAGGAGCCATTACTCCTAAATACAGTACAAAAATGATACTAGACGTTAACTCTTCACTTGTATTTGCTACAAGTGTTACTGGAATGCCCATCTCAAAGAGTAATTTCTCAATTCCACCTAAAAACAGTTTTGAGATAAAACGAACCCCATACAAACTAGCACATATCATCGCAAATGACTGTATCGTCATTTTTCTTGGAGCAACGTGTTCATAAATACGTTTCATTGGGAATTTTTTAGAAAAAGACCAAATGAGTAAGCTTAGACCAGCAGCAATAAATAACCAAACTCCCACCATTCCGTAAAAGTCTTCAGCAGTAACCGCTCTTTGTTGTGCAGCATATTGTCCAACACCAGCGAAAAAGAAGAAAACTAACATATAACCAATTAATCTTCTTCCAATAGAAGTAATGTCCTTCTTAAACGATTCTTCCATATCTTCTTTGTAAAACTCATTTTGTGGGTCGAACTCTTCCGACACTCTTTCTTCATTAAATGTTACTTCTTCTTTGTATGATTCAAACATTTACACACCTCGTGATTCCTTAAATTTTTTAAATACTCTTCTTAATCGGAAGACTAAGAAAATACAACTACTCATTAATCCCATTATCAAACCAATCCAATATGAATATGGACCAGAATTGAATACATTATCTAATATAAATCCAGTTGGTAACCCTATAATCCAATAGCCAATTAAAAACAAGATAAATGGCATTTGGACGTCTTTAAAGCCTCTGAGCGTTCCTTGAATTGGTGCTGCTACCGCATCAAACAGTTGGAACAACAAACTATAAGTTAAAAACACAACAGTTAATTGAATAAAGTCTGGGTCAGTTCCGTAAAGTGCGGCCACGGATTGTATATTGAGCGCTAATAATGTTAACGTCAAAACAGCAAGTGTCACTGCCGTTGCAATACCAATATAAGCAAACTGCATGGCTGAACGAATATCTTTTCTACCGACTTCATAAGAAACAATAATGGTTAACGCAGTAGAAATACTGATTGGGAATGCATAAACGACAGTTGCAAAGTTCATCGCAGCCTGGTGGGATGCAATAATCGATGTCCCAAATTTCGACATGAGTAATCCTACAAATGCGAAAACAGCAACTTCCGCAAAAATCGACAAACCAATTGGAAGCCCAATCTTAAATGGTTCCTTCCACATTTTGACATCAATTCCGCTCCATTTTAAAACATCATACTCTTTTAATACCGGATGTTTTCTAAAGACAACCACTGCAACTACGAGTAATCCCCAGTAAGCCAGTGCAGTTCCAAGTCCTGCCCCAGCTCCTCCCATTTCAGGAAAGCCAAACTGACCGTAAATCAGTGAATAGTTAAAGAACATATTGAGCGGAACTACTAATACCATCAGCATCATCGATACTTTGGTTAATCCTAAAGCGTCCACAAAAGATCTTAATACACTAAAGAGCAACAACGGAATGAAACCTAAGGATAACCAAGTTAAATAGCCTACTGCTACAGCTTCTACTTCTGATTCTAAATTCATAATTCCTAATACAGGTTTCAAAAACAATAAGCCTAAAACAAATAGAGCTACAGCTAGCACCACGCCAATGATTAAATATTGACGCATTACTTGTTCGATTTTATCCAGTTTCTTCTGGCCAAAATATTGTCCAACAATCGGAACAAGACCTGAAATCAACCCCGTCAACAGAGTGAAAAATGGTGCGTACAAACTCCCGCCAATCGATACTCCGGCAAGATGAACTTCGTTATAACGTCCTGTCATTACTGTATCAATAAATTGAGCCGAATAATTGGCAATTTGATAAATTAAAACTGGAATTAAAATGGTTAGCAGAGCTTTAAATTTATGATTTTCTTGTATCGTACTTTTCATCATATCCCCCTAACACAATTCTTCAATCGATTTCACTTTAAAAATAGCACTAGGAAGAACTTTTGGATTACTAGGTTCACTTGTCACAGCGATAAATCCTGCAGTATTTTTGGCAAACTCTTCATCTACAGTTGAGTCACCGATATAGATCATCTCGTTAAAAGGAACACCAAAACGATTTTGAATCGCATGTAGTGAATCCGTTGCTGGCTTTGAAGGGAATTCATCTGTGGTTCCAATGAAGTCGAAAAACTCTTTTATTCCTGCAACCTCTAACACTGCTTGAGTTGGAAACACAGAATCATTCGTTACTAACGCTATGATATATCCTTTTTCCTTCAGATACCCAAGATCCCTCTTCACATTTCCAAGAGTTTGGATTTTCTCTGGATGTTTCAGAATATAGTCAGCAAAATAGTGCACTACAAAATCGTAATTTTCTTCGATGTCGATTGGTCTGAATTCATTTAAGACTTCCAGCATATCGCGAACTGTACCTGAAGCAATCACGCTGTTTTCGATGATGTCAGTTTCAGTGATACCAAGACGGTCAAACAACTCGTCATGTTCTGCATTTGTTAGATTCATCTCATTACGATTCACTAATTCGTTAAGAACTAAAATCGTTGGCTCAAACCATAACGTGGATGTATCCGTTAATGTGCCATCTTTATCGAAAATCAATACTTTAATATTGGTTTCTGTTAAATAGTTTAAAAATTCTTGTTTCATTATTCGATACTTTGTAACTCCACAGAAATAATGTTATCTAAAGCATTAATTTCTTTAATCACGTCTTCTACACTTACCGTTGCCTCAGAAATATCAATCATGATTTGTACAACAGCGACACTATGGATTGCCAACCCTTGGAAAATCGTCAAAATATTCATATCACGATTTGCAAATACTTCAAGCGTCTTTGTTAGCGTTCCTTTGATATTTTTCATATGGATATTGATAGATGCTTTTCTTCCTGCATTTACAGAAGAAAATCCTTGTACTTTACGATAATACTTATAATAAACACTGCGTGAGATGCCAACCATCTTCACTACTTCAGTGACGTCTTTTGCTTGTCCTGTTGCAAGTAGTTCTTTTGCTTGCAAAACTTTAGCAAATACAGGAGGAACAGCATCTTCAGAAACTAAAAAATGTTTTTGTCGATTCATTATTTGTCCTTCTTTCATAATCATTTGTTCCCATTTTACCCTACATCATGGACAGATGGCAATTAATTCCGGCTGAAAAAACACGAAAAAAAGAAGCTAGAAAACTAGCTTCTTGTCATAAAATCGTAAGGTGTGACATCGTCCATTCCAATCATTGGAGAGATCAGTCCTTCTTCAATTGCTTGGATGGTTAATTGGATTTCTTTGCCTTCGTCTGAATGAACCGTATCATCAAGCGACGCCTCCGTTTTATTCTCTTTAATTGCTGGAGTTTCTTCTGTCTTTTCAATGTCGAAATTCGTTAAGGACTCTTGTAAGAAAGTTGCTCGTTTTGGAGGGATGGTAGTTGCACTCTTTTGGAACGCTCCTGCTTCCCCACACATGATGAGATACTGCTGACTTCTTGTAACTGCCGTATACAATAGATTTCTTTGCAACATTCGTGAGTACTGATTCACCATTGGTAAAATGACCATCTTGAATTCAGAACCTTGCGCCTTATGAATCGAGCAGCAATACGCCAGCGTCAATTGTTGCCAATCGGTTCTATGATATTCGACTTCCGTTTGATCAAATAGAACAAAAATCTTATCCACTTGGTCATCGTTTTCTTTTGCAAATTGAATCGCTGTGATTTCACCAATATCACCATTGTAGACATTTTCTTCAGGTAAATTCACCAGTTGAAGCACTTTATCTCCTACACGGAAGACTTTATCAAAGGATTCCACTTCGCGCAAAGAATTTCCGATTTTAGGGTTTAAGATTTCTTGCATCATCTGATTAATCGCGTTAATACCAGCTTCCCCTTTATACATCGGAGCCAGCACTTGAATATCTCGCTTCGTATAGCCTTTTTTAAGAGCTGCTACAACGACTTGCTCAATAATCGTTACCAACCGTTCTGTTGAACACGGTAAGAAGCTGCGGTCTATTTGTTTCTCCATAAAGTTTCGTGGCAAGAATCCATCTTTAATGCTATGGGCTAATTCCACGATAGAAGATTGCTGTGTCTGACGGTGAATTCGCTTCAGTTCAATCGCTGGTACTTGATTGGTTCCCAGTAAATCCGTTAAGACTTGGCCTGGTCCAACAGAAGGCAATTGATTACTATCTCCAACAAGAAGAATCTTCAACCCTTCTGGTGCAGCCTTAAACACGCGGTTCATGAGCCACGTATCCACCATTGACATCTCATCGATAATTAAGAATTCACCATCAATTTCCTTATCTTCAAAACTGTCATCCACACTGTCAATCGCAATCCCGAGCAATCGATGAATCGTAGAAGCAGGATAACCTGTCAACTCATTCATCCTTTTCGCTGCACGTCCTGTTGGTGCTGCAAGAACAATCGCCTCTTCAATCTCATTATCGTTATCAAGCTCGTTTAGTTGCGCATAGACGTCAATGACAGCATTTATAATCGTTGTCTTCCCAGTTCCTGGTCCACCAGTTAATACAAAGAGCGGTTCAGTCATAATACGATAAATAGCCTCTTTTTGAGACGCATCATATTGAATCTCAAATTTCTCTTCGGTTCGTTTAATCGCTTCATCGATCTTTTCTTTACTGATGTCCACTTTAGAAGCCGTAATCCGTTTTGACAGAGCGTTACTAATACCTAGTTCTGCATAATATAAAGACGCAATCGCAATACGATTTTCATCAGAAAATACAACACCTTCACGGATTAATTCGTTCAATGCATCTACTAGTCTATCTGGTTCGATTAAGTAATTTTGGCATGACTCGAGTAATCGTTGTGCTTGCGTAATTAACACTTCTGCTATCAAGTAAGTATCGCCAGTTTGATAACAGAAATCTCTTGTCACTACAAAGAGCGCACCCTTAAGTCTTGAAGTATCGTCTGGATCAATCCCCATAGACTGGGCAATACTATCCATTCGTCTAAAGCCAAGCCCTTCAATTCTTTGAAGAAGAACATAAGGATCCTCGTCTAGAACAGCTCTAGCCTTATCTTTATACATGCCAATAATTTTCTGAGCAATCGCAGGCGTAAATCCAAGATTCGTCAGTTCAAACATTAACTTCTCGGTGCCCTGGTTTTGCTGAATGACTTCTCGAATCATTTCTTTTTTCTTTTTCGTGAGGCCTGTAATCCCATCAAGTGCAGTCTCGTCGTTTAAGATACGCTCCATGGCCTCTTCGCCTAACTTTTCGATAATCTTCTCAGCCGTCTTCTCCCCAATACCTGGAAAATGAGCACTCGATAAATATTGAATGAGCCCTCTTTTACCAGTTGGTTGCGTCTGTTGATAATTATCTGCTTGGAATTGTTCTCCGTATTTTGGATGAGAAACAATCTTCCCATTAAAACGATAGGAGATATCCGAATGGATTTGTCCGAAAATCCCAGTCACAACAATCTCATCATCCACATCCACGCAATCCGATTCGATAACGCGAACAAGCATGACTTTATAGAAGTTTTGCGGATTCTCGAAAAAAGTCGTTAATACTTCCCCTACAATATAAGGTGTATCACTCATTTGGAATCTCCTTTCTAATTATTTCTATTAAACGTATTGACGTTCTTCTCCGTTCATATACGCTTTATCAATGATACCTCCACCGAGGCACTCTTCGCCGTCATAAAACACAACAGCTTGACCAGGTGTAATCGCACGAACTGGCTCATCAAAAATCACTGTAGCCAGTGTTGGATCCTTCTCGTCTAATACGACTTTCACTTTTGTATCTTGTTGACGGTATCTAAATTTAGCTGTACATTCGAACGTCTTCTCTCTAGGTAAATCATTTGTAAATTGAATATCTGTAGCCGTTAAACTATCGGAATAAAGGTTTGGATGATGGAACCCTTGACCCACATATAGAGTATTCGTAGTTAAGTCTTTTCCAATGACAAACCATGGATCATTTGTCTTACCACCGCCACCGATACCAAGACCTTGGCGTTGTCCAATTGTGTAGTACATGAGTCCAGCGTGGTCGCCTTTTACTTCACCATCCAATGTCACCATTTTCCCAGGTTTAGCTGGTAAATAGTTTGATAAAAACTCATTGAAGTTACGTTCTCCAATGAAACATACACCAGTAGAATCTTTCTTCTTCGCAGTCGCAAGATCATACTTCTCAGCAATCTCACGCACTTCTTTTTTCTCTAAGTGGCCAATTGGGAACATCACTTTTTCTAATTGCTTTTGATTCAATTGACTTAAGAAATACGTTTGGTCTTTATTATTGTCTTTTCCTCTTAATAAGTGAACAATTCCGTTTTCGTCTTTTTCCACACGTGCATAGTGACCCATCGCCACATAATCTGCTCCTAATTGCAGTGCATAATCTAGGAAAGCTTGGAATTTCACTTCTTTATTACACATCACATCTGGGTTTGGTGTACGTCCTAGGCGATATTCACGAAGGAAGTATTCAAATACACGGTCCCAATATTCTTTCTCAAAGTTTACTGAATAATACGGAATTCCAATTTGTTCTGCAACCGCAGCTACGTCCTTGTAGTCTTCAGTTGCTGTACAAACGCCATTTTCGTCCGTATCATCCCAGTTTTTCATAAAAATACCGATGACATCATATCCAGCTTCTTTTAATAGTAAAGCTGTTACAGAGGAGTCAACTCCTCCACTCATGCCAACGACAACTCTTGTTTTTTCGTTACTCATTCTTTCACCATCATTTCTATTTATTTCCTGAACTAGTCGATTTGAAGGTCGAGTTATCAGAATTTACCCTAATTTTAAATTTATTTTTATTTTTTTCAAAATTTTTGCTTGTAAATCATTGAAAATGCGATAGTACTGGGATTTTTGCCCAATTGTGTTTTTGACAAACGGTTGCGTTTTCACTATAATTAAGTTGAGAAAAAGGGGGCGAAGGTGTATGATGATCTCTTTACGAGCAGCACGGGTAAATCGTAATTTAACACTGTTAGAAGCCGCCAAATATCTTAAAATAAACAAAGATACGCTTACGAAGTATGAAAAAGATTCAACTAATCTTCCATATTCTTTAAGCAAAAGAATGCAGGAGCTATATGAAGTTCCTAGCGAGAATCTTTATTTTGGCGACACTCAAAGCTTCGTAGCACAATTTAAGCCGCTACCTGAAGTCGAATAATACAGCTACAGGGAACACCGCCCGTGCATGATAAACGAGACAGTTCAATTTTGAACTGTCTCTCTTTTCTTATACACTATTTTGTTGTTACTTCGAGAACTCCTCGTTCAACAAGCCCTTCTAAAATAAACTCTAACTTTTCTACAGCCATAGCAGTATTTGCTTTACCGTATAAGTCAACTGTTTGCAGGCCATTCTTCGTTACTGTCGAAATTTTCAATTGTTTCTTATCTTTATCCACCATGACTTTTAATTTTAATCCACGGTGATCATCAATTGTTTCGTCTAAACTACGAATTAATTGGAAGTTCCCAGATTTTGTTTCTGTAAAGCCATTATCACGTAATGTGTATCCTTTACATGTTGGACTAACCGAAAAGACTTGGTTTGATCCTTTTAATGATGCAGTTGGTGTAAATGCCATATGCGCTTCTCCTCTTTCTTTTTCTACAACGTTAGTTTACCATATTTTGCCTCTAAACAAAAGCTCTCTCTTAACGCAGTGCGTCCACAAAGGCGTCAATATCTTCTTTTGTTGAACCCATTCCAAATGAAAGTCTGACAGATTCTTCAAGACGACTCGTTTCGCCTTTAAACATTGCAGACAATACTGGACTGATTTGTACACTTCCAGCTGAACATGCTGATCCAGCAGATACTGAAACATCTTTTAAATCATTGAAGATTAACGTTTG
The DNA here is from genome assembly GCA_902479935.1 of uncultured Streptococcus sp. Classification (GTDB taxonomy): domain Bacteria; phylum Bacillota; class Bacilli; order Lactobacillales; family Aerococcaceae; genus Granulicatella. The sequence continues at coordinate 106,014 of CABSQV010000003.1, read as the reverse complement.
TGTAGCTTTTCTTCCCTTCAGCCAGATATTACAAACATGCGGATTCTTTGGATTTGCTACGCCGTTAAACTCAAACTCAATGCCTCTTTCAGACAACTTCTCGATTAGATACTCACGTAACTCTTGATAGTTTTGAACGAGCTCATCTCTTTTTTCTACAACGATTTGCATTGCTTTTTCAAGCCCTAAAATATAAGGAACATTTTCCGTTCCTGCTCTGAACCCTAGCTCTTGCCCGCCGCCTTTAATTAAAGCGTGAATTGGCGCATCTTTTGATTTATATAGGAATCCAATCCCTTTTGGCGCATAAATTTTATGTCCTGAAGCCGTTAAATAGTCAATTCCATCCACCGTTAAAGCTTCTTGTGCAAAGGCTTGAACGGCATCTGTATGGAAATAAGTTGGCTTGTCTTTTAATAAAGCAGCAATCTCTTCAATTGGGAAACGTGCGCCTGTTTCATTATTGACCGTCATGACAGAAACCAGACGTGTATCCTCTCTTAGAGCCTGCTCAATTTCAGAAACCGTCACAATGCCATCTTTATTTGGAGCTAAATACGTCACGTCAAAGCCTTCCTGTTCTAAAAATTCAGCTGGTTTTCGAACAGAAGGATGCTCTACTGAAGAAACAATGATATGCCCTTTTTCTTTTGCGAAATGCTCACGAATACTTTCAAACACTAAATTGTTTCCTTCAGATCCTGAACTTGTAAAGATAATGGCATCGTGTGGAGATGCTTGTAGTTCTGATAAAATAGCTTTCTTCACACGTTCGATTTTTTGCTTTTGTTCACGACCAATGCGATAGACACTAGACGGATTCCCAAAAGAAGCCATTTCCTTTGTAATCACTTCTAATACTTCCGCATTTACTGGCGTCGTTGCTGCATAATCTAAGTAATTCACTTTGCACTCTCCTCACTTTCAAACAATACTATTATACGGGATGACTATTTATTGTCCTAATAAGTTGTTTTAATCTTTCCTATTATATCATTCTTTCAACTTATGATACAATAAACATAAAGAAATTTAAGGAGGAACTGTCATGAACCATCAACCGCTCGCTTACCGTATGCGACCTCGTACGATTGACGAAGTGATTGGTCAAGAGCATCTTGTCTCTCCTGGAAAAATCATCAATCGCATGGTTGTGGCCAAACAATTATCATCCATGATTTTATATGGTCCTCCAGGAACTGGGAAAACAAGTATCGCTAGCGCTATTAGTGGAAGTACAAAAGTTGCTTTTAGACAGCTAAACGCAGCCACCGATACAAAAAAGGACTTACAAATTGTTGCTGAAGAAGCAAAGATGTCTGGTAGCGTCATTTTACTACTCGATGAAATCCATCGTCTTGATAAAACGAAACAAGACTTCTTATTGCCTCATCTGGAAAATGGCCGAATTATTTTAGTTGGAGCAACTACTGAGAATCCATATATTTCGATTAACCCAGCGATTCGAAGCCGTACTCAAATATTTGAACTTAAACCACTTTCTTCTGACGACATAAAAAAAGCACTAATCAAGGCTATTGAAGATGAAGAACGAGGCTTAGGAAAACTAAATCTAGATGTTACAGAAGAGGCACTAAATCATTTTGCAAGCAGCACGAATGGTGACGTCAGAAGCGCCCTAAACGCACTAGAACTAGCCGCTAAATCAACCGAAGCTAGTGACGATGGAAAAATCCATATCACGATTCAAATCGCAGAAGAATGTATCCAAAGAAAAGCACTCTCTTATGATAAAGACGGCGACCAACATTACGATGTCATCTCAGCTCTTCAAAAATCGATTCGAGGATCAGATGTGAATGCAGCCTTGCATTACGCTGCTCGTTTAATGGAAGCTGGTGACTTAACAAGTTTAATGAGACGCCTCTTAGTCATTGCTTACGAAGATATTGGACTAGGAAATCCACAAGGTGCCGCTCGCGCAGTATCCGCTGTGCAAGCTGCGGAACGACTTGGTTTACCGGAAGCTAGAATTCCTCTAGCGAACGCCATTATCGAACTCGCCCTTTCACCTAAATCAAACACGGCTATTCGCTCAATCGATAGTGCCTTGTCTGATGTAAGAATTGGTCGTGCGATTAGTATTCCGGACCACTTAAAAGATGCTCATTATTCAGGTGCACAAAAGCTTGGACGTGGTGTTGGATACAAGTATCCACATGACTATCCAGGACACTTCGTGAAACAGCAATACTTGCCAGATGCGCTTAAAAATGAGGAGTATTTCAAGGCGGAACCAACCTCTTCTTACGAGGACGCTTTGATGAAACAATACCAAAAATATCGTCAAAAATAATTAGTGATTTCTTAAGAAATCGGTACCAAACTTTTATTGCAATCGACCTATTCTTGTGCTACTATAATGACATAGAGATCTAAGATGTGCGCGGTATTTACTAAGTGTTGACCGAACAATTTACGACTTTTTAGGGATTCAGATTGATATTACTGATAACAAGCCCTTTCACTTGGTAGTTAGAAAGTAATACATAGAAGCCCACCTGCTTTAGATGCGGGTTCAAACTAACAAATACATCAAACGGCATCATTGGAAATCTATATAAAGTTATTAACTTTAGGCCACTCTTCGTGAGTGGTTTTTCTTTTGCCTTAATTCCTATTTCCATCCGTTTTGGTTCCCTTTTCATTCGCTTTATTTAGGTGTATAATAAGAGTATCAAGAATAAGGATGTGATTTTATGTTTCATGAATATGAAAAAATTCTCGTTCCAATCGATGGTTCTAAAGAAGCTAAACTAGCCTTTGACAAGGCCATTGAAGTTGCTAAACGAAATCATGCAAAGCTTGTGTTAGCGCACGTCATCGATACTCGTTCACTTCAAACACCTACTGGATTTGAAGGCAATTTCTCAGACGAGATTCGTAAACAAGCTGAAAACTTATTTGCTGAATATGTAGAAGATGCTAAGGCTCATAACTTCACGGATGTGGAAACCGTTCTTGAATACGGTTCTCCTAAAGTGGTTATCTCTAAACAATTAACAAAAGATTACGGAATTGACCTAATTATGATGGGCGCTACTGGTTTGAATGCTGTAGAACGTCTCTTCATCGGTTCAGTATCTGAATATGTGATTCGTAATGCTTCTTGCGATGTTTTAGTCGTAAGAACGGACTTAGAAAACAAACGTCCTTAATCCTTTTAACCAAATAAATAAGCACAGGATTTCTCCTGTGCTTTCTTTTTTTATTGATTTTTGGTATCGAGTAAGATGGTTACTGGCCCATCGTTTACAAGACTGACTTGCATATCCGCTCCAAACTCTCCAGTTTCAACAATTAATCCATACTCAGTGCGCAGGATTTCATTGAATTCTTCGTAGAGCTTATTTGCAGCTTCAGGACTCGCAGCTCCTGTAAAAGAAGGTCTGTTCCCTTTTTTCGTATCTGCAAACAGTGTAAACTGCGAAACGGATAAAATCTTTCCGCCAACTTGGTCAATCGACAAATTCATTTTTCCATTTTCATCACTGAAAATACGCATTCCGGCAATCTTTCTTGCTAAGTAAGACGCATCATCTCTAGTATCATCAGGCCCTACTCCTACTATTAACAGAAACCCTTGTTCGATTTCACCAACAACAGTCCCTTCAATCGATACGCTAGCGGACTTCACTCGCTGTAATACAATTCTCATGAACTCCTCCTATGAAATCACACGACGTACACTATATACATCAGGAATTTGTTTGATTTTATCTACAATAAAATCTAATTGTTGCGTATTCATAATTCCGATATTGACAGAAATCGTCGCCATCTTATTCGCATCAACTTTACCATTGACAGAATTTAACGATTTAGTCGTACTGTTGATGACATTCAAGACTTCATTCAACAATCCATTACGGTTGTATCCTTCAACAACCAACTCTGTATCGTATTGTTGACCAGTATTGGCTGTATCTTCCCAATCCACTTCGATTAGACGGTTTTGTTCACTCTCAGGAAGTTGAACGTTAGGACAGTCTTTTCTATGAACTGAAATCCCGCGACCTTTTGTAATATAACCAACGATATCATCTCCAGGAACTGGATTACAACAACGGCTTAAGCGGATGAGAAGATTGTCCACACCTTCGATGATGACACCACCTTCGTGACGAATTTTCATCTTTTGGCTTTCCTTCTTCAGTCCTTGAGTCGTCGTTTTCTCAAAAGCAGTTTCGACCACTTTTTGATCTTCGATTTCCTTACGCGCTTTGTCCGTCATCTTATTAGCAACGGTTTGGTATGAGATTTCTCCAAAACCAATCGATGCTAGTAGATCTTCTTCTGTTCCAAAGTTGAAACGAGCCGCAATATCTTTCATGCCCTGTTTCGTCATAAAGTCTTTGAAGTTAAATCCAAGTTCTGTAATTTGTTTTTCAAGTAACTCGCGACCCTTGATAATATTCTCATCACGGTCTTGTAACTTGAAGAAACGTTTGATTTTATTTTTTGCACGAGTCGTATAAACCAGATTAATCCAGTCACGAGAAGGTCCAAATGAATTCGCAGACGTTAATACTTCTACGATATCCCCAGTCTTCAACTGATAGTTCAACGGAACAATCTTATTATTGACTTTGGCACCAACTGTTTTGTTTCCGACTTCCGTATGGATGTTGTATGCAAAATCAAGCGGCCCAGATCCTAAAGGAAGTTCTGAAACGTCTCCTTTTGGTGTGAAGACATAAACCTTATCTCCGAAGATGTCTTCCTTCACGCTATTCATAAAGTCTTTGGCATCTTTTGTTTCATTTTGAAGTTCGATTAAGTCTTTAAACCAATCCAATTGTTTTTGCAATGGATCGTTTGTAACTTTCTCTTTATTCCCTTCTTTATAAGCCCAGTGAGCTGCAACCCCGTATTCAGCAACTTGGTGCATTTCAAATGTACGGATTTGAATTTCTACTGGTCGTCCACCAGGACCAATCACGGTTGTATGGATGGACTGATACATATTTGCTTTTGGAATCGCGATATAGTCTTTAAAACGCCCTGGCATTGGTTTCCATTTTGTATGAATCGCCCCAAGTACAGCGTAGCAATCTTTAATGCTATCGACTAACACACGAATCGCTAGTAAGTCATAAATCTCGCTAAACTGTTTCTTTTGGTCTTTCATCTTACGGTAAATGGAATAAATATGTTTTGGACGTCCATAAATGACCGCTTCGATATCTAAGTCTTTTGTAGCTTCTTTAATATTTTCGATTGTTGTATTAATATACTCTTCACGTTCATCACGTTTTGAATTCATTAAATGTACGATACGATAATATTGCTGTGGGTTTAGATAACGTAAAGACGTATCTTCTAACTCCCACTTAATTTTATTCATCCCTAGACGGTGTGCAAGAGGTGCATAAATCTCAAGCGTTTCTTCAGCAATCATGCGTTGCTTTTCAGGCTTATGGAATTTCAACGTACGTAAATTATGCAAACGGTCCGCTAGTTTCACCATAATTACACGAAGGTCATTAGCCATCGCAAGAAGCATCTTACGGTGATTTTCCGCTTGTTGCTCTGCATGAGATTTATATTTAATTTTCCCTAGTTTTGTTACACCTTCAACGAGAAATGCAACATCTTTTCCAAATTCATATTCAATATCATCAATACTAAAACCAGTATCTTCGACGACATCATGAAGAAACCCAGTCGCAATCGTGTCTGGATCTAACTTTAATTCAGCAAGAATTCCAGCTACTTGAATGGGATGCACAATATAAGCTTCTCCAGATTTACGAATTTGATCTTTATGAGCATATGTCGCAAAATAGATGGCTTTTTCAATAAATTTAATATGTGTTTCGTTCATGTACTCCTTACACATTGCAAGGACATCATCTGCGGTATAAGTCTTATTTTTAGACATTTGTAAACTCCTTAAGCATTGCGCTCTAATGTATTCCTAATAGTACCGCGACAATAGACTATCGTCAACTATTGGTTCCTATAATAACTCACATTGATATGAAACTGCTGCTAGTGCATATAAAGGTGCTGTTTCAGCGCGTAAAATACGTGGACCTAGTGAGCAAGGAAGATAACCACTTTGCTCTAATAACTCCACTTCTTGTTCTTCGATGCCACCTTCTGGACCAAAAACAAAAATAATGCGCTCATTTTCCTGTAAGGACTGCAAACTTTTAACGAGTTGAAGGCTTTCTCCAACCTTGGCAGATTCTTCATAAGCAATTAATTTTTGTTCGAAATCACTTGTGTAATTTGCTAACTCTTTTAGTGTCATCACACTTGTTACACATGGGACTTTCAGGCGATGCGATTGTTCACTCGCTTCTTCGGCAATCTTTTGAAGACGTTCAATTTTTTTAGCCGACTTGTCTCCATTCCATTTAACCACATTCCGTGTCAATGAGAGCGGAATGATTTCACTTACACCAAGTTCAGTTGCCTTTTGAACAATCCAGTCGAGTTTATCTCCTTTAGAGAGTCCCACTGCAATCGTAACTGATACGGGAAGTTCTACTTTTTGCTCCAAAAGTTCAACCACTTTCACTTCAAATGGGTCTAATTCAGTGACTTCAACAATGGCTAATTGACTCGCATCATCCACTACTTCGAATTGTTCTCCCGCTCGAACGCGCATCACTTTTTTCAACTGATGGACTTGGTCTTTTGAGAACACTAATGAATGCGTCGTTTCACTTACGTTTCCTTTAACAAAATACCGTTGCATTACTCAACATCCTTTTTCATTACAAAGCAATTCCACTCTTTCATCGTCATGCGTTCTACTAGAGTGAAGCCTGCTTTTTCATATGCTTCTTGTACTTCTTTTGCTTTTGATTCGATAATTCCTGATAAGATTAATGTTCCATTATCATTCAAATTACGATAAGCATCTTCAGGCATCTGCACTAAAATCTCCGCTAAAATATTGGCTACGATTAAATCACTCTTTTGGTCTACACCAACAAGTAAGTTGTTTTCATAGACATCGATTTCCCCAATCGTTGGGTTCAATGCAATGTTTTCTTTGGCCACACGTGTAGCCATCTCATCAATATCAAAGGCCGTTACTCGTCCAGCTCCTAAGAGTTTAGAAGCGATACTTAAAACACCTGAACCAGTGCCCACATCTAGCACACTTTCCCCGCCACGAATCGTTTGTTCAAGCGCTGTGAGTGAAAGCTGTGTCGTTGGATGCGTCCCTGTTCCAAACGCAAGACCTGGATCTAATTCAATTAAGAGCTCATCCTCTTGTTCTTTCTCGTAGTCTACCCAACTAGGAACAACAGTTAAGTAACGTGTCACACGTACTGGGAAGTAGTATTGCTTCCATGCCGTTGCCCAGTCCTCTTCTCCAACTTCACTAACACGAACGGTTAATGGTCCTGTTTGTAGACCGTAACTTTTTAGCTCTTTCAATTGTTCGTCTAATTGGACTTTCGCATCTTCAGTCCATTGGCTTGGTTGGAAGTAACCCTTCACAATCACGGTATCCGTTTCATATAAGTCTTTTTGTTGTACTTTCAACCATTCTAATTGTTCATCTGTTAATCGGTAATAGTCTTGAGGGTCATCGATAGAAACTCCTTTTGATCCTAATTCAATTAAAATCGAACTTACGACTTCGACACTCTCAGAATGCGTATTTACTGTAACTTCTAACCAGTTCATGTTAACCCTCTTCTTTACTTGTATTTTTTAAAAATTATAACAAATTTCATTAAAAATAACTAAAAATAACCCTATCCTATTTGTATTTTTCCATGGATTTTAGTATCATTAAGAAGATAAATTAATTAATGACTATTTGACAGATTAAAAAAAGGGGAAAGCAATTATGGCACGTATTTCATTAAGTACAAAAGATATTTTACAAAAACAATTCAAACGCTCATTCAGAGGATTCGACATTGAAGAAGTCGATGCATTTTTAGATTTAATTATTCGTGATTATGACACATTCCAAAAAGAAATTAGCTTCCTACAAGCTGAAAACGAACGCTTATTAACTAAAGTAGACGAATTATCTCGTCAAGCAACTGTTTCAAAAACTAACCGTTCAAGCAATGTATCTTCATCAGGAGTTACAAACTTCGATATCTTAAAACGTTTATCAAACTTAGAAAAACACGTTTTCGATTCTAAATTAGAAGAAGACAGCTACTCTTCTCCTTCTCAAGATGTTGCAGAAGACGATGATGATTTCTACAAAACTCGCGTAATCACACCAGTACGCGACAATAATTATTAATATATCAAATTTGATATAACTAGCTTTTTTAAATTTAGTAAACTTTGAGTAATCGCGGCATTAATTTGCTGAGGAAAGTCCATGCTCGCACTGGCTGAGATGCTTGTAGTGATCGTGCTTAGCGAAACAATAAGCTAAGGCAACTTTAGGTTGACGGCAGAAAAACGAGCTACGGCAATGCTATGCTCTAGTATTCTTGAAAGTGCCACAGTGACGAAGCAATTTTGGAAACGAAATTGGTGGAACGCGGTAAACCCCTCGAGCGAGCAACCCAAACTTATGGTAGGGGCACTCTTACTAGGAAATGAACGAAAAAAGAGACACATGATGTGTAGACAGATGATTACTGAAATTTAATAGATCCTGCTATTAAATGGAACAGAACATGGCTTACAGAAGTTTACTTCAGGATTTTAGCGAATTGTAAGGAGTGTGGCCTTGTGTCCACTCCTCTTTTTACGAATAAAGGAGAAATCTATGACAAAATATAAATTAGTAGCGACTGCTGCTGCAGGGATTGAAGCTCTTGTTGGTAAAGAATTACGCAACATGGATTACGAAGTTCAAGTAGAAAACGGCAAAGCCTACTTTGAAGGTGACGATTACGATATCGCCCGCACCAATATTTGGCTTCGTACAGCCGACCGTATCAAGATTATTATGGGACAATTCACTGCAAAAACATTCGACTCGCTCTTTGAACAAACAAAGGCGATTCCTTGGGAGAAAATTCTTCCAGTCGATGCGGAATTCCCAGTATCTGGTAAATCTGTGAAATCTACTCTTCACAGTGTTCCTAACTGCCAATCCATCGTTAAAAAAGCGATTGTGAATCGTTTAAGCGAGGCTTACCACCGTCGTACTCACTTACCTGAGACTGGTGCCCTCTATCCTATCGAAGTGGCAATTTTAAAAGATGTTGTGACACTTACGATTGATACAAGTGGAACTAGCCTCTTCAAGCGTGGTTACCGTACTGAAAAAGGTGGCGCGCCACTTAAAGAAAACATGGCTGCGGCTCTTGTGATGCTTACAAGTTGGTATCCTGATAAACCAATCTATGACCCTACTTGTGGTTCTGGTACGATTCCAATCGAAGCGGCCCTTATCGGTAAGAACATCGCTCCTGGTTTGAATCGTACATTTGCTGCTGAAAAATGGACTTTCTTTACTCCTGGTGTCTTCGATAAAGTTAGAGAAGAAGCTAGAAAAGAAATCCGCACTGACCTTCAACTCGACATTCTTGGTGCCGATATTGATGGCTCCATGATTGAAATTGCGAAACAAAATGCGATTAAAGCAGGTGTCGCAGACCAAATCGAATTCAAACAAATGCAATTGAAGGACTTCCGTACTAAGAAAGAAAATGGAATTATCGTGGCAAACCCACCATATGGAGACCGTCTTCTTTCTGAAGAACAAGCTCAAGCCATCTATAAACAAATGGGTGAAACGTATGCTCCACTGACAACTTGGAGTAAGTACATCTTAACAAGCGACTTAACGTTCGAAGATTATTACGGACAAAAAGCGACTAAGAAACGCAAACTATATAACGGTGCCATCCGTACCGACTACTTCCAATTCTGGGGAGTTAGAAAACGCCGCGTTCAAGAAGATAAATAAAACACAAAAAACGCAATGGACAAATGCCCATTGCGTTTTCTTTTTACTTATTATTCATTCTTTCCGATGACTTCAAATGTCACGTGATCAATACCTAAATCACATTTCACTTTGTCTCCTGGAAGGATGCTTGCACGGATGATTTCTTTAGCAAGTGGTGTTTCAATTTCACGTTGGATGTAACGCGCAATTGGACGAGCACCATACACTGGATTATACGCATTATCTGCAATCCAATCTTTCAATTCATCTGTAAAGCTTAAGACGATTTCTTGATCTTCCACACGTACTGCTAATTGATTCAACATCTTCGTGATGATACCACGAATGTTGTCTTTAGAAAGCGGCGTGAAGAAGATTGTTTCGTCGATACGGTTTAGGAACTCTGGTTTGAAGGTTGCTTTTAGAACGCCCTCAACTGCCGTACGAGTTTCTTCATCGATTGTATCTCCTTGTGTTTCAAGCAAGAATTGTGAACCAATATTACTTGTCATAATCATTACTGTATTCTTGAAGTCTACTACTCGTCCTTTAGAATCTGTTAAACGTCCATCGTCTAATACTTGTAACAAGATATTAAATACATCTGGATGTGCTTTTTCAATTTCATCTAATAGAACGATTGTATATGGATTACGACGAACAGCTTCTGTTAATTGGCCCCCTTCTTCATATCCTACATATCCTGGAGGAGCTCCCACTAAACGAGACACTGAATGTTTTTCCATATATTCACTCATGTCGATACGAACCATATGGTCTTCTGAGTCGAATAAATCTTCTGCAAGAGCTTTTGCAAGTTCTGTCTTACCAACCCCTGTAGGTCCAAGGAATAGGAAGCTTCCGATTGGACGGCTAGGATTTTGTAATCCAGCACGAGAACGAAGTACTGCTGAAGCCACTTTTTGTACAGCTTCATCTTGACCGATGACACGTTCATGAAGAATATCTTCTAAGTGAAGAAGTTTTTCACGTTCGCCTTCCATTAGTTTTGTTACAGGAATACCAGTCAAGCGTCCCACTACTCGAGCAATTTCTTCTGAAGTTACTGATTCTTGCACGAGACGTTGCGTACTTTCAGCATTTGCTTTGTTTTGGTCTTCTAATTCTTTCAATTCTTGTTCAAGAGCTGGAATACGTCCATGACGAAGTTCAGCTGCTTTTTCAAGGTTGTAATCAGCTTCTGCTTGTTCTAATTCGTGTTTAGCACGGTCGATTTCTTCACGCTTATTACGGATTTTATTGACTTCTTCTTTTTCGATTTCCCATTTCATTTTGAGGTTATTGGCTTTTTCACGTTGTTCTGCTAATTCCTCTTGTAAAATAGCAAGACGTTTTTGAGAAGCGTCATCTTTTTCCATCTTCAACGCTTGTTCTTCGATTTCAAGTTGCATCAAACGACGAGTTACTGCATCGAGTTCTGTTGGCATTGAGTTCATTTCAACACGAATTGTAGCACAAGCTTCATCGACTAAGTCAATCGCTTTATCTGGCAAGAATCTGTCAGTAATATAACGATTTGATAATGTCGCAGCAGCTACTAACGCACTATCATGAATATTTACACTGTGGTGGATTTCGAAACGTTCTTTCAATCCACGAAGAATTGAAATCGTGTCTTCAACTGTTGGTTCTTGAACAAGTACTTTTTGGAAACGACGCTCTAACGCTTTGTCTTTTTCCATATTTTCACGGTATTCGTCAAGAGTTGTAGCACCAATACAATGTAATTCACCACGAGCCAACATTGGTTTTAGTAAGTTACCGGCATCCATTGAGCCTTCAGTCTTACCAGCACCAACGATTGTGTGGATTTCATCGATAAATAAGATGATGCGTCCTTCTGATTTTGTTACTTCTTTAAGAACGGCTTTCAAACGTTCTTCGAATTCACCACGGTATTTTGCCCCCGCGATTAAAGCACCCATATCTAATGAGTAGATTAATTTATCTTTTAAGTTTTCTGGTACGTCTTTTTTAACGATACGTTGAGCTAATCCCTCAACGATTGCTGTTTTACCAACACCAGGTTCCCCGATTAATACAGGGTTATTTTTTGTTTTACGAGATAAAATACGAATAACATCTCGAATTTCTTCGTCACGTCCAATGACTGGATCTTGTTTACCAGATTGAACAGCTTCATTTAAATTACGTGCATATTTTGATAATGCTTCATATTGTTCTTCTTGATTTTGACTAGTCACACGTTCTCCCCCTCTTAGCTCTTCAATTCGAGCTCTCAAATTTTCTTTTGTTACGTGATGTTGTACTAAATAACGAGTCAACGGATGATTTTGTAATTCCATCAACGCAAGTACAACTACCTCTGTAGATAAGTAATCGTCTTTAAAACTTTCTCTAATCTTTTCAGCTTCTGTAAAAAGTCGATATAAGTTTTGACTCATACTTTGACCATATTGAACATTTTGTCCTTCCACTACAGAAATACGGTCTAATTCTTTATCAATTAATTCCTCAAATTCTTTGTCATTCACTTGTAGATCACTATATAAATTTCTAGCAAAGTGATTTGGTTCCATAAATACTTTCCATAAATGAGGAATATCAATTTCTTGATGTTTACGTACCATCGCAATTTGTTGCGCTTGGCCTAATGCTTGTTGCATTGTTGTAGTCATTTTTTCAATATTCATCTTCATTCCTCCTTTTGTGGTCTCCTGACCATGATTAAAGTATACACCATTAGTCAGGAAAGGTCAATAATTTTATTTGACTTTTTTTGACTTTAATAAATATTTAAAAAATCAGCCACAACTGTGACTGATTTCATCATTACATTTCAATTCGAATGGCACATCTATCGCAGTAATATCCCGCAGCAAGATGCCCATTAGAATCCACTAATAACGGTAAATTCACCGAATAGTAAGAAGACAACGGAAGTAAGTTCAAGACTGGCGCTTTGAAATTTTCTTCAAGCCATGCTCCTTTTGTATACGGTCTTCCCTCGATTAATTCCGGTCCAAATTCCGCATTCGCGATTTCCAACCCAAACATATTTTCATTCCATAAAGGAGAATTCGCTTCATCTTGAATCAGAGAACGATGTAATTGGTTCCCCCATTTAAACAGACGACGGGTACCACTACCGCAGCAATACTCCCACTCATCCTCGTTTAAGAGACCCATTCCTGTACGTTCAATTTCTTTACGAGCTTCTTCATACCCTACCGGATCTGCAACGTAACAAGTGAAACTATCAGGATTCTTAAGATCTTGTTGCATAAAGTAACGGTCTACACGTACTGCTCTTGGGAAATCTTGGAATAAAGCTTCCATTGAATTATCTGGAGTCACCGCTTCTTCTAATATCTCAAGTGTTTCAGGTGAAGGTTCTTCAGCACCTGTGAGTTGTCCAGTAACCACTGAATAGTTTCCAATAAAGCGTAGTCCTACAAAATTCGGTTTCTTTTCGACTAACATCGCTGGGATATTCACTTTTCTTAAGTCAGACGTCATTAAATTAATACCATCTTCAACGATTTGTGTCGTTAACTTTTCACTCGATAAGTCTTTTTCTTGAACATCTTGATTGAGAAACATAAAGCCCGTTAGATGTTGATTCAAGTAACGTTTAAAGGCATAACGAAGCTCTTGACGTTCTTCACTACAGTCAAGACCAGATAGGCCTGACAAGCCGCTGTCCCAGCCTAAAATAACCTCATTTTGTCCAGGAACGAATACAAACTCTCTTCCATCAATAGTGACTTCGAAAGTTTCATTAGTGATTCCACCAAATTCAAATTTGACGCTTCTTAAGTTTTCAATCGTCGACATTGGATTTACAAAATATCTTAATACATTTCGAAAGACAACTTCTTTCGACTCACTAGGTAAATTCTTCCACGTTGGATTTAATACGTGTTCAAAAAAATCATTTGCCATACTTTCACCTCGTCTCTATTATACGGTATTCCGTAAAAATTGCACTCTATTTTGACTACTTTTATGCTATAATAATGGCAATTGAAAGGATGTTTAGCTTGAATTTATTTATTTTTGGGAATCCAATGTCTGGAAGCCAATCCGGACAACAACAAATTAATCAAATCGTAGAAGCCTGCACTAAATGTGGCATCCACTTTAAACTCTTCCAAACACAAAGGGCTGGAGAATTACCTGAACTGCTTGAAAAGCACTTACCTGAGAGAAACGAACATACTAAAGTCGTCATTATTGGTGGAGACGGAACTCTTAACGAAGCGCTACAATATTTAAAACAGAATGAAATCGAAGTACCTCTCTCCTATCTTCCAGCTGGAACAGGAAATGACTTTGCTAGAGAGATGAATCTTACTCATGATGCGGATGTGTTCGTACAAAACTTAGAGAATGCACCTTCTATCGAATTAGAATTCCTTACGTACCATGAACAGAATTCAGGAACATCAGGATTCGCACTGAATTCCGTTGGATTTGGAATCGATGCTGCTATTTGCGAATTAAACCAAAAACAAAGACAAGCTGTTCTTGAATCAAATGGAATCAAAAAGGCCTCTTACCTCACACCAATTTTAAGGGCGTTTAGAGAGCGCGAAGAATTTGAGGCAGTAATTACTGTCGATAATGACGAAAGCTTCACAGTGACCGAGAATTTGCTTGTAGGAGCATTCAATCATTCGTTCTTTGGTGGAGGAATTCGTTTTGTACCAACTGCCAAGCAAGGAAATCACTCATTTGAAGTCGTCGTTGCTCGTAAAGTGAGTGGATTTACGATACTAAAAGCTTTTCCATTTATCTTGACGAACGGTAGTCACTTCAAACATTTCCCGAATAATCTGCAAAAATATCAATGTACATCCGCACGCATCCAGATAGCTGGACCTATTAAATCACAAACCGATGGCGAATTTACCATATATGGTAATGTTGACCTCCACATACAATTGGATTCTTATCCGTTTATTCTTACAAAACAAAATTAAAAGGCGAATGTTTACACATTCGCCTTTTCTTTATCTTTTGAAAAGTTTTTTGAAACTGATGATTGGCTCAGTTTTCACGATTTTCTCGTTTCCAATAAATCCTCGCATCATTTTAAGAGTGCGCCCAGAATCTTTGGATACAAACTGGAATGTTTTAGAAGAATTCGTGTCGATGAAATACGCACGAATAAACTTTCCTTTAAACATCACATGAGCTCTTACCAGTTTGATTTCTTCCCAAGGAATTTGAAGATAGCTTTCTGGATTTTGATGATTGTAAAATTCAAAAGCACGGTCTCCAATCAGTATATCCCCATTGGTATATCCAATGCCCCCATTAAATAGGTTTGCTTTTGTTTTATAAATGGCTTTTGTATTTAACGATACAACCATAATCTACTCTCCAGTCCTCTTTATTAAGGAGCCATTACTCCTGTTAATCCAGCTAAAATACCTAATGCAAATAGCCCAAAGATAATGTAAATTGGTTTTACATTTTTCTTCAATAACCACATTACGAAGAATGTTAATAGTAATGCAGCTAACCCTGGGATTAACTTGTTTAAGTTATCTTGAAGTGTTGTCACAGCTTCTGGTGATAATGTTTTACCAGCTAGTAATTTAGTAACAATATCTCCTAATTGGCCTCCAGTAACAACGTCATCTGCTCCAGGTAATTGAATATATTGCTCTGGTTTCAATTCTACTCTCGTTAACACAAGTGGGAATTTCATACTTGTCCAACGTTGTACTAAGATCCCCATTACAAACATCCCCACGATTGAAGATACTTTTGTAATAGATTGTAAAATACCACCTGATAAGTCTTTTGTGATTTCAGAACCTTGACGGTATCCTAATTCTTGTGTAGACCACATGAATGCGATACGGATTAAGTTCCAAACGATGAAGAAGAACAATGGTCCAATGATTGAACCTGTTGCAGCTAATCCTGCAGCAATTGCTCCTAAAATAGGACGAATTGTAAACCAGAATACTGGGTCACCGATACCTGCTAAAGGTCCCATCATCCCAACTTTAACCCCTTGAATTGTAGCATCATCGATTTGCGCCCCATTTGCACGGTCTTCTTCTAGGGCTAATGTTACCCCAAGGATTGGTGAAGCAATATATGGGTGTGTATTAAAGAATTCTAAGTGACGTTTTAACGCTGCTTTTGAATCTTCTGGATTTGGATATAGTTTTTTCAATGCTGGAATAAGCGAGAATGCCCAACCACCATTTTGCATACGTTCATAGTTCCAAGAACCTTGTAAGAATTGTGAACGTAGCATAACGCTTAAGCGGTCTTTTTTCGTTAAAGATACTTTTTTCTCTGTCATGTCATTCACTCTCCTTAATAGTCATTTAAAATGTCACCAAGTGGGTCTCCTGAACCAGAATTTCCACCAGCTGAACCATTTCCACTGTTGTTTGATAAGTTTAAATAAATAAATGCTAAGCTTAATGCGATAACCCCTGTAGCAATTAATGTTAATTCGTTTAATGGAGCAATAGCAAAACCGATGAAGAAGAATGGCCATGTTTCTTTTGAAGCCATTAAGTTAATAACCATCGCTAACCCTACTGCTACAACCATGTTACCACCAATTGTCATCCCATTTGCAAACCATTCTGGGATTAATTTTAAGTATTCCTGAACCACTTCTGAAGATACGAATAGAAGTGCTCCTGCTGGAATCATAATACGTAATCCTTGCATTGATAAAGCTACATAATGCCAGAATGCTACGCCTCGGAAATCTCCATTTTCAGCTGCAGCATCTGCTCTGTGAACTAAACCAACTGCTAATGTACGTACAACCATTGTTAATACAAGACCAACTGTTGCTAAAGTAATTGCAGTACCAATCGCTAAGTTACGCCCAGCATCAGAGAAGTCATTCCCTTTGATATAAATAATAGCTGACGCTACTGATGCTAAGGCAGCATCTGGTGCAACTGCGGCCCCAACGTTAGCCCAAGCAAGTGCGATAATTTGTAATGAACCGCCAAGAATAATTGCTTCAGAAAGATGTCCTGTTGCAAGTCCGATTAATGTACACGCAATAATTGGTTGATGGAATTGGAATGCGTCTAAGATTCCTTCCAAACCAGCTAAGAATGCGACAATTAGGACTAAAATAATTTGAATTGCATTAAAATCCATAATAATCTCCTATCTGTTTGTTATAGTTTTAAGCCTTCATTAGACTTTGCTTCAATTAATTTAAAGATATCCGCTGGAGAGTCAGAAACTACTTTACGAACATCCATCTTCACGCCTAGGTCACGAAGTTTCTTATAAGTTTCTACATCATCTTGGTCAACAGATAATGCATTACTAATTTGAACTTTACCGACTGAGTGCGCCATTGAACCAATATTCAACTCATCAATTTTCACACCTTGTTCAATCACTTCAAGTGCTTCTTGAGGTGTTTCGAATAATAATAATGCCTTTGTATCCCCAAAACGTGGATCATTATATACTTCCACTAATTTCTTAAGTGGAATCACGTGCGCACGAACTCCTGTTGGAGCCGCTTGCTCGATTAACTTCTTACGTAAATCATCTTTTGCAACTTTATCAGAAACAACGATGATACGATTTGGATTTGTCGCCTTTGTCCAGCTTGTTGCTACTTGTCCATGTAAAAGACGAGTATCCACACGCGCTAACACAAATTTGATTTTGCCATCTCCGATGACAGTTCCTTCTGGAATTGCACCATTTGAAACTGGAGCAGCAGATTCTGCTTTCTCCTCTTTCTTCTCTTCTGGTTGAAGTGATTCAGGACGAATCTTCACACCTTCAATAGCTGTTGGCGCAATCGCTTTTGCAATCTCATGTGATGTATTCATTGAGAAACGACTTGCGTACGCTTCAATTAACATCGGCAAGCTTAAACCAGCTACGATTGCACGGTGGTCTGGGTCTTCTTCAAACAAGATGTTTGCTTGGTTGAATGGACTACCACCCCATAAGTCTACTAGAAATAGAATTTCTTCAGTCTCTAGCTTTTCAACTGCTTCACGCAGTTTTCTTTGTAAGTCTTCAGGTCCTTCACTAGGCATAAAAACAACAGATTCAACTTTTTCTTGATTCCCGAAAATCATTGAACCTGATTGCTTAATTCCATCTGCAAATTCGCCGTGACTTGCAATGATAATTCCTACCATAAAGCTACCTCCTTTATTTAAATTAAATCGCTTTTATGATTTAGTCTATTTTACCATAACCACACACTCACTTAAAGAAATCTTAACCTTTAAATTGTTTTTTATTGGTTCCAATTCCTATTTACTATAGAAAAAAAGCTAATCCCTGAGGACTAGCTTCCTTTAACAATTTATTTATATTGCGGACGACTATACCCGATAATATATCGAGCATTCAATCTATGTGATTTACGAACGACTTTTGATTCATCATAATTACGATCACTTGTATTTCCTTCAATCGTAATCACTTTATCGCCTTCAACTTTTTCAACAATGGCAATATGGTCGGCTACACCATCAATGTTCCAGTCAAATGTAATCACATCTCCTGGATGAGGATTTGGTTTTCAAATCAAAAAACATATTTAATGATGTAGTTTATTTCCGTTATCATCGAGATAGAATGTAAATCCTTCTCCGATAACTTGGTTAACGTCAGTAATAATTACAAACGCTTCTGGATCATACTCGTGGATAATTCGTTGGACTGGCATCAATTGTTGACGGCTGACAACAACATATAACACTTGTCTCTTCTCTTTTGAGTAAAAGCCATGTCCATCTAACACCGTAATTCCACGATCTAAATCCGTTTGGATTCGTTGTCCAATTTCATCATATTTATCCGAAATAATCATAATCGCTTTTCGTGGATTAAACCCTTCTAAAATAAAGTTAATCACTTTACTTGCGATAAATAACATAATTAACGTTAGAACGGCTTTTTCAAAACCAATCACAAACGCAAGTGGTGTCACGATAATGAAGTCAATCAACAGTAATGAAGAAGATACGCTCCACCCTAAATATTTATGCATCATCATCGCAATAATATCCGTACCAGCTGTCGTTCCTTTTCCAAGAATAACAAGACCTAATGCTATCCCTACCAAAACTCCTGCTGCAACACCAGCAACAACTAGGTTTTCTGGAACGAATATCGGCCAGTCTTGCGTCACTTTTAGGAAAAACGGTAATTCAAAAACTGCCAACACAGTATAAATCATTGTTTTTCTTTCAAGATAACGATAACCAATAATTAATAAAAATCCATTCAAAATTAAGTTGGATAAGGCTGGATCAATTTGTAATGTATAATACCCCAACAATGTAACCCCAGTAATTCCACCTTCACCAAAGTGGTTAGAAATGATAAAAGCGTTAATTGTATATGAAAACAAGAAACAGCCTAATGTTACCAGGATGAAGGATTTTAATGTGTCTTTGTTTAAATATTTCTCCAATTAAATTCCTCCTTATTCTGGGTCCCTATGGAATCGTCCATAGAAGTTTTCTGTACTAATTTGATTAATGATTGCACGCGGATCCGCTTCTTTAATCACAGCAACTGCATCAATAACTTCATACGAAGACAGTACCGTATGTAATAAGTACATTCTTTCTCGACTAAATCCACCAATGGCTTCTACACATGAAATCCCATGACGCACAGTCTTTAAATAGGCATCCATG
This sequence comes from uncultured Streptococcus sp., assembly GCA_902479935.1. Classification (GTDB taxonomy): domain Bacteria; phylum Bacillota; class Bacilli; order Lactobacillales; family Aerococcaceae; genus Granulicatella. Next base: position 86,487 of record CABSQV010000003.1, on the reverse strand, counting down.
ACATCTTCACCATAACGCGTTGTAATCTGCAACGTAACTTTATGATAACGTTGGTGGAAGGTGCTAATCACTTTTGTTGAAATATATTGGAAGATAATCGAATATCCCGCATGTTTCCAGCCAAATAACGCACCGAATATCAATAGTAATGCTGTATTAAATAGGAAGACTTCTTGCCAAATCGTTTTCCCATTACGGTTAGAAACGTATAGAGCTACAAAGTCCATCCCACCGGTAGAAGCATTTCCCTTCAAGGCCAATGAAACATATAAACCATTTAATACCCCACCGAAAATCACGTTCAGCATTGTATCATCCACAAATAACGGCTCAAAATTCAATACTCGAATAAAGAAACTTCCCACGAATACTTGTAAAATCGAATAAAATGTAAATCGTGCACTGATTCCGCGGTAACATAAAATTGCAACTGGAATATTGAGCATAATGAGTAACATAGAAATTGATAATTCTACCCCAAAGAGTTCTGCAATTTGATTCATCAAAATCGATACACCAAGGAAACCACTAGATAAGAGATTTGATGGTTGAATAAATACTTTCAGTGTAAACGCCTGTAGAAAACCAGAAATGACAACGGCTAAGAGTGATAATACATGCTTAATTATTTTGTTTTTACGATATTTACGATAGGACGATGAGTTTAAAAAACTCATGCATGATCACCCACTTTAAAACAATATTGGATGCCGTTTGCAGTTGGAACTTTCAAAACAGCATCATAATAATGAAACGGCACTTTTTTTGATTCTAAATTCAACACCAGATTTTCTAATTCTCGCATATTTGGAACACGCCATTCGATTTCAGAAACCCCATAAAAATCTTGATGTGAATGAGGAATGAACTCCCAAGCATTAATCGCTAGTGAGTATCCATCTCGATTCACTTTAAAATTCTTACGACGAGTCACATAATCATAGGTAGTCTTGAATAAAAACGCTTCGGATAAAAACGTCCCTGTCTCTTCAACATCGGACACATTATAGTGCACTTGTGCGATGCTAGCGGTTGGTGGAAATTCTTCTGTCATCGCATCGACTCCATCAATAAACTCATGAAGCGAACGATTCATCTGCGTCCCTTCAAGATATTCATCAACGAGTTCAGAACCACTCTCGCTTTCAATCATAAACTTCAAACGATTTCCTTCAGGATCCACGATATAAAAGTTATCCGTATAGCCATCAAAACCTGTTGCAGTGATTGTTTGTTCTTCTAAAATCAATCGATTAATGAGCTCTCCCATTTGGAATGGTTTTGTTAACTTAAAGCCCATGTAGTACGTTGTTAGAATTGAATCTCTACTTCCTTTACCTTGAACTAAGCGCAGCAAAGGAACGCTACCCCTACTGTGACCAATAAGGATTTCGTTATCAAAGTCCTGCAGTACAACAAGACCTAAAACTTGCGTATAAAATTTCTTCATCACTGAAAGATTACGCACCGTTATCGTTACAAGAGAAATCGTCCACTCTTTTTTTGATTGTGGTACAAGCGCATCTTTCACTAACTGTAATAGATTTCGCATTTTCCTTTTCCTTTACTAAAAAAGTGGGGAGGACTTAAAGGATGTTCCTCACCCACTCCGTTAATTTTTATCCTTCAAAAGCCACTGTTAAAGGTGGGACAACTTGTTTCTTACGAGAAACAACTCCTGGTAGTGTTAGTACACCGTCTGTGTAGCTTGCGTTAAACGCTTGAGCCACTTTATCTAAATGGTCACCAACAACTAATACTGTTGAGACGCTTGTTAAGATGTTTGTAATGACAAATACAAATGTATCATATCCGTTTTTATCGTTTGCAACACGCATGCTTTCTTCTAATGCATCGCGACGTGCTAATAATTCTTCAGGATCCACTACGTTTACTTGTGCAATACGTAAGTTTGCTCCTCCCATTGGGAATGATTTCGCATCTAAGTCGATTAAATCATCTTCTGATTTATTTCCTAAGTTTGTACCAGCTTTTAGCATTTCTAAACCATATACATTCACATCGATTTCAGCAATGTTTGCTAAGTCTGTTGCTGCTTCGATATCTTGTTGTGTGCATGTTGGTGATTTGAATAATAATGTGTCTGATACAATGGCTGAGACCATTAATCCAGCGATATCTTTTGGAATATCTACTCCATATTCTTTGTACATTTTGTATAGAATTGTATTTGTACACCCCACTGGTTCTGCACGGTAGAATAATGGGTTTGCTGTTTGGAAGTTTGCGATACGGTGGTGATCCACAACATATTCTACTTCCACTTTTTCAACTCCTGTAGCACTTTGTTGAACTTCATTGTGGTCTACTAATGCTACACGATTTGTTTCTTCTGAAACATCTCCAATCACGCGTGGAGCTTCTTTTTTGAAATATTCTAAAGCGTATTGTGTTTCTTCATTTGGAGTCCCAAGGGCAACTGCTTCTGCATCTTCTCCTAAATGACGTAATAAATAAGCATATGAAATTGCTGATGTAATTGCGTCTGTATCTGGATTTTGATGTCCGAAAACTAATAATTTACTCATAATTTGGCCTCTCTCTATATAAATTTACATTGACAATTTTAACATAATTATCACTTAAAACCAATAGATAATGCATTATTTCTAAGATTTCTAGAAAAAAAGAACTGTTATAGCTTTTAAACTATAACAGTTCATTCATTATGCATTTAAATAACCTTTATATTCGTCTGTTCTTAAAATACGACGAGCATTGTCCACACGTTCTTGTGTTGGTGGTTCAATATGGTCTAATTTATATGGAATTCCTAAGTTCTTCCATTTATACACACCCAATTTATGATATGGTAAAATCTCAAACTTCAATACGTTCTTCAATTTACTTACAAACTCACTTAATCGGATGAGATATTCATCATAATCTGAACGTTCTGGAACTAACACGTGACGAATCCATACCGGTTGTCCTTTATCTGATAAATACTCCGCTAGTTGAAGAATATTTTTATTCGTCCATCCTGTTAATTTCTTATGTTGTTCATCATCAATATGTTTAATATCTAATAAAATAAGATCCGTATATTCTAATAACTCTTCGAATTTTGAGAAGAATGGTTCATCATACGTAAATGGCATTCCACAACTATCTAATGTTGTGTGTACTCCAGCTTTCTTGCAGCGTTTAAAGAAATCGATTAAGAAATCAATTTGCAATAAAGGCTCTCCTCCGCTGACAGTTACGCCACCTTTACGTCCCCAGAATGCACGATATTGCAACGCTTGATCGAGTAATTCTTGAGAAGTAATCGGATGACCGCCCCCAATATTCCAAGTATCTGGGTTATGACAAAACTCACAACGCATACGACAACCTTGCATGAAGGTTACAAAACGGATACCTGGTCCGTCTACAGAACCAAAACTCTCTGTAGAATGAATATATCCAGTTACTGGTTCACTCATCATTATTCCTCCTATCTTTTCTCTACTAGTATATCACAATTCGTGTCCTTTAGGGCCATTTCGATTAAAAAACGGATGGACGATTTTGCCCATCCGTTTTCTTAATTTCAGCAATTTTGCGAGTCAGCCTCACACCATGCGTAATCCGGTTCGGTCTCCTTAGAACAGTCGACCTCACACCTTAAGATTACATGCTTTCGTGCATTGTACGGTTGATTACGTCTAATTGTTGTTCACGAGTTAATTTAATGAAGTTAACTGCGTAACCAGATACACGAATTGTTAATTGTGGGTATTCTTCTGGGTGTTCCATAGCATCTAATAATGTATCACGGTTGAATACGTTGATGTTTAAGTGGTGACCACCTTTAGAAGCGTAACCATCTAACATAGAAACTAAGTTTTCTTCTTGTACATCTAATTCACGTCCTAAAGCTTTAGGAATGATTGAGAATGTATTTGAGATACCATCTAATGCATATTTGTAAGGTACTTTAGCAACTGATGATAATGAAGCTAATGCTCCGTGTGTGTCACGACCATGCATTGGGTTAGCACCTGGTGCAAATGGTTCGCCAGCACGACGTCCATCAGGAGTGTTACCTGTCTTCTTACCATAAACTACGTTAGAAGTAATTGTAAGGATAGAAGTTGTATGTTTAGCATTACGGTAAGTTTTATGTTTTTTAACTTTAGTCATGAATTCTTTCAATAACCAAACAGCGATTTCGTCAGCACGATCATCGTTGTTACCATATTTAGGGAAGTCGCCTTCTACTTCATAGTCAACAACAACGCCATCTTCGTCACGAATAGTTTTAACTTTCGCATATTTAATAGCTGATAATGAGTCAACTGCTACTGAGAATCCAGCGATACCAGTTGCCATTGTACGTAGAATTTCAGTGTCATGTAATGCCATTTCAATTCTTTCGTAGCTGTATTTATCATGCATGTAGTGGATGATGTTTAATGTGTTTAAGTATAAACCACAAATCCATTCCATCATGTCGTTATATTTTTCCATTACTTCGTTGTAGTCTAAGTACTCTGAAGTAATTGGTTGATATTTAGGACCAACTTGTGCTTTAGATTTTTCATCGATACCACCGTTGATCGCATATAATAATGTTTTCGCTAAGTTAGCACGAGCTCCGAAGAATTGCATTTGTTTACCGATACGCATAGCAGATACACAGCAAGCAATTCCGTAGTCGTCGCCCCACTCTGGACGCATTACATCATCGTTTTCATATTGGATTGCAGATGTATTAATAGAAGTTTTAGCTGCAAACAATTTGAAGTTTTCTGGTAAACGAGTTGACCATAGAACTGTTAAGTTTGGTTCTGGAGCTGGTCCTAAGTTTACTAATGTGTGTAAGAAACGGAAACTGTTCTTAGTTACTAATGGACGTCCGTCTTCACCAACACCGGCGATTGATTCTGTTACCCAAGTTGGGTCTCCTGAGAATAATGCGTTGTATTCTGGTGTACGAGCGAATTTAACTAAACGTAATTTCATAACGAAGTGGTCAACAAGTTCTTGTGCTTGTTCTTCAGTTAATGTTCCGTTTTCTAAGTCACGTTGTACATAGATATCTAAGAATGTTGAAGTACGTCCAAGAGACATAGCCGCACCATTTTGTTCTTTAATAGCTGCTAAATATCCTAAGTATAACCATTGGAAAGCTTCGCGAGCGTTAGAAGCTGGTTTAGAAATATCGAATCCGTAGATGTTACCTAATTCTTTTAATTCTAATAATGCACGGTATTGTTCTGAAACTTCTTCACGTAAACGAATTACATCGTCTGACATAGTGCCATCGCCAATGTTAGCGAAGTCTTTTTGTTTTTCAGCGATTAAACGATCAACCCCGTATAAAGCTACACGACGGTAGTCACCGATGATACGTCCACGTCCGTAAGCATCTGGTAAACCTGTGATAACACCTGATTTACGAGCTGCACGCATTTCTGGAGTGTAAGCATCGAATACACCTTGGTTGTGAGTTTTACGCCAGTCACGGAAGATACGAGAAATTTCTTCGTCGATCTTGAATCCGTAAGCTTCAGCTGATTGTTCACTCATACGGATACCACCAAATGGTTGTAAGCTACGTTTGAATGGTTTTTCAGTTTGGAAACCAACAACTGTTTCTAAATCTTTGTTTAAGTAACCAGGACCATGTGAAGTGATTGTTGATACAACTTTAGTGTCCATATCTAAGACACCACCAGCTTCACGTTCTTGTTTGTTCAAGTCCATTACTTGTGCCCATAAAGCTTTAGTAGCTTCAGTAGGTCCAGCTAAGAAACTGTCGTCTCCTTCATAAAGTGTGTAGTTTTCTTGGATAAAGTCACGGACGTTAACTTCTTCTTTCCATACTTTACCTTTGAAACCGTTCCATTGTTCCATAAATTTTTCCTCCTTAGATAATTGGTTGTGAAACTTATAACAGCTATCTACATGAATATTATAACACAATAAAAATTAGTTGCAATACTTAAGTGTAAAAAAATACAAAGATTTTGTTAAATATTGCTATAATCGCGATTTTAATGTGTTAAAAGTTGTGAAAGATGTATTATAACAGCACGATTTGCTGTACTATTATTTTGAAACAGAATGAAATGTTTCACAATCTAAGGTTCACAATTCACAATGTGTCTCTTTTCTCACTTTATTTTCACTAAGCAAAAATAAAAAAGAGCATTATCGAAATAAATCCGATAATACTCTTTATAATTTAGCGTTTCAGGAGGGATTCGAACCCCCGACCGTTCGCTTAGAAGGCGAATGCTCTATCCTGCTGAGCTACTGAAACAGTACTAAATTAGTATACCTAAAGACGAACATTCTGTCAATTGATTTTACAGCTTTATTACGACTCTTCTGTTTCTTTTTCTTTGCTCTCTGTATTCTTCTTTTTAGAGAAAAACATGCAGATATAGATAACTAACATCACTACTGCCATAATTAGTACTCTTGCTGCTAAGGCAAAATTATATAATGCTGCAATCGCACTTAACGCAAAGAAAATAATGGTCATATTTCTAACCGTTTCAAGAATTGGGCGTTTCTTTCCCATTGGATTTGGTCTATTATCCATTCGTTACTCCTTCATCTCTTTCGATTTATACATTAATAGTGCCGAAGCAATAGCTACGTTCAACGACTCTGCTTTTCCAAACATCGGAATCGTCACTACAACATCCGCTAAATCAATTACGTCATCAGAGACGCCTTGCCCTTCATTACCAACGACGATGGCTACATCCGTTGCTCCTTGTAAGATAGTGTAATCTTTTGAATCACGGTGCAGTGCCGTTACTGCTACTTGCACACCTTTATCTTTAAGCGTTGGCAAGTAATCTTTCAAATCCGTTTGAAAAACTGGGATATGGAAATGGCTTCCTTGCATCGAACGAAGAACTTTATCGTTATATAAATCTACTGTCCCTGTTCCTAATACAACCGCATCAAATCCGGCAGCGTCTGCTGTTCTCACAATCGTTCCTAAATTCCCCGGATCTTGAACCGCATCTAACACAATGAAGCGACCGCTATAAGGCAATGACTCTTGTTTAACAATCTTCACAACTGCTAAAATCCCTTGAGTGGTTTCAGTCATTGATAACTTATGAAAGACATCTTGAGAGACAACTAGCACCTGTACATCAGTTTGAGCTAACAGATTTTGGTAGTCTTCAAGACGATTACTAGTAACCACAATCAATTCAATCGGAGCTTTCTCTTTAATCGCTTCTTCTACAAGATGCTCTCCTTCGAGAAGATACATCCCTGCTTTCTTACGACCTTTTGCAGTCTGAAGTTTGACAAGCTCTTTAATTTTTTCATTTTTAGGTGAACTAATGATATCCATACAACTACCCTTTTAATCCTTCTATTGTATTCATGAGTTTCTTGACTTCTACTTTTTGATTTTGATGAAATCCACATTTCATAGGTAAGACATAAGTTTCCTCTTTATCAAGATATTGCAATATTAATTTGGGATTTCCTAAAAGTTTCTTCTCCATGGAAACCTTTTGAATGCGTTCTGAAGGGATAACAATTGGTCTATTCGCTCTCCATACACCTTCTTTTGAAGTTTCAAAAAGAACGAAACCATCTTTAGCCCAATAGAGTACAAAGGTTTGCTCCCCTTTTTCCAAAGCCACTAAGCTATCAGCATCCGTCATTTCGAATCCAAAAAAACTAATTTGACTTTTTAAATCCTCGATGATTTCCATTCTTATTCCCCTTCTTTCGTTGCTGAGTTGGTTTCTTAGAACTTAATTCTTTCTTTTTCGGTTGTGTGACTGGTTTTAATTGTCCTGCATATAGTTCAAACTGAACTAGTTTATGTTTCCCTGCAACCTTCTTCAAGTCTCTTAGTTCGCGCTCATTCACTAGACTGAGTACTAACCCTTCTTTCCCCATACGTCCTGTACGTCCTGAACGGTGGGTATATTGCTCTGTAGAATCTGCAATATCATAATGAATGACAAGTGGTAAATCTTCAATATCGAGGCCACGTTGTGCGACATCGGTACTTAGTAAGAATGGAATCTGTCCCTTCTTAAATAAGTCGATTGCTTTCTTACGTTCCGTTTGATGAGCTTCACTTGAAAGAAGTGCAACCGGAACTTGATGATACGCTAACTTCTCGCCAAGTAATGCTGCATTTGCAATCGAATTGACAAACACTAATGCTTGGTTTGCATTTTCGGAGAATGCTAGTTTGCGTAGCACTTCATCACGTTTTCTAGTTGGACATTCAATATATCCATGGGTTACGTTCGAATGAGCAGAGTTCCCCTCTGAAACTTCAACAAAAGTCGGAAGCATATTAATCCATTTATTAACTTCTTCTAAATTCTTATTCTTTGTTGCAGAGAAACAAAGCACTTGTCTTTCAGAAGGAAGTTTCCTAACAAGCTCTCTTGTATTATTCAATTGCTCTGGATCGAGTAAATAATCGGCTTCATCTAATACAAGCAGTTCTACTTGGTGTAGCTTTAATTTACGAAGCTTAGAAAGCTCTAGTAATCGTCCTGGTGTTCCTACAACAATTTCTGGTTTATCTTTCAACTTCTCTACTTGTCGTTTTACGTTTGCCCCACCCGCTAAAACTTGCACACGAATTTCAGGTGTTTTCCATTCTCTAATCACTGCTCCAATTTGTTGAGCTAATTCTTGAGAGGGCGCCACAATCAAAGCTTGCAACGTTTTATCTGCCTTTACTCTTTCCAAAATAGGAACGACATAGGCTAATGTTTTTCCAGTCCCTGTTGGTGAGATAGCTACGATATCTGTTCCTTCTTTAATCAGTTCTTGTGTCTTGTCTTGTATCGGTGTTAATGTGTGGAAGCCATGTTGCTCCCAAATAGTCTTTGTATTCATAAGTTTCCTTTCCGATAACCATTGTTCTTTTGAGTCCTATTCATTTTATCGAAGAAATGGCTATACTTCAAATAGTTTCAACGTTTTTATAAAAAAAGAGAACTGCTCTTACACAGTTCTCTTTACGAATTTCTATTAAAGTGCCATTTTCTTTTCTAAATATCGTTGACCTTGTTCAAAAAGTAAACAGATAATCCAGTAAATAATCGCTACTAAAATATAAACCGTCATATAGTTTTGTTCTCGTCCACCTACAATTTTCGCATTTTGGAAAATATCAGGTAATGAAATCATCGCAACAAGAGACGATCCTTTAATCATATCCAGTAACACATTACTTAATGGTGGAATTGCAATTCGAAACGCTTGAGGAACGATTACCTTCTGTAACGTTTGACGATAACTCATTCCAAGAGACATCGCCGCTTCCCATTGTCCATTATCTACTGCATCCATTGCCGAACGCAACACTTCAGAAATATAGGCACTACTTGCAATACTAAAGCAAAGAAGCGCACAGACTAAAGCTGGTAACGTGATTTTTAAGAAAGGCAACCCAAAATATAGTAAGAATAAAAATACTAACGTTGGTGTCCCCCGCATAAAGGATACGTGAAAAGTCGCAATCCATCTTAACAAACGAAATCTAGACCGTCTCATTAATACAAGAATAAAGCCTAAAATCGTTCCAAGTATAAAACTCGTCAATGCAACTCCTAATGTATATCCTAATCCACTAAGAATAAACCAAAAGTTATTAATCGCAATATTGATATCAAAAATTTTGTTTAACATATTAGTCTACATCTGAAATATCGATTTTTTCTGTTTTGAAATCTTTAGGTTCTGTTACGTCTTGACCAGCGAAGAATTGTTCAGAGATTTTTTTCAATGTTCCATCTTTCTTCATTGCGTCCATTGCTTCATTGAACTTATCACGTAATACAGTGTTGTTTAATGAGATTGAGAAACTAGAGCTATATGGGTTAGCATATACGCCTTCGTTAATCTTAATGTCATATTTATCTTTAGCAAAGGCAACTGCGATTGATTGTAAGTAGTAATCGTTGATAATTACATCTGTACGACCGTTTACTAAATCTGACATATATACGTCATTTGTTACGTTGTCATATACGACTAATTCAGCGCCAAGTTTTTTAGCAATCTTCATGTAGTTTGTACTTGCAGCACCTGCAGCTTTTTTACCTTTTACATCTTCCCAAGAATGAATTCCTGAGTTGTCGCTTCCACGAACAACCATTGATGTAAATGAGTACTTATGTGGTGTAGTGTGTAAGTATGCGTCGAAGTTTTTCGCACCTTCTTCAATTGAGTAGTTTGCGATATCTGTCATACCACTGTCTAAAGCTGTTAACATTCCGTCAACACCCATTTCAGTAAATTCAACTTTAAGGTTTAAGCGTTTCGCAACTTCCTTCATAATTTCCACATCATAACCAGTTAATTCGTTATTATCATTATGGAATGATTGTGGATATAAAGTACCTGCAGTTGATACTTTAATGACACCTGATTCAACAATTTTGTCCCAGTTTGCTTGCGCTTCTGAAACTGATACAGTTGTTTCTTGTGTTTTAGTCGTGTTTGCTCCGCATGCTGCTAATAATGTAGCCACAGTAACGAAACCAGCTTTCATCCATTTTTTCATTGGTTTAACCACCTTTTGTTTATTTTTTCAACATAGAGAACAATACCATACTCCCCATTAAAACACAATGAATAAAGCTTGAAAAACAAAATAAAAATGAAACAGATTTTACAACCTGTTTCATTTTGAAATTTTATATAGTTATTTACCTAGTTCTTCAAGAATATTTCTGGCTACTCTCTCTGAAATTCCGATAGTTTGTAACTCCTCAAGACTAGCTTGTTTCATTGCTGTTATCGTTTTAAAATGACGCAATAGTTTCTTTCTTGTTTGCGGACCAACACCATCAATCATTTCCAATTTCGAAGCAAATGTATTTTTACTTCGCACTTGTCTATGGAACGTAATCGCAAATCTGTGAACTTCCTCTTGCACCCGTTGAATCAGTTGGAACGCTTGCCCTTTTCTATCTAAATCGATTTCCTTATAGTCTTCACCATAGAGTAATGTAGCGGTTTTATGTTTTTCATTTTTCACCATTCCACATACAGGAATCTCTAGACCTAATTCATCTTCTAAAACTTCAATAGCAGCTCTCATTTGGATTTTACCACCATCCATTAAGATCAAATCTGGAAGTCTAGCTCCTTCTCTCAATAATCTTGAATAACGTCTACGAATAACTTCTTGTGTCGTCGCAAATTCGTGACTTCCGACAACAGTCTTCACTTTAAACTTACGGTAATTCTTCCTGTCTGGTTTTCCATCCTTAAAGACCACCATCGCAGATACTGGATTGGTTCCTTGAATATTCGAATGGTCAAATGATTCAATCACTGATACTTTTTCTAACCCTAATGCTTCTGAGAGTTCTTCCAAGGCACCTTTTGTCTTCAGCTGACTTTGCTCTTCTCTTCTGAATTTTTCATTCAATGAAATCTCACTATTTTGAGTAGCAAGGTCTAACATTCGTTTCTTAGAGCCACGTTTTGGTGTCATCACCTTCACACCAAGCGTTTCTGATAATAGTTCTTGATCAATCGCTTCTGGAACCAAGATTTCTTTCGGAAGAATATGGTTTTGGTCTTCATAAAACTGAATGATAAATGATAGGACTTCATCTTCTATCTGATCATAAATCGGAAACATCGCTGCTTCACGTTTAATAATCGTCGACTGTCTGAGTAAGAAGACTTGGATTGAAATCCATCCACGATCCACAACATAAGAGAACACATCACGATTCGTAAAGTCCGCATTCATAATATTTTGTTTTTCGACAGTTGCTTCGATGTACTTAATTTGATCACGATAATCCATTGCTTTTTCAAAATCGAGTCTTTCGGAAGCTTCATTCATCTTCGAAGTCAAATCATCTTTAATCGTCTTCACATCTCCGTTTAAGAATCGTTGGATTTTCTTGATTTGCGCATCATACTCTTCTTTTGAAACTTCATGATCACAACAACCAATACATTGTCCTAGATGGTAGTAGAAACAAGCTCGTGTTTCATTCTTCCCACATTTACGAAGTGGATAGATTTTCTGGATGAGTTGCTGCGTTCCTGTTGCTGCAGTGACATTTGGATAAGGGCCAAAATAAATCCCCCCATCCTTTTCTACCTTATGAGAAATCACGAGTTGTGGGTCTTTCTCAGATGTAATTTTTAAGTAAGGATACATCGTACCTTGTTTTAACTTAATATTGTAGTACGGTTGATATTTCTTAATCAGGTTAATTTCAAGTAAGAGAGACTCTTTATTTGTCTTTGTCACAATATACTCAAAATGGTGAATCTCACTCACTAATTTTTCCGTCTTGGTATCATGGGCGCCCCTAAAATAAGAGCGAACACGATTTTTTAGATTTTTCGCTTTCCCGATATAAATAATATCATCATTAGCATTTCGCATAATATAACAACCTGGTAAATCAGGAAGATTCTTTAGTTTACTTTCAATTAATTCACTTGCCATTCAATCTTCCTTTCTAAACATTATCGTTGCCATACAATTTTTTCGAATTCATCTTTTAATTCTCGGTCCATTTCATCCTTATATACAGGATATAAGAATAATCGCACCTCTTTTTTACTCAATAGTTTTAGCGTTTTTAATAATTCTATCACTTTCAAGCGCACTAAATGGTCTGGAAAATGAAGCACTTGCCAAATATAGTCGTAATCGATGAGTTGAAACTCAATCATCTTATTTAAAATAACTTCATGCCATTTCGATAGCGCGAAGAATTGAGGAGGTAAAACCAAAGTCGAATGTTGCTTCATATAGTCATAAACTTCGGGTCTTACAACTCCTTTTATATAATCAATCGTACCTTCGATAAACACTTTCGAAGTTGATTTCTCAATATACTCTAATGCCGTTAACGATAATGGATCTTTTTCTAACAGTTTATTGAACTGTGAAAATCGTAGTTTACTATTCGTTTTGCTTAGTACAAATAAAATAATGGCATCATCACGATTGGCTGATTTTAACGAAGCCTCTATTAAGGATTCAAGTTTCGCCTGAGATGACCAAATAACTTTATCCACAAGTCCTTTTAAATAATGGTATTGACGAAACTCTTCCGATTCAACATCTGTGCAAGTGGATAGTTCTAATTCTAAACATTCTTTCATTCGGTATAATAGTGCTACCGATTCTATAGTGAGACTGCGATTCTTTTTCGTTAAAAACGACAATGGATAAATGGATTCAACCAACAACTGGATAAAGTGTTCATCACTCGTTCCATGCAATACGCATAGTTGATAATTGCGTTCAACCTCTGGAGTCATTTCATGAGCCATAATCACACGAAGTAATTTTGGATGATACATACAACTTTTAGCAGCAATAGGTCTCATGCTGACTTGTTTCATCATTACATTCAGTAAATAAAAGGCATCTGCTTTCGTTCTGATTGGATAGAAGAATAAGTAATATAAGCGTCCATATCCACTAAGTGAGGGTTCGAGTTTTTCTAGATACTCTCTCCACTGACTCTCATGAATGCAATAGGATTTTGCAAACACGATATAGAAAGTATAAGAACTATGTTTCTCAAAGTATTGAATCTTCCGCTGAGTGATTTCATTATCAAAGAATACTAATAGCATTAACACTAATCTGAATTCTTCTTTTATTGTAGTCTCTTCAAGCAACACTGTTAATCGGTCACACATAAAGTCTTTCATTTCGCTGGATAACTGGTTGACAAACTGCTTCCAGTAGATAAGTAGAGGTTCTATCCAGTAAATGACAGGGATATCAAACTTTAGGATTCCTTCGCATACTTCCTCATTAGGATTCAGTAGTTTTGTCATCGCATGATAGAATTGCGGTAATCGATCTTGACTCTTCACTCGTTTTCCAAGTGCAAAGGCAAAGAACTCTCCCTTCCCATCCACGGCATCTTTCATGAATGAATACGGAATTTTTGGAACCCTCTTTCTATTTCGAAGAAATTCTTCGTAGATGGACTGCTTACCCATTTCTATCCCCTCCTACGGTTAGAAACACAAAACACCTATCCTATAAAACTATAACGCTACTTTATACACTTCCATGGCTACTTCTGGCGTCAAATCACCATGCTCAGATAATTTCACTTTCTTGTGACGTGTTAAACCGTCCACTAAAGCTTGTAAGACCTCTTCACCAAGATTTACATCGCTAAAGCGAATTGGAGCTCCTAACGATTTAAAGAACTCTTCGGTTTTAGCAATCGCCTCATCTACAATTTCTTCATCGCTACCAGATAAATTCCACACACGTTTTCCGTATTGTACTAATTTATCAAATTTCTGCTGTTTTCTTACTTTCATCATTGCTGGAAGGACAATCGATAATGTACGACCATGGTCAATTCCATGGTTCAATGTAATTTCATGTCCTAATGCATGTGAAGACCAGTCTGTTGGTACACCTAGGTTAATCGTTCCGTTTAATGCGTTTGTTGCACACCACATAAATGTTCCGCGGTCATTGTAATCAATATGATCTGTGTCAATGACCCGAGGTGCAATTTCGATTAATGTTTGCAAAATACTTTCTGCATAACGGTCTTGAAGCAATGCTCCTACTGGATATGTTAAATAGTTTTCCATCACGTGAATAAATGTATCCAGTAACCCATTCACCAATTGACGTACTGGTAATGTATAGGTCAATTCAGGTTCTAATACTGAAAATACAGGGAATGTTTTTGGTCCACGGAAACTTACTTTTGCTTTTTTCTCAACTAGTGTAATCACCGCACCTGCGTTCATTTCTGAACCCGTTGCAGGAAGTGTAAGAATCGTCCCAAAAGGAACAACTTCTTGGACCGGTAGCCCTTTACCTACACCCCATCCGAATAAATCAACAGGATCTTCTGTAAAGAGACTTGCTGCGGAAACAAATTTAGTCCCATCAATCACAGAACCGCCGCCTATAGCTAATAAATAAGTGAAGTTTTCTGCACGAACTTTCTCAACAGCTTTCATTAATGTTTCGAATGTTGGGTTGGCTTCAATTCCAGAAAACTCATCCCATTCACGGTTTCCTAAAGCTTTAACAGCACGGTCAAATGCTCCGTTTTTCTTAACAGAACCGCCCCCGTAAAGAACTAATACTTTAGCGTCTTTAGGAATTTCATTATCAATATCTTCAATACGATTTCTTCCAAATAAAATCTTTGTTGGATTTTGGAATGTAAAATTTTGAATTTCATGTGTCATTTCAAATCACCTCGTTAGTTCTTACTTTAATTGTACCAAAACTAATAGACCCTTTCTAAAATATCGGCTTTAAAAACAAAATAAACTGGACAATTGTCCAGTTTATGATTCTTAATTTATTATTTTTGATTCGATGTATTTTTTCAGGCGGTCTGCTGAGATTTCCTTTTCTAATTTAGAAACTTCAACAGGGCTTAATGTGACTTCACACGTTAAAACGCCGTCTGCATCATAAGAAACGACAACTTCTCCAACATCTTCTCTAGATTCTCTTGTCACTTTTGGAAATAACGCTGCTAGTTCCTTTTCAACTTCAAGCGCACAGTGTTCTCTAAGTAAGCGAAACTGTTCTGCAATCACGGTTGGAATATAATAGCAGTCCACTAATGTCATTTCTTCATCTTTAGATTTTCGGTTTGACTTTTTCGCTTTTTTCATAAATGACCTCGTTTCTTTCTTCTTGTCTAGTATACAAAAATTCATCCGAGAAGGCAAAAACATTAAATTTATCCAAAGATTAGGAACCTATTTTCCAAATGAGCGATTTCATGGTAAAATAGCTATGAATTACACTTATAAGGAGATACTATGCTTACAATCAATATGCTAACTCGTGCAGACAGCGTTAAAGGCCAAGGAGTTATGTCTGCGACAGAGGAACAAATAAACCTTGTAACTGAAGGATTAAAAGGTTATAACGTTGTTGTGAATCAGCTTAAAATTGCTGACATTAACCACATCCACACTATTAATCCAGATTTTCTTTTCAAATCATTTTTAAACAATAAAAAGCAACCGACAATTGCGTCCGTTCACTTTTTACCAGAAACATTAGAAAAAAGTATTTCTCTTCCAAAACCAATTAAAGAGTTATTCTATAAATATGTTTTATCATTTTATAAACAAGCAGACTATTTAGTAACTGTAAACCCTCGTTTTATTGATGATTTAGAAAAGTATGGAGTCGATCGTTCTAAAGTAACGTACATTCCAAACTTCGTATCTCGTGAAACGTTCTATAAAATTACAGACCAATCCAAAGCAGACTTACGTAAAAAATTCGGATTAGATTCAGACAAATTTACCGTTGTCTCTGCTGGTCAGCTTCAAATGCGTAAAGGTGTACTTGAATTTATCGACTTAGCCACTAAGATGCCAGATATCCAATTTGTTTGGGCTGGTAACTTCGCTTTTAAAGGTATCTCTGAAGGCCGTAAAGAAATTATGGAACACATGGATGATCTTCCAGATAACGTTCACTTCCTTGGACTTGTGGAGCGTGATCGCATGAATGAGTTCTTTAATATGGGTGATGTGATGCTTCAATTGTCATTCGAGGAGTTATTCCCGATGACGATTTTAGAATCGATGAACGCAAACATCCCACTACTCTTACGTGATTTACCAGAGTACAAACCAATTTTATTCGACTACTACTTAAAAGCAAACAGTCAACAAACGTTTAAAGACGAATTAACAAAACTAAAAGAAGACGCCGATTATTACGCAAAGGCCTGCGAAGGTTCAAAGCGCGGCGAACAATTCTATTCAAAAGAAAGTATTCTAGAACAGTGGCAACAATTTTATGATAAAGTTGCAACAGAAAGAAACTTGTTATCATAAAAGGAGAAATAATGACTACAGAAGAAATTAAACAAGGAAAACCACTTTCCCCTACGGCTCAAAAAGTCATGAACATTGCTTCAATTCTCGGAGCAATTGCGACAGTGGTCTTTATCGTTTGGGCTTGGCAAAAAGGGCTCTTCACGTCACAAGAGACGTTATCAGCCTATATGCTTCAAGCGGGAATTTGGGGTCCACCAATCTTTATCTTTTTACAAATTCTACAAACCGTTGTTCCAATCATTCCAGGAGCGCTCACTAGTATTGCTGGTGTTTATATTTACGGTAACTGGATTGGAAACATTTATAACTACATCGGTATTGTGATTGGATCAATCATTGCCTTCTATCTTGCAAGACAATACGGTCAGCAATTCGTAAAATCAATGGTTAGTGAACATACGTATAATCGCTATATCAATTGGTTAGATAAAGGACAATGGTTCGACTACTTCTTTGCATTCATGATGTTCTTCCCTGTTTCACCGGATGACTTCTTATGTATGCTAGCTGGTTTAACAAAGATGACTTATAAGAAATTCATTATTATCATCTTAGTCTTTAAACCATTTACACTGGCTGCCTACACAATCGGCCTACGATTTATTATCGACTGGGTCTGGGCATTCTTCCAATAAGCAAAAACAAACCCTTGAGAAATCTTCTCAAGGGTTATTTTTTTATGTTAATCTTTCTTTTTAAAGACTTGAACAGTTGCAAGAACAATTCCACTAATAAATACGCTGAGCGTTAAAATAATACCCGCTAATAATAGAGGATTTTTGCTTAGGCTTCTTAACCAGTTCGCAAATGTTCCAAGATCTCTATCTTCATCAAATGATAAGATTCCACCATTCGTTGAACCTTCTGTTGATGAAACTTCTTCTGTCGTTGTTTCTTCAACCACTTTTGTCACTTTAAATACATTGGACTTAATCTCTTTTGTTAAAGTTGGGAAAGTATGTTCCACAATGATTTCATCTCCAACAAGTTTATATGTTGGTTTTTCATCGCCTCTTGTTAAAACTTTGATATCTTTCTCTACTTTAATCTTTTGACCATCAATTTCATGAACCCCAGCTTTTAACACTGTTTCTTCATGATATTCAGTAAAGCCTTTTTCTAAAAGAGCGTTCCCGAATTGTGCACGGTAAAATACACTTGTGTTATAGTCGCTCCAGCTACCAACACCCATTAATACTTCAATCAGACGACGGCCTTTCCCTTTTGCAGTAATCACATGGTTTAAAGCTGCATTGGGTGATGAACCTGTCTTAAATCCATCTACATCAAAATATCCTTGAGGCATCCCACTTGCTAGTTGATTCAATGTATAGAACGTTTCTTCTACAGGAGTTCCTTCCATTGTTGTAACAGCTGGTTCTCTTGTAATTTCTAAGAATTCTGGATAGTTCTTTAAGAAGTAATATGCTAATGTTGCTAAATCGCGAGCTGTTGTTTGGTTGTATTTATCTGGTACACCTTCAACAACATATAATCCACGAAACGCTGACACAACGGCCCCACTAGGATTATAGAATTTAGAATTTGTCATTCCTAATTCTTTCGCTTTATCATTCATCATCTTAATGTATTCTTCGTTTGTCTTACTAATCGCGTGTGATAACATCACTGTCGCAACGTTTGAGGAAGGATACATCATCAGATAAAGTAAATCGCGCACTGGATATTCAATCCCTGCTCTGATTTGGTTATTACTAATATCATCGATAGTAGAAATAGCTCTATCTTCTTCTGTTGCCGTAATTTTAGTATCTAATGTGAGCTTGCCTGCTTTAATCGCATCATACACAAGATACGCTGTCATTAATTTAGTTGTACTCGCTGGATCCCATGGTTTATCAATATTATCACCATAAAGAATTTGACCAGTCTCAGCATCAACTAAAATAGCCCCTTCAGGTTTGTAGTATTCACTAACATCATACCCATAACGAGCTGTAATCTCGACAATATCTTCTTCAATCGGAAGGTCTTTCGACGTTGTTGTTGTCGTTGTTTGCTCTGTTGTCTCTGTTGCTACAGTTGTTTCTGGAGCCTCTGTTTGTTCAACAACAGTAGTTCCTTCTCCCGGTTCTTGTGTGGTTTCTTCAGCAGCAATTGGCGCTAAAGCAGAAAGTGCGAATGCACATGTCATTAATCCCAAAAGAAACTTAAATTTACGTTTTTCCATTCCTATCCTCCTTGTAATTCAATTTATTTTACAAAGAAATTCTTAAGATTTCAAATAGAAAGAAGCAAATTCGTAACATTTTTGTAATCTTTACGAAATTTGCTTCCAACTTTTTTCAACATTATTCATTAAATTGTTGAGACGTTCTACTCTTCTTTCTAATATCGAAAAAATTAAAACATTCTCATCATCCAACTCAATCGTACCTAATGCGATTCCCGTTTGTTGTAATTTTGCAGAAACACACTCTAAATACTCTGATACAGAACACTCTACAGAGCAAGTCTGCAATTCTTGCTGTGCGATTCCTTTTAACAACTTTAATTTAGGAAGCTTACTGGCTAAAGTACTAGCATTATCTCTCCAATAAATTTGAGTTGCATAGGATTCTTTTTCAAGTGTTAATAGCATTAGTAACCAATAGTCGTCTTGCGCTTGTTCCAATAGGTCAGCTAACTCATCATTCCAGTCCACATCATCTTCTCGTAGTTCTTCAATCAATAAATCAGGATTATCAAAATAACTCTCTAAAAGTTGTCTGATACGTTCACTATGACCAGTAATGATATCGGCAATTTGATGATAAGCTTCCTCAGCAGAATCACTATCCACTTCCACAGATTCACTATAAAACGTTTCATCCATTTCAAAGTCATCTTTACGTTTATTTTTTCGATTAAATAACCACATAGGTCGCGCCTCACTTTGACTGAGTTCTTTTCCATAGTATATCAAACATATTCCGAAGAATAAATACGAAAAACAAAAAAGCAGAAAGATTTCTCCTTCTGCTCGTTAATAATTCTAAATTGAATCTCCGTTAAAAATTGAGTTTTTAACGATGACATAATCTACTTTGCGGATGGCTTCAATATCTTTACCACCTGCATAAGAGATTGATGATTGTAAGTCTTGTTGCATTTCGATAAGAGTATCTTCTAAAGAACCTTTATAAGGAACAACGATTTTCTTACCTTCAACGTTTTTACGTTCACCTTTTTGGAATTCTGACGCACTACCGAAATACTCTTTATAAAGCATTCCATTTACTTCAACAGTTTTACCTGGAGATTCTTCGTGGCCAGCAAATAATGATCCGATCATGACCATAGTTGCACCAAAACGAATTGATTT
This sequence comes from uncultured Streptococcus sp., assembly GCA_902479935.1. GTDB lineage: Bacteria > Bacillota > Bacilli > Lactobacillales > Aerococcaceae > Granulicatella. The sequence goes on along the minus strand of CABSQV010000003.1, from coordinate 66,344 downwards.
AGCGATGTCTCCGTGAGTACGGATTCCCCCATCTGCAATCAATGGTTTACGTGCAGCTTTTGAGCACCAACGTAGTGCAGCAAGTTGCCATCCACCAGTACCAAAACCTGTCTTAATTTTAGTAATACATACTTTACCAGGTCCAATCCCTACTTTAGTAGCATCAGCCCCCGCATTTTCTAATTCACGAACGGCTTCTGGTGTACCAACGTTACCAGCAATCACAAAGGCCTCTGGTAAATGTTTTTTAATATGCTTAATCATGTCAATCACTGAATTAGAATGACCATGTGCAATATCAATTGTAATGTAGTCAGGAACAAGTCCATTTTCTTTTAATTCTACAATAAAATCATATTCTTGAGGTTTTACACCTACACTAATTGATGAGATTAATCCACGTTCTTTCATTCGTTTTACAAATGGTAAACGGCTAGATTCATCAAAGCGGTGCATAATATAAAAATATCCGTTTTCTGCTAAAAATTCAGCAACAGATTCATCAATAACGGTTTGCATGTTAGCAGGAACCACCGGTAATTTAAAGGTGTGTTTCCCTAATTTAACCGTAGTATCACACTCCGAACGACTATTTACAATACATTTATTTGGGATTAATTGAATATCCTCATAATCGAATGCATTTAATTCAAACATTTAACATCCTCCTAATTCGTTAATGCGTACTCATGTAGTATACATGAATTCACGTGAAAATGCATTAAATTCTTTTCAGAATCTTTCAAAAACTTCTTGAATGAAGGAAAACAAAAAAGCCTAGGTGAACCTAGGCTATAAAAGACTAAATTAGTCTTTTCTGCTTCCGAATAGACGTAAGATATCTAAGAAGATGTTGATGAAGTCTAGGTATAATTCTAACGCACCTAGAATCGCAATTCCTTCTAATGCAGATTGACCTTCATAGTAGTTATACATATTTTTTAATTTTTGAGTGTCATACATTGTTAACACAGTGAATACTACTAATGAGATACCAGACATGATTAATTCAACTAATGAACTATGGAAGAAGATCAAGTTAATCAAGCTAGCAATGATTAACCCTAATAAAGCTCCCATTGCTTGACGACCAAAACTTGTTAAGTCTTTCTTCGTTGTAAATCCAACGATTGATAAACCTACGAATAATGCACAAGTAGAAATAAACGCTTGTACGATACTTCCTAACTCATAAACTTGTGTTACTATGAAGAATGTAAATCCTGTTAATGCTGCATATATACAATATGAAACAATATAACGAATTGGTCTACCAAGTTCTTCATAATTTGGACGCATTACAAATACGAGTACTAATTGTGCAATAATGATAATCGCCATTCCGTATCCATGAGTCGTGACCATGAAATTGAAGAATGCACTATAAAGCGCTGGAACAGTACTAAATAGGTAAGCAACTAAAGCAGAAATTGCTAGTCCTCCAAACATCCAAGCATACACTTTCATGAAAAATTGATTTCTTCCAGCAATACTGGATTCAACACCATAATGATTATTTTCCATTATTTCACCTCATTTCAAATTTTTATTATAAATCTATTATAGCATATCTTTTACTAAACCGTAAATAAATTGTTCTGGTTCAAACGGTTGTAAATCGTCCATTTGCTCCCCTAATCCGATAAACTTCACTGGAATGTTTAATTCATGACGAATTGAGAGGATTACCCCACCTTTTGCAGTTCCGTCTAATTTCGTTAAGATGAGCCCTGTAATGTTAATCGTCTCACCGAATTGTTTCGCTTGAACAAGAGCGTTTTGACCAGTCGTTGCATCTAACACTAATAATGTTTCATCTGCACCTGTTTCAATTTCACGAGAGATAATACGATTCATCTTCTCTAACTCTTTCATCAAGTTCACTTTGTTTTGAAGACGGCCAGCTGTATCGATTAATAAGTAATCGAAGTTTTCTTCTTTAGCTTTTTTAATTGCATCAAATACGACAGATGATGGATCTCCACCTTCACGTCCTGAAACGACAGGAACTCCTACACGTTCGCCCCATACTTCTAATTGTTGGATGGCACCGGCACGGAATGTATCTCCTGCAGCGAGTAATACTTTATTGCCTTCTTGTTTTAATCTCCAAGCGATTTTACCGATTGTAGTTGTTTTACCAACCCCATTCACGCCGACAAACATTAATACAGTTGGACGACCTTCCGCTTTCTTCAATGCAGATAAGTTGTCTTCTCCTTTTTCGTAAATATCGACCATCTTTTCAATGATAACTTCTTTTACTTGGCCTGAAGTTGTTGCATTTTGCAGACGAACTTCATCACGTAAGGCATCCGTAATAGCTAGAGTCATTTCAAAACCAACGTCTGAAGAAATAAATGTTTCTTCTAAATCTTCAAAGAAGTCTTCGTCAATTTCTCTGAAATCAGCTAGGAATTCGTTTAAACGATCTGAGAAACTACGACGCGTTTTCTCCATCCCTTTGTCATATTTCTCAATGACAATTGACTCTTTCGTCTCATCATGTTTAATGACTTCATCTTCACCGGTAAAGGCACGTTTAATTCGATCAAATAATCCCATGTTTTCCCCTCACTTTACGCTTGTTTATTCATTTCTAAAATATGGTAAATGGCCTGAGCAACACCTGAATCTTCATTTGTTGCGGTAACATATTTTGCCACATCTTTGACTTCTTTAGAACCATTGCCCATCGCAACTGGATATCCGACAACTGTTAACATTGGTAAGTCATTTTCCTCGTCACCACATGCTGCCATTTCATCCAATGAAATTCCTAGGATCTCGCCTAACATCTTTAATCCGTTCCCTTTTGAAACATGTTTAGGAACGACTTCTAATAAGAATGTTCTTGATTTCATACAGTTGAAGCGTTCGAAGAATTCTTTTGGTAATTTTGCAATTCCTTCATCTAAGATATCTTGAGCGATACAAAGAACAGCTTTATTAAAGATATGTCCTTCTTCGAAATCTTCTGGATTCTTTTGTTCAAATGTAATTGGGTGCGGTAATGTGTTATAAATTGACGGACGTCCTTCTGGAGGCGTAGGCTCGTAAGCTCTCACCGTATCAATCATGACTAATGGTAGACCAACTTTTGTCACTTCTTCATGGCAATATTTCATATCTTCAACAGTATGACCTGTTTCATAGACGATTTCTCCATGTTTTGTTTTTTGAATCAAACCACCATTGAAGTTAATGGCGTAATCATCGTCCCCCATTAAGTCTAATTCTTCCAGTAAGTGAACAATACTTACAATTGGTCGACCAGTACAAAGAACCACTTTAATTCCATTTTCTTTGGCCAATTTAATAGCTTTTTTATTTTCTTCTGTTATTTTCTTTTCACCAGTTAATAATGTTCCATCTAAATCTAGTGCAATTAATTTAATCAACTATAAAACTCCTTTAAGCATTTCTGCTTTCATTATACACTCATTGAACGTATCTCTTATAGTATACCACAAAACAAGCCATTCGTATTAAAAAAATAAGAGGTAGCACACGTTTGCCACCTCTTATTTCCTATTTTGCTTCTTCTAATTCATCGAAGTCTTCAAACTTAACTGAAGCAAGTTTTGAGACCCCAGATTCTTGCATCGTAACACCATACAATACATCGGCTTCTTCCATCGTACCACGACGGTGCGTAATTACGATGAATTGCGTACGGTTTGTAAATTCTTTTAGGTAACGACCATAACGCGCTACGTTCGCCTCATCCAGTGCTGCTTCAACCTCATCGAGTAAGCAGAACGGAACTGGTTTCACTTCTAAGATTGCAAAGAGTAATGCAATAGCGGTAAAGGCACGTTCCCCACCAGAAAGTAAGCTGAGTGATTGAAGCTTCTTACCAGGCGGTTGAGCAATAATCTCAATCCCTGTCTCAAGTAAGTTCTCTGGATCAGTCAATTCAAGCGTTGCACGTCCACCACCAAATAAGCGTGGGAAGGTGCGCTCAAATTGAGTACTTACGGCATCAAATGTTGTCTTGAAGCGTGTAGTTACTTCCTCGTCCATTTCCGTAATCGTTTCTTCCAACGTTTGTTTTGCTTCTAGTAAATCTTGTTGTTGCGCAGTTAAGAATGTGAAACGTTCTTGTACCGCTTCAAACTCTTCAATCGCTAACAAGTTTACCGCACCCATTTGTTCGATTTGTTGTTTTAAGCTACGAACGAGTTTCGATGCTTCTTCAATCGACATGTCTAGTGTTGTTTTAGCAATTGCTGCTTCAAACGTTAATTCGTATTCTTCACTCAAGTACGTTAATTTTTGGTCAATCGAGATTTCGAAACGATTCGCTTTTGTTTCTAATCGTGTTTGATTTTTCAACTGATCTTGTAATTGATGTTGCGCTTGAGTTCTAGCAGCTTCTGACTGTTTTACATGAATTTCAAGAGCAGCACGTTCCTCACGTAATTCCTTAATCAGTGCATCTAATTCATCCACTTGATCTTTTAACGCATCAAACTCTTCTTGAATCTTCGCATAAATCGCTTCGTCTTCCTCTTGGTTACGAGATTGTTCGGATTTCTTAGAATGTAATAATTCAATTTGATCTTCTAAGCGAGTTTTTTGAAGTTTCGTTTGATGAATTTCACGTTTTTCTTGGTTAAATTGCTCTTGTACACGAGCACGATTGGTTCCAAGTTCTTGCAATTCTTTTTGCTTTTCTTGAATTTGTTGAGTCTTATCTTCATTCGATAATTGAAGGTAATCCAATTCTTTTTTCAAGGATGCATTTGCTTTTTGAAGAGCCACCAATTTCTCATGGTTTTCAACATATTGCTCTTCCAATTGCTCATATGCTTCAATGAGTTCATCCATTTCAAATTGGTTTGCTTGTTGAATACGCTCATGCTTTTTAACTTCTTCAAGAGCAAATCTTGATTGGAATTCTAATTGGTTTAGGGTTTGTTCCAATTGAGTATGACTTGCATTTAATTCGCGATACTCTTCTTCTAGCTTGTTCTTTTCAGCTGTTACTTTTTGGAACTGTGCTGATAATTTTTCGTATTCAGCCTTCGCTTCTTCAAATTGCTTCGTCACAGTTTCTAGTTGACTGTTACGTCGAACGAGTGATTGTTGACCAGAGTTCTTAGAAGCTCCCCCTGTCATCGAACCACCTGCGTTTACGACATCTCCTTCAAGTGAGACAATACGATAGCGGTAACCGAGTTGTTTCGCTAATAGTTGTGCTACTTGTAAGTTTGTTGTCACAAGTGTAGTTCCAAGTAAGTTTTTAATAATCGAAGCATATTTATTATCTGTTGAAACAAGTTCACTTGCGATACCAATAAAACCGTCTACTTTTTTCGCTTGGTTCAGAACTGTATCTGGAACTTGTTTTTCTTTGATAATTGATAAAGGTAAGAACGTTGCACGGCCTAAACGATTCGTCTTTAAATACGTAATTGCTTTGGCAGCAGCCTTCTCATCGGTTACAACGATATGTTGGCTCGTCGCTCCTAGCGCAATATCAATCGCCGTTGTTAATTTCTCATCTACACGGATTAGTTCCGCTACAGAATTCACCACACCTGGCAACTCGGATTTGTGCTTCAGAACTTCACGAACCCCTTGATAATAACCAGCGTAGTCTTCAGAAACCTGTTTTAAGCTTCGAACTGTCGCTTGTAATTGTTGAAGGTGTCGTTCCTTTTCCATCCCTTCGCTAGAAAGAGTTGCATGTTTCTCATTCACTTTTGCTAATTTTTCTCTAAGCTTGGAAAGTCGTTTTTCAGAAGCGGCTTCTTCTTTAGTGAGTTCTTCAATTTTCTCAACAAAGTGATTTGCTTTTTCTTCTAAAGCACGATGTTCTTCATCAAAGGAATCAAAACGCTCCGTCATTTTTTCTTGAGCGTTTTGGTTTACTTCCATTGACTTCTCGAGGTTCTTCTCTTGGTTCATTAAACGTGAGATTTCTTGTAATTGCTCAATATAACGATTTTGAAGCTCTTTAACGCTTTCCTCGTTACTTTGACTTAATTGGTCTAACTCTTCTACTAATTGGCTCCAAGCCTCTTCTACGTTCTTTAATTCAACCTTACGTTCTACTTGATTCTTTTCAAGAAGAGCTAATTTTGCTTCCACTTCTTCTAACTCACGAAGAGCAGTAGCTAGTGCTTCTTGATTTTCCTCATCACTACGTTCCGCAAATTGACGACGTTGCTCAAAGACTTTACGTTGACCATCCAATTGTTCGACTTTTTGGATTAATTCCACGTATTCTTCTTGCTTGGCATCGAGTTCTTCGTTACGAGCTTCAAGTTTTACTTGGTTTTCCTCGATATCAACTTGAAGGCTTTCTAATAGCGCTTCTGTTTGCGCTAATTGCTCTTGCAGTTGCTCTACTTCTTGAAGGGCTACTTTCCACTGAGCGTTTAATGTTTCGATTTCAACCGCCAAGAGGGCTGTTTCGACATCCTCTAACTGTTCTTTCTTAGAAACGTACGCAATCGCCTTTTCGCGTTGCTCTTCCAGCGGTGCTAATTGGCCTTCAATCTCATGAAGAATATCTTCCACACGATTCAAGTGATCTTGTGTTTGATTCAATTTACGTTGTGCTTGATTCTTACGGTCTTTGTATTTTAATACGCCAGCCGCTTCTTCGATAATCATTCGACGTTCTTCAGGCTTTTCATTAAAAATTTGCTCAACTTTCCCTTGAGAAATCAAAGCAAACGAGTCTTTCCCTAATCCTGAGTCCATCATTAAATCAGTAATGTCTTTCAAACGAACTGGTTTCTTGTTAATTAAGAAGTCACTTGCCCCATTACGATTCAAACGACGCGTTAACACGACTTGTGTTTGATTCGTTGCCAACACTTTGTCTTCGTTATTGATATACAGATTAACTTCAGCAATATTCACTGGTTTTCTTGTTTGAGAACCCGCGAAAATAACGTCATCCATCCGTTTCCCACGTAAACTCTTAGCCGATTGTTCCCCAAGAACCCACTTAATCGCTTCAGAAAGATTGGACTTTCCACTACCATTAGGTCCTACAACCGCAGTCACGCCTTTATCGAATTCAATTGTTGTCTTATCGGCAAATGATTTAAATCCCGACATTTCAATTTTTTCTAATTGCATGCTTTAATCCTTTCTTTCTATGAAAGAGAACTGTTCGTCAGTTCTTCCATAGTCAATTTTGCGGCCATTTGCTCGGCTGCTTTCTTCGTTTTGCCACTCGCAGTTTTGTATTTCTTCCCATCCACAGTTACTTGAACGGTAAATACTTTATCGTGCGAAGGTCCTTCTTCTTTAATTAATTCATAACGAATATGAACTGTCCCATTTTGTTGCAAATACTCTTGTAACTCAGTTTTGAAATCAGTAATCAGTTCATAACGTCCATTTTTTATCTTAGGAACAATTACTTGGTCTAAGAATCGTTGTACTTCTTCCATCCCTTTATCAAGATAAAGAGCGCCAATAAATGCCTCGAACACATCACATAAAACAGCTGGCTTTTCACGACCACCGCTCAGCGTTTCTCCTTTTCCGAGTAATAAGTACTCGTTCAGAGAACATTCCTTTGCTAGCATCGATAAGCTATCTTCGCAAACGATTTGTGCTCTAAGTTTTGTTAATTGTCCTTCTTTAAAATGAGGAAATTGTCTAAAAAGCCAATCCGAAATATTGAGTTCTAAAACGGCATCTCCAAGAAACTCGATGCGCTCGTTATAGATTCCCTTCATTTCTTTATGCTCATTGGCATACGAAGAGTGAGTCATCGCTTCGACGAGCAATGCCTCGTTGTTAAACGAAATATCGAACTTCTCTTTTAAAATTGCTGAGAGTGCTTTTATCTCTTTCATGATTGCCTCCTGAAAAATTCCTTATCTTCAATATTATACGCGTTTTGGGGTTAGATTACAAATGTACGCCACAAAAAACGGCTTGAATTCAAAGTTTCAAGCCGTTAAATATTTTTATTTTCGATACCCTTTTACGCAATATTGATTTTTCTCTTCGTCATAGTTTAATGACTCGACTAGAGTACGCTGTTGAAGCTGATTTAACTCTTTCGTCTGAGTCACATCTAACCACTCTTCATAGTAAGTCATTTGCGCTTTAACTTGTTCTTTTAGGAAAACTTTTAATCGTTCCACATCTGCTTCATTTACTGCAGAAATTTGAATCGATGGATAAAGATTTGGCTGGAATTCGCCTTCGATTAAGTCTGTCTTATTATAGACTGTCACCATCGGAATTTCTTGCATTTCCAAGTCATTCACTAAATCGATAACCGTCTTTTCATGTAGGGAGAACTGCGCGTTTGACGCATCCACCACATGAACTAATAAATCGACATCGGCACTTTCTTCAAGCGTCGATTCAAACGCATGAATCAATGTCGTTGGTAACTCTTGGATAAATCCTACAGTATCTGTTAAAGTCACTTCGAAATTCGGGAACAAGTCCACCTGTCTTGTTAATGGATCAAGAGTCGCAAACAATTGGTCCATTTGATAAGTACCCGCTTGCGTTAATTGATTTAAAATCGTAGACTTTCCAGCATTCGTATATCCAATTAATCCAAGCTGGAACCCGTTTGAACTCTTTCTTTTCTCCCGTGAACGCTCACGATGTTTCTTAATTTGCTCTAACTGCTCTTCGATATCTTGGATTTGCTTACGAATATAACGACGATCCGTTTCTAGGCGCGTTTCCCCTGGACCACGAGTACCAATTCCCCCACCTTGACGAGACAAGCCTTCACGTTGCCCTGAAAGACGAGGTAGTAAGTAGTTTAATTGCGCGAGCTGTACTTGAAGTTTCCCTTCTTTAGAACGAGCACGCATCGCAAAAATATCTAAAATCAATTGCACACGGTCGATGATACGACAGTTAATCGATTCATTGAGATTTTTCACCATCGAACCTGTGAGCGATTGATAGAATACAACAAGGTCCACTTCTAGTTCGTCGACAAGATGGCTGATTTCTTCCACTTTTCCTTTTCCAACAAGCGTACGTCCGCTAATGGCCTCACGTTTTTGAGTCACAGTGGCAACTACTTCACCCATCGCTGTATCGACTAATTGCGCCAGCTCTTGGTTAGCATATGCGAAATCTTCATCGGTTTGCGTCGTTTGTACGCTTACGATTAATACGCGTTCTCTTTGTTCCATTCTATCCCTCCTCTACAAAAGCTGATAGTTCTTCTAATAGTTCTTCTTTATCTTTTGAATTCTCTAATAAATTCATCCAACGAATTTGCGGTAGTCGATTTCTAAACCACGTTAATTGTCGTTTGGCGTATCGCCTCGAGTTTTGTTGGATGGTCGAAATAATCGCCTCACGCGACTGTTCCCCTTCAAAATACGGAATCCATTCCTTATATCCAATCCCACTAATCGATTGGATATCTAAGCCTTTTGATTTTTCATATAAATCTCTTGCTTCTTCTTCAAGACCAGCCTCACTCATCAGTTCTACACGCAAATTGATGCGCTCATATAGAAGTGCTCTATCGGTATTTAAACCAATAATAAACGCATCATAGTGCGGCGTCTTTTGAATTTCTAGGCTTGAAAACTTCTTACCTGTCGCATGAATCACTTCTTGCGCACGAATCACGCGTCTAGGATTATTGACCGAAATCTTTGAAGCGGCTTCTGGATCTACGGCATTTAATTCATTCCAAAGAACTTCAGAACCTTTTTCTTCTAGCTCTTGTTCTTTTAGTAAACGATAGTCCGGATCATTCGAACCCTCGCCACTATAATGGAATCCATATAATAGGCCTTCGATATAGAGTCCTGTTCCACCAACGATAATCGGTAGTTTCCCACGACTCGTAATGTCTGCAATAGCTGTTTCGGCCTTCTCTTTAAAGTCACTTGCAGTAAAAGGTTCATCCCACTCACAAATATCGAGCAAGTGATGAGGAACACCTTCTTTTTCTTCCTCAGTAACTTTTGCTGTCCCAATATCAAGACCTTTATACACTTGAAGCGAATCTCCATTAATAATTTCGCCATTGAAGTGCTTTGCAAGTTCGATACTGAGAGCTGTTTTTCCTACCGCGGTTGGTCCCACGATTATAATAATTTTTGGTAGCTTATCGCTCATAGTTCTCCTTTAATTGTAACGCCTTTTCCGGATAGTCAGTAAAAATAGCTTCAATCTGTAGTTCAAAGCAACGGTTAATGTCTTTATCCTCATTCACAGTCCATACACGTAAAGGTAATTGATTCGTATTCCATTCAAGCGTCCAATCGAGCAACTTCAAATCAGGATGATACGATTCTTTTTCAAGCATCGCGTCCCCTTTATTTGCCCACTCGACTGACTCAAATAGAAGTCCAATTTCTTGAGTTGCGTTTAATTTTTTGAGCGCAACTAATGTATATGGGTTAAAGCTAGAATAGACAATTGCAAATGGCCAACTCTCAGTACTTTGAAGGGCCAGACATTTCTCAACGAGTCCCTCATATTGAATAATATCTGTTTTTAACTCGATATTTAATTGACCATCGAAACCTAACTCTTTTAATAAGTGAAGCACTTCTTCTAGCGTTGGAATTTTCTCGCCAGCAAAATCGCTCTTAAACCAACTTCCTGCATCCAGCTCTTTAATTTCTGCTAGTGTTAAGGTTCTGATTTCTCCAGTTCCGTTGGTTGTACGGTCAACCGTTTCATCATGAATCACGACTAATTGTCCATCCTTAGTTAAATGGACATCGAGTTCAATCCCGTCACTCCCCACACGCACTGCTTCCTTAAATGAAGCAAGTGTGTTTTCTGGATGTGTCCCTTTACTCCCTCTATGTGCAAAGATTTTTGTCATTTGCGTTCACCTTCTGCTCGTGTATCATTTTCCTGTTTAATTGCGTTTGAAATTTGTAATAATTCTTTAGCATTTTCAAGTGTTAAAGCGGTAATCGTCGTACCTGAAAGCATACGCGCGATTTCTTCAGTACGCTCTGCTTCGTCCATTACTTTTAGAATCGTATGCGTACGTTCGCCTTCTTCCACTTTTTCAATATGAATATGCGTATCCGCCATACTGGCTACTTGTGGTAAATGCGTAATACTCAACACTTGAGCGTATTCTGAAATGTAGTGCATCTTCGAAGCAATCGCCTGAGCCACACGTCCGCTAACTCCTGTATCCACTTCGTCAAAGATAATCGTTCCAACGAGTTGTTCTTTCGTGAAGATGGACTTCATCGCTAATGTAATACGCGACAACTCCCCACCAGAAACAATCTTGCTTAGAGGCTTCAATGGTTCCCCTTTATTCGTTGAAATATAAAACTCAACAAGGTCAATCCCTGTTTCGAGTAAGGCTTCCGAAGTCTTAAATTGGATGGCAAATTGCGCATTCTCCATATAGAGACCGTGCAATTCGCTCACAATATCTGCTTCTAAGCGTTTAGCTACTTCACGACGAATACTTGAAATCTTCTCTGCAATTCTAAAGGCTTCAAGAGTAGCTTTCTTCAACACTTTTTCTGTTTCAGCAATCAATGCTTCTTTATTTTCAATCTTATTCAAAGCATCTCTTGCTTTATCTTGGAAGGCTAGAATTTCTTCTGCATCATCCCCATATTTACGTTTTAATTGATAGTAAACATCGAGACGTTCTTCAATAAAGGCCAGACGTTCTTCGTCAAATTCAGCATTTTCGATTTCATGACGAATCGCACTTGCAGCATCCTGCAGTTGATAGTAAGCCTCGCTCATTTGCGTAGAAAGTGCCTTAAAGCTTGTTGAAATTGACTCTAAACTTTCCACTTCACGAGTGGCTTCACCAATAGCATCCACACTTGAATACTCTTCCCCTTCAAGAGCAGCAAGAGCTGTTTGAAGTGCCGTTTGGATTTTTTGGAAGTGAGTGAAGTATTCTTTTTCTTCACTTAATTGTTCTTCCTCACCCACATAAATATTGGCTTCTTCGATTTCTTGCAATTGGAATTTCAACATATCTACGCGTTGTGCATCTTCTTTTTCTGCTGTTTGCAAGGCTCTAAGTTCTTGTTTAGCGGCTACGACTTTTGCGTATGCCTCGTCATATTCAGCTATTAAATCGCCCATTTGATGGTGTGCGAACTCATCTAATAGCCCCAAATGTTTCTCTTCATTTAATAATAAGAAGTGCTCATTTTGGCCATGGATATCGATTAAATAAGGTCCGATTTGTTTAAGGAGCGCTACTGTCGCTAACTGTCCATTAATACGACAGTTTGTTTTTCCATTTTGCAATAGTTCACGTTGAATCATTAATTCGTCTTCAATAACTTCAACCCCCACTTCTTGCAGCTTTTCAACAACGGAAGGATCCTCAATTCGGAATACCCCTTGAATCAAGGACTTTTCTTCACCATAACGAATCATTTCGAGGGACGCACGTTCTCCAATCAATAGGCCCACCGCATCAATAATAATCGATTTACCAGCGCCTGTTTCCCCGGTTAAAACCGTCATCCCTTTTTCAAACGTACACTGAACTTCTTCGATAATGGCAAAATTTTTAATATAAATCTCTTGAATCAAGTTCGTCACCCTTTACTTTTTTAATCGTTGCGCTTCTTTAACGGTCTCACGTGCGAGTTCTTCAAACGAATGAACTTTGCTAGGTGCCGTATTTTTCAAATGCGCTAAAAATTCAATATTCCCACTTCCACCAGTGATTGGTGAATACGTTACTTTTTCAACAGTAAATCCGATTTGTTCACTGAAGCTTAAAATATCCACTAATACATCTTCATGTACTTTTGGATCGCTGACAATTCCTTTTTTCCCGATGCGTTCACGACCTGCTTCGAATTGCGGTTTAATCAATACAAGCACGTCTCCGCCTTCTTTTAGAATCGGTTTTAATGGCGGTAAAATAAGTTTCAACGAGATAAACGATACGTCAATCGAAGCGACATCCGGTTGCCCTTTTGTGAAATCATCTGGAGTGGCGAAACGGAAATTCATACGCTCCATGACAACGACACGTTCATCTTGGCGAAGTTTATAATCTAATTGGTTATACCCCACATCGAGTGCATAACTTTGTTTAGCACCATTTTGTAAGGCAGCGTCTGTAAAGCCACCAGTCGAAGCACCGATATCTAATAAAATCTTTCCATCGACACTGACATCGAATTCTTTTAAGGCTTTTTCTAATTTCAAACCGCCACGAGACACATATTTCAATGGTTCACCTTTAATCATCAATGAACTCGTCACAGGAATTTTCTCCCCTGGTTTATCGTATCGATTATGATTCACTGCATCCACAATCTGTCCAGCCATGACAAGACGTTTTGCTTTTTCTCTGGAATCTGTCAATCCTTGTTGGACGACTAGAATATCCACACGTTCTTTTTCCATTTGTTACTCCTATATTTCTAAATACGTTAAAAATTCAACGAGTAGCGCCTTTGTTTGTTGGTTTTCTGGCGTAAATGCCACTTCTTCCAATGCACGCTTACAAGACGCAATTTCATTTAATAAGGCGTCTTTAGCACCTTCTACTCCTAAGAGACTCGGATACGTATTTTTACTTAGTTCTGAATCCTTACCTGTTTCTTTACCGGTTTGCTCACTGGTCCAGCAAACATCTTGTAAGTCATTTTGAATTTGGAATGCTAGGCCAAAATGAGTCGCATAAGAAACAAAAGCTTCTTTCATCTTCGAATCATTAACAAAAAGATTCCCAAGACGAACAGCAGCTAGTAATAACTCGCCTGTTTTCTCACGATGGATTTCTTTCATTTGTTCCAAAGTAATCGTCGCTTCTTCACTAGCAATATCTTTCATTTGGCCTGAAATCATGCCACTCATACCAGAAGCCGTTGATAAAATCTTCACGGCTTCCACCGACTGACCTGCTTCTAAATTGGCATTCGCAGCAACCTCAAAAGCTAATGTGAGTAATGCATCCCCTGCTAAAATCGCAGTCGCTTCGTCAAACGCTTTATGCACAGTCGGACGGCCACGACGTAGGTCATCGTCATCCATTCCTGGTAAATCATCATGAATCAGAGAATAAGTATGAATCATCTCTAAGGCACATGCTAAGTCTAAAGCTGCTTCATTTCTCGATGTACCAGAAGCCCCAACTGCTAGTGTTAGAAGTGGTCTAATGCGTTTCCCACCTGATTGTACAGCGTATAGCAACGCTTCTTTCAATCTTGCATCTGAAGCTCTTTTTTCAATCAGCTGCGTTAAGTGAAGTGCTACCTCTTGTTGAAGTTGTTGAAGAACATCCTTCACCATAAGATTATGCCTCTTTTCCTTCTGCATTCACAGTAATCATTGCACGAACGGTTTCTTCTGCTTTTGTCAATGTTTCATTACAAAATTGGCTTAATTCCATTCCTTCTTTGAATTTATCAAGCGCTTCGTCTAAAGGAACATTTCCGCTTTCTAATTGGCGCACGATTTGTTCTAAGGCGCCCATTGCTTCTTCGAATTTCATTTCTTTTTTAGCCATTATAAAGTCTCCTTATTTTTTGCTGTGACAGTAGCATTCACTAAACCATCACTAAGTCTGATTTCAATTGGTTGTTTTTCTTCAATTTGGTCAACAGATTTTACGATATCGCCGTCTTTAAACACAATTCCGTAACCACGCGTCATAATTTTTAATGGACTGAGTAAATCCAGTTTTTCCACTAATTGCTGGAATCTGATTTGCTTATCCTGCAAGTAATTTTGATTGCTATCGACTAATTGCTTATGCAACCATTCGAGTTTTTGCTTTTGTTGAATTAGTAATTGTTCTGGCGATACTAATTGCAAACGGTGCGTAAATTGCATCGACTGTTGTTTGACCAGGTGAAGTCTTTGTTGCATACCTTGCATTAGTTTTAATCGTAATTGATCAACTTGTTGTGCATAGACTTCATACATTCGCTCTGGTTTTACAAAAATACCAGACTTCTCTAATTTACTTAATAACTCTTTACGGGTATTCAACTGATTGAGCATCGTTGTTTGCAAGCGACTCGTTAAGTTTCCAAGTGTTAAATGGATGTCATTTAAAACTGGCGTTGCAAGTTCTGCTGCGGCAGTTGGTGTGGCCGCGCGTTGGTCTGCGGCAAAGTCTGTTAAGGTTGTATCTGTCTCATGCCCTACACTCGAAATGATTGGGAGGGAGAATGAAGCGACACGTCTTACAACTGGTTCTTCGTTAAATGCCCACAAGTCTTCGATGGAACCTCCACCACGACCAATAATAACCACATCGGCATCCGACTGTTCGACTAAGTCTAAGTTTTTAAGAATACTTGGAACGGCGTGAACTCCTTGCACCACGGTTGGATATAATACGAGTTGCGCAATTGGGAAACGACGTGCAACCGTTGTTTGAATATCTCGGATTACAGCACCAGTATCACTGGTTAGAATCGCAATTTTCTTTGGAAATACAGGAATTGGTTTCTTCGGCCCAGCAAATAAACCTTCTTCCGTTAATTTCTTCTTCAACTGCTCATACGCTTGATAAAGAGCGCCGACCCCATCTGGTTCCATGTGCTCGATAATCATTTGGTACTTTCCTGATTTTTCATATACCGTAACGCGCCCAATCACAAGAACTTTCATCCCTTCTTCTGGTTGGAATTGAATTTTCTTGTACGCTCCTTGGAACATCGTTGCTGCGATAATCGCATTTTCATCCTTCAAGTTGAAATACTTATGCACACTATTTTTATTAAAGTTCGAAATTTCTCCCGTCAAATAAACACGGTCTAAGTGCGGATCACGGTCAAATTTAGTTTTAATATACTTCGTCAGCGCACTGACGGTTAAGTATTCTTGTTCCATGTCCTACTCCTTCTTACTTTTTGCATTTTTTACGGTTTGCGCTAGTAACATTGCTATCGTCATTGGGCCCACCCCACCTGGAACGGGTGTGATTGCACTTGTGAGTGGTGCCACTTCATCGAAGAGGGCGTCTCCGCAGAGTTTTCCTGCTTCATTACGGTTAATCCCGACATCGATCACAACGGCTCCTTCTTTCACGAAGTCTTTTGTAATGAGTCCAGCTTTCCCGACTGCACTAATCAAAATATCAGCGCGTTTAGCAACTTGGGCTAAATCTTTGGTACGACTGTGGCAAACTGTAACTGTCGCACCATGGTTTAATCCTAATAGTGCCATTGGACGACCGACTATCGTACTTTGGCCGATAATCACCATCTCTTTTCCAACAAGGTCAATATTATATTCTTTGAAGAATTCCATGATTCCTTGCGGCGTACATGGAACAATCGATTCATCCTTTTGCAGTAACTTCCCTAAGTTCACTGGATGGAACCCGTCCACGTCTTTTTCAGGAGCAATCGCTTCTAAGACTGCATCTGTATCGATATGTTTTGGCAAAGGTAATTGCACCAAAATCCCGTGAATGTTTGCGTCATGATTAAGCTTATTCACGTATTCTAATAACTCTTCCTGTGTCGTTTCTTCGCTGAGGCGAATCACGTTTGAATGAATGCCTACTTCTGTTGCTGCACGTTCTTTGTTACGCACGTACACTTGGCTAGCTGGGTCTTCTCCAACGAGAATGACCGTTAGTGAAGGTGTGATTCCACTCTTAGAAAGTTGTTGTACTTCCTGTTTTAGTCCTTCTCTTATTTTTCCAGCTAATGCTTTCCCATCTAGAATTTGCGTCATAGAAGTCTCCTTTTTTCAAAAATAATTATGTAAAGTTAATAAAAATATGTATGGTGAAATTAACATATGTGTGAATTATCATATATGATAATTTTTTAGTGCATTCAATGGGGTGTGACATGACTTAGGCGCGGTGGTTTATTACTGCAAATAATTTATATTGTATTGTCTTATAGATTAACCATTCAATATCATTTGCAATGCCCACGACCTAAATCCTTCGCACTGTGAAGGATTTTGCACGACTCGTCCCGAGTCCCTTGCGGCATATCAGTCCAGTGACCCACAATTCGCACTGTGAATTGTGGCCAAGCGTTCGCCCTCGTATCCTGTTTGTAGTTGAGCTCGCAATCGCAGAAATCGCGTCCACTTCCCAAACCATACGCACATCGTTTTTAACGATGCTTGCGTTGGTTTGGTCCAGTGGTCGATTTCTAACCGCGAAGACTCACATCCTGTTTTAAAAAAGAGTCTGAAACTGTTGCTTCAGACTCTTCGTGTAGTAGAATCTTACCCGTTTACTAAGTTTGATAAGATACCATTAATAAATTTCGCTGATTTTTCGTCACTGTATGTTTTTGCGATTTCAATTGCTTCGTTTAACGCTACAGTTTGTGGAACTTCTAATTCTGGAGAAGTCATTTCGAAGATAGCCACTCGCATGATGATTAAGTCTAAACGGACGATACGGTTTAGCTTCCATCCTTTTAAGTACTTTTCGATTAACGCGTCGATTTTCTCGACGTTATTTTGAACTCCTCGTACTAATGCTATGCTGTATGCAATTTCTGGAACTTCGTTAAGTAACTCTTCTTCCGTAATTGCTTCGATAGAATAAGGTGAATCTTCTGAGCATTCCAACGCAAGACTAAGCGCATCTACAATGTGCATTTCAGGCGACACATCTAGTTGGTATAGGGCTTGAATGGCCAATACTCGTAGTGCTCGTCTTTTTAATGGTTTACGACTCACTATTCATCCCCCAATTCAAATAATTCTGCATCTTCGTGATGCACTGGTAAAATTTCTTGAACGTGAACATTCACTTGTGAAATCACTAATTCACAGCTGAATAATAATTGTTCTTTAATTTTGTTTTGCAATAATAGAGCTGTTTTTGGAATTGAAACACCGTAATCTACATTTCCGTAAATATCAATTACGAATGATCCGTTTTCTTCTGTTAAATAAGCCCCTTTAGATAATTGTTTTCCACCAAAAATAGTGTTTAAGAATCCAGGAACTGGATAGAAGCCTTCCACTTGTGCAGCTACAATACCTGCAATACTTTCGATAACTTCAGGAGCAATCTCAATTGCACCTAATTCTTGATCTTTAGAATATTTTTTGTTTTGTTCCATTTTGTAACCTCCCTGTTTGATAGAAAATTACTCATAAAAAGATTTTCCAATTCTCATTTAGTTTACCATGAAACAGCTATTCTCACAACTACCGTCTATTTTAGAGAATAATGAGTTCACGAGGAACTTTTTGAATCACTTCGCCGCCAGTTTCATTGATAATAATGTCGTCTTCGATACGTACTCCACCAACTCCTGGAAGGTAAATTCCTGGTTCATTTGTAATAACGTTTCCTGGTACAAATGCTTGTGTCGCAATACGAGAAACGTTTGGTGCTTCGTGGATTTCAAGACCGATACCATGTCCTGTTGAGTGAGTGAAGTATTCTCCATAACCACGGCTAGCAATGTAGTCTCGAGCAATCTTGTCTAATTCTACCCCTGTTTTACCAGGACCTGCTGCTTCACTTACTTTTAATTGAGCTTGCAAGACAACATCGTGGATTTCTTTTAATTGGTCGATTGGTTCACCAACAGCGATTGTTCTAGTCATATCAGATACATAACCATTGTAGTAGCAACCAAAGTCAAGTGTTACTAAATCTCCAGTTTCAATCACTTTTGCACTTGCAACACCGTGAGGCATTGAAGAACGAACACCACTTGCGATAATCGTATCAAATGAAACTCCTGTTGCACCAAGGCCTCGCATATAGAAGTCTAATTCATTTGCCACTTGGATTTCAGTTACACCTGGTTTGATGAAATCTAAAATGTGTAGGAATGCAGCATCTGAAATACGGCAAGCTTGACGAATTGTTTGGATTTCACCTTCATCTTTGACTTCACGAATTTTCTCTACAATGTTCTGTGTTGGAATTAATGCTGTATCAAACGCATCTTCGAAGATTTCTAATTGTGAAACTGAAACATGGTCTGCTTCAAATCCAACAAATTTCAAGTTGTTTTCGCGAATGATTTTTTCAAATGCTGGAACCCAACCTGTCTTATGTTCAATCACATGGAATCCTTTTGCTTGTTGTTGTGCTTGTTGTGTGTAACGAGCATCTGTTACAAAATAAGCATCTGTCAATGTAATTAATGCAAACCCTGTTGTTCCTGTAAAGTTTGCTAAATAACGTAAATTGTATGGACTATATACAATCAATCCATCAATTTCTTGTTCTTTCATGGAATTTCTTACTTTTTCTAAACGTGTCATAAATTGTTCCCTCCAATGAAAATGGTAACTCTAGTATAACAAAAAAGAGCCTAACAAAAAAGTCAGGCTCCTTGGAATTTTCATCAAATTCTAATATTGATTAAATCGCTCTAAACGTTGGCTTACAATTTCTTCTTTCGATTTCAATGACCACTCATTTAATTGAACTTCTAATTGTTCTCTCAACTCCAAAGCAATCTCTTCGTTTGTCTTTTTCTTTTCTGGAATAATGCGGTCAACAATCTTTTGCACCAATAAATCATTACTTGTGAATTTCATCAATTCGGCTGCTTGACTGGCTTTAGAACCGTCTTTCCACAAGATGGATGCAAATCCTTCTGGAGAAAGAATTGAATACATCGCATATTCCATCATCCAGACTTCATTGGCAACAGCAAGCGCTAATGCACCACCACTTCCGCCTTCACCACAAAGGATGGCAATGATTGGAACTTTCAAGTGGCTCATAATACGAAGATTATCCGCAATGGCTTCACCGATACCACGTTCTTCTGCAGTGGCCCCGCAGAAAGCACCAGCTGTATTAATAAACGTCACAACAGGACGATTAAACTTCTCGGCTTGTTTCATTAAACGTGCACTCTTACGGTATCCTTCTGGATGGACTTGACCAAAGTTTGTCTTCAAGTTTTCTTGAAGCGTATGCCCCTTCTCCATCCCAATCACTGTAACAGGTTTGCCGTTTAATGTCGCAATTCCACCTACAAGGGCTTTATCATCGGCGTAGTAACGGTCACCGTGTAATTCAATAAAGTCGTCAAATACGGCGTTAATCCATTCTTTTGTGGTTGGACGTTTCACATCACGTGCCAACGCAACAATTTTCATTGGTTTCATGCATTCGACCCCTTTCCATGAAGGACAAGTAGACGATGAATCATCTTCTTCATTTCCTTACGGTGAACCACCGCATCGATAAATCCTTGTTCAAGAACTGTTTCCGCTTGTTGGAAATCATCTGGAAGTTTTTGGTTCATGGTTTGTTCCACAACACGTTTTCCAGCAAATCCAACGATAGCTTTTGGTTCTGCTAAAATAATGTCGCCTTGCATCGCAAAGCTTGCAGTGACGCCTCCTGTAGTTGGATCCGTCAATACTGTTAAATAGAATAATCCAGCTTGATGGTGTTCTTCCACAGCTCCTGAGATTTTCGCCATTTGCATCAGAGAAAAGATTCCTTCTTGCATTCTGGCACCACCTGAAGCGGTAAAAATCACAACTGGCAATTGGCGTTTGATTCCTTCTTGGAAAGCCTTCGTGATTTTCTCACCAACGACTTGTCCCATTGACCCCATCATGAAGAATGAGTTCATGACGCAGCAAATAAAGGATTCTTCTCCAATCGTTGCCACACCGACTGTTACAGCTTCATTTTCTTTGGCTACTTTTGAGGCTTTCTCCAATTTCGCTTCGTACCCAGGAAAGGCTACATCCACTTTTGGTTTTTCATCCTCAAAGAGTTCTTGGAAAGTATCTACCGTAATGGCTAATCGTTCAGCCGCATTAATTCTAAAATGAGCATCACAGTGCGGACAAACTTTTAAGGATCCTAAATCCTCTTTGTAGACAATCTTGTCACAAGAAGGACATTTCACCCATTTCCCATCCGGAACTGTAGGTAACTCAGACTGTTCAGATAAGTCTACTTTGGTACGATTAATGGTGATATACGACCGTTTTCTAAACAGACCCATCTAATCACTCCTTTACTAAATCATTCTATTTCTCTTTTGGTTGATTCCAGTGTTTCAAAAATTCAGTTTCAACATACGCAGTTGTATAATCTCCGCGTCTAAATGCTGGTGAATCTAATAAATCTTCAACGAATTCTTGGTTGGTATCGACACCTTCTACTACGAGTTCAAAGAGCATACGTTTCATGCGAAGAATCGCTTCTTCACGTGTTTTACCGTGCGCAATCAACTTCGTTAACATTGAATCGTAGAATGGTGGGATTTGATATCCTGTATACAATGCGGATTCAATACGAACGCCCATACCGCCAACAGGTTGGTGTAAGAACGTTACTTTCCCTGGAGAAGGACGGAAGCCTTCAAATGGATTTTCAGCGTTTAAACGACATTCAATCGCATACCCTTCAAAAGTAATATCCTCTTGCGTAAATGGTAACTCTTCTCCTGCAGCAATCTTAATTTGTTGTTGCACAAGATCCACATTCGTAATCATTTCCGTAATCGGATGTTCTACTTGAATACGTGTGTTCATTTCCATGAAATAGAAATGTTTTTCTTCATCTACAAGAAACTCAATTGTTCCTGCATTTTGATAACCGACTGCTTTAGCAGCACGTACAGCGGCCTCTCCCATTTCTCTTCTAAGTTGAGGAGAAAGAGATGGACTTGGTGCTTCTTCGATAATCTTTTGATTTTTACGTTGAAGCGAACAGTCACGCTCTCCTAGGTGAACCACATTTCCGTGTTGATCGGCTAAAATTTGAAATTCAATATGTTTGGCTGGATAAATAATACGTTCCATGTACACATCGGCATTTCCGAAGGCTTGCAGGGCTTCTTGACGCGCAGTCACAAATTGATGTTCAAATTCTTCAACAGTTTCAACGCGACGAATTCCTTTACCGCCACCACCGGCAACTGCCTTAATTAAAAGCGGGAAGCCGATACGCTTAGCGAGTTCGATTCCTTCTTCAACCGTTTCAACCACATCATCACTACCAGGGATTACTGGTACATTGGCCGCAATCATTTGTTTACGCGCTTCAGCTTTATCCCCCATTTGAGAAATGACTTCGCTTGAAGGTCCAATGAAAGTGATATTGCATTCCGCACACATTTTGGCAAATTTGGCATTTTCCGATAAGAATCCAAACCCTGGGTGAATCGCTTGTGCCCCTGTTGTAACGGCAGCGCTCAAAATATTTTCAACCTTTAAGTAAGAATCTTTTGAAGCAGCTGGTCCGATACATACGGCATGGTCTGCTAATTGTACATGAAGAGCATCTTTATCCGCTTGGGAATAGACTGCTACCGATTCAATTCCTAGCTCACGACAAGCACGAATAATACGGCAAGCAATCTCTCCACGGTTTGCGATTAGTACTCTATTAAACATAGGCTTAACGTCCAATAATAAAGGTTAATTCAGCTTCTGCGACTTTCTTACCATCGACATAAGCAACGCCTTTACCGATTCCTGCGTATTCTTTTAATTTAACGATATCCACTTGAAGTGTTAACACATCTCCTGGAGTTACTTTTTGACGGAATTTAACATTGTTTAATCCACCTAAGTAAGCTGTTTTTCCTTTGAAAGAATCAAGTTTTAATAATGGGATTGAACCAGCTTGTGCTAATGCTTCAACGATTAACACACCAGGCATTACAGGTTCACCAGGGAAATGTCCTTGGAAGAAGCTTTCGTTAAATGTCACGTTTTTACGTGCCACAACGTGCTCACCTGGTATTAATTCATCTACACGGTCAATAAATAAAATTGGGTAACGGTTAGGGATTAACTCAGCTACGTCAGTTACAGTCATAATGTTCATCTTAATTTCCTCCTAAAATTGGGTTTAGCGAATCGCAAATAGTTTTTGTCCGAAATCAACCATTTGGCCGTTTTCTACTAGGACTTCTACAACTTCACCATTGAAGTCGCTCTTAATTTCGTTCATGATTTTCATTGCTTCGACAATACATACAGTGTCGTTTGAAGTGATTTGTTTACCCACTTGTACAAATGGATCTGCATCTGGTGAAGATTGTAAGTAAACCACCCCAACGATTGGGCTTGTAATGTATTTTGCATCTGCTGCGACTTGTGGAGCTTCTTGAGCTTCAGCAGAAGGAGCGGCCACTGGAGCAGCTTCTACTACTGGACTTGCCACGTTTGCAACAGGTGCAACGGCATTAGAAACGACTTGAGGATATTCCTCGCGTTTACTAAATTGCACTTCGAACTCTTCGTTTGATAAATGAAACTCAGTCATGTTTGAATCATTGAACAAAGTCATTAGTTCTTTAATTTCTTCTACATTCATGTATTAATCCTTCCATTTCTTCACGCAGATTACGGCATTATGTCCGCCGAAACCTAACGAATTACTAATTGCTACGTCTACTTTTGTAGAAACTCCAACGTTCGGAGTTACGTTTAAGTCACACGCTTCGTCTTGCTCTGTTACATTAATCGTTGGTGGCACGAAGTCTTCCTCAACTGCTTTCACACAGGCGATAGCTTCGATAGCACCAGCAGCACCTAATAAGTGTCCTGTCATTGATTTTGTACTTGAAACATGAACCTTACCAGCAGCTTCTTTTAACGCATAACGGATTGAAGTTGTTTCAGCTGAATCGTTTGCTGGAGTACCAGTTCCGTGAGCATTCACATAGTCCACTTCACTTGGAGCCACTCCTGCTTCTTCGATAGCTTGTAAGATTGCTTTACCAGCACCGCTTCCATCAGGATTTGGAGCCGTCATATGATAAGCATCTCCTGTAGCACCGTATCCAACAACTTCTGCATAAATTTTAGCACCACGTTTTTGAGCGTGTTCTAGGCTTTCAAGAACAAGAACCCCTGCTCCTTCACCCATTACGAATCCGCCACGTTTTTTATCAAATGGTAATGAAGCTGCATCTGGATTGTCACTGCTTGATAATGCTGTTAAGGCAGCAAATCCTGCAATTCCGATTTCACAAATAGAACCTTCAGCACCACCGGCTAAAATGACATCAGAGTAACCATGTTTAATGTTACGGAACGCTTCACCAATGGCATGTGTTCCTGTTGCACAGGCAGTTACTAATGATGTACATACACCGCGTGCTCCGATTTTCATTGAAATGTTTCCTGCAACCATGTTTCCGATGGCCATTGGAACGAATAATGGAGCTACACGTGTTGGGCCTTTATCATGCATTTTGATGATTTGGCTTTCCATTACTGTTAACCCACCGATACCAGAACCAACCATGACACCAAAACGGTCGTAGTCTGTATTTTCTGGAGTAATGCCGCTGTCTTCAACGGCTTGAATTGCTGCAGCAAGTCCGTATTGACAGAATAAATCCATACGTTTTGCTTCTTTACGATCCATGTATTTTGTAGCATCGAAGTCTTTTACTTCAGCAGCCACATGAACATCTAAGTCTTTTTTATCAAATTTTGTAATTGGAGCAATTCCGTTCTTACCTTCTTTAAGGCCTTCCCAGAAGCTAGCTACATCATTTCCTAAAGGAGTGATTGCTCCCATTCCTGTAATTACTACTCGATTCATTGTTTTCCTCCTTTAAGAGATTACATGTATAATCCGCCGTTAACGTTTAATACTTGTCCTGTAACGTATTTTGCTTCCGCTAAGAACACACATGCTTCGGCAATATCTTCTACTGTACCGAAACGACGTACTGGGATTTGTTTTTCCCATTCATTACGAATCTTTTCAGGTAATGCTTGTGTCATATCTGTATCGATGTATCCAGGAGCAACAGCATTCACTGTAATCCCACGAGAACCGATTTCTTTAGCAACAGATTTTGTTAAACCAATGATTCCGGCTTTACTTGCAGCATAGTTTGCTTGCCCTGCATTCCCTGTAACCCCAACGATACTTGTAATGTTAATAATGCTTCCTGATTTTTGTTTTACGAAAACTGGAGTCGCAAAACGAATCATGTTGAAGTATCCTTTTAAGTTAATATTCATTACATCGTCAAAATCAGATTCACTCATACGCATTAATAAACCATCACGCGTAATTCCAGCGTTATTGACTAACACGTCGATGCGTCCAAAACGCTCTTTTACTTCATTAATAAAGTTTTCAGCTACGTCGAATTTCGAAACGTCTCCAACAAACGTCATTACTTCACCAGGATAAGCATCAAATTGTGCAAGTGTTTCTGCATCAATTTCACGAGTACCGTTTAAAACAACATTAGCGCCAAGTTTAGCGAATTCTAATGCGATTCCAAGACCGATACCACGACGGCTACCTGTTACAACAACTGTTTTATCTTTAAATTTCATTTCGTTATCCTTTCAGTTCCTTTACTTTTTCAATGGTTTCATTCATTGCTTTAAGGCTATCTGTTTGGAATAATTGAACAGAGGCACCTTTTGCTTTAGCAATTTGTTTTACCATTTGCGTCAATGTTTTTCCAGGACCTACTTCAATAAAGACATCTACACCATCTTGAAGCATCCACTCTACATTTTGTTTCCATTTCACGGCATTTGTAATTTGATCACAGAGAACGTCTTTTGAAGGAACGCCTTCATGCGGTGTGCCTAGCGTATTGCTTAATACAGGGCATTTACTTTCGTGTAACTCTGCCACTTCCATCTCAGGAGCAAAACGAACTTTCGCTGCTTCCATTAATGGAGTATGGAAAGGTCCAGATACCACAAGTGGTACAGCTCTTTTCGCGCCAGCTTCTATGCATTTTTCGCTTGCTGCGTCTACTGCTTCTGCATGACCACCAATCACTAATTGTCCTGGTGTGTTGTAGTTTGAAGGAACTACAAGGGCTTCTGGCGTTGAAACTTCACGACAAATGTCTTCGATGACATTGTCTTCAAGACCTAAAACGGCTACCATTTTCCCTTCGCCTTCTACAACCGCTTCTTGCATATATTGACCGCGTTTAGCGACTAAGTTTAAAGCTTCCTTGAAGTTAAGGACTCCGGCTTCAACAAGCGCTGAATATTCACCTAGAGATAATCCAGCCGTCACATCAGGTGTGATACCTTCTTGTTCTAAGACGCTTGCGATTGCATGTGAAACCGTCAATAACAACGGTTGCGTATATTCTGTTTGATTGATTCGTGCTGCAGGTTCTTCTGAAAGAATGTCAGTCACACTGTATGGCAGAACGCTACTTGCTTCTTCAAAGACAGCTTTTGCCACTTCGAAGTTGTCAGCAATTTCTAAGCCCATTTGTGCTTTCTGACTCCCCTGACCTGGAAATAAAAATGCGATTTTCATGAGTTTCCTCCTATTGCGCTGTAAAAAAATGGTGGAAGTATGCTAAATAAGCATATTTCACCATTCCTTTTTTCATTTAATTAAAAACGTGCAAGTTGTTTCTGGATGACTTCAAGAGATTCTGCCATCAATTCTTGGATAATTTCTGAACAGCTTTGTTCTTTTGAAATTAAACCAGCGATTTGACCAGCCATCATTGATCCCATTTGAGTATCCCCTTCAACTACGATTCTACGTAGAGCTCCACGTCCGATATCTTCTAAGCGTTCGAAGTCTGGATTTTCTTTACCAGTTTCTTCTTTTTCAGCTTGTAAGTAGATTTTTGTTAATTTATTACGTAACACACGTACAGGATGTCCTGTAATTTGTCCTGTAATAACTGTGTCGATATCTTTAGCTTTTAATACAGAAGCTTTGAAGTTATCGTGCGCAGTACATTCAGTCGCAACAAGGAAACGAGTTCCAAGTTGAACTGCATCGGCACCAAGCATTAACGCTGCTGCCATACCGCGCCCGTCACCAATTCCTCCAGCACCGATTACTGGAATGTTCACCGCATCGACTACTTGTGGTAAAAGTGCCATAGTAGTAGACTTACCAATATGTCCGCCTGCTTCCATCCCTTCTACAACAACTGCGTCTGCGCCTTCTTTTTCCATTCTTTTTGCTAGAGCAACTGAAGCTACAACTGGAATTACTGTAATTCCTGCTTCTTTAAATTTCGCCATGTATTTGCCAGGGTTACCAGCACCGGTACAAACCACTTTCACGCCAGCCTGACAAACGACATCCACAACTTCATCAACAAATGGACTTAATAGCATAATATTTACACCATATGGTTTGTCTGTTAAACGTTCCATCTCTTCGATGAATCCTTTAACGACATCGCCAGGAGCGTGTCCACATGCAACGATTCCTAAACCGCCGGCATTGGACACTGCACTTGCAAGCGCAGGATTTGCAACCCATGCCATCCCTCCTTGGATAATCGGATATTCAATTCCAATCATGTCGCAGATTCTTGATTTCATGTGTTACCATCCCTTTTTAAAATTATTTGTCAGCTAATTGAGCATCAACGTAGTTTACTAAGTCTTGAACTGTTTCTAGTCCTTCTTCAGTATCGATTTTCACATCGAATTCATCTTCGATATCGTTGATGATTTGGAATAAATCTAAGCTGTCTGCATCTAATTCGTCTTTAAGACGAGTTGTTAATTGTACTTCTTCTTCCTCTTTACCTAATTGATCTACGATAATTGCTTGAATTTTTTCAAATGTCATTGTTTTTTCCTCCAATAGTTTAAAAATTATAGTGTGATTGTGATACTTCCCCAGGCTAGGCCTCCGCCAAAACCTGATAAAAGTAATTTTTTATGTTCTCCGATTTTCAATGTCCCGTTTTCTACTAGTTCATTGAGTAAAATCGGAATACTTGCAGCCGAAGTGTTTCCAACGTGATCGATATTCATTGGGAATTTTTCGATCGGTTGTTTTAATTTCTTAGCCACTTGTTCGACTAAACGACGATTTGCTTGATGTAACAAGTACAAATCAATATCGTCGGCAGTATATCCAGCTTTTTGTAAAGTATCTTGGATATTGACTGGAACAGTTTTGCTGACTAATTCATAAACGCCTCGACCATCCATTGTCATGGTTGAAAGTGTTTGATTTGTCATTCTTTTTCCAGCGACTAATGCCTCAGATTTCTGTCCATCATTTTGTAATGTTTCCGCCAATAAAAATGGCTCTTCATCTTTTTGTAAAAGAACAGCTCCAGCGCCATCTCCAAAGAGAATAGCCGTTGAGCGGTCTTCCCAATCGAGTGAACTGAGCATTGTTTCTGCTCCGATGACGATTCCGTATTTTCTTTGTCCGTGTTCCAACATTTTTAATCCTGTTGATAAGGCAAAGACAAATCCGCTACAAGCCGCACTGACATCGAACGCAAATGCATTCGTTGCCCCGATTGCTCCTTGTACAAGTGACGCGCAAGAAGGACTTGCTGCATCAGGTGTCATCGTTGCTACAATGATAAATTCAATGGATTCAGGAGAGATGTTACTCTTTTCAACTAAGCGTTTTGCGGCAATTGTCGCCAAAGCACTTGTTGTCTGTTCTTTTGCCCAATATCGGGTTTTGATTCCTGTTCTCTTAACGATCCATTCATCAGAAGTATCTACTCGTTTCGCCCAATCATCGTTTGTAATGACGGACGTTGGGAGATAGGAACTTGTCGCTATCACTTGAACCCCCACAATGTCTACTTCCCTTCTTGATTTGCTAGTACAGCCTCGTGTAAGAAATCATATAAATTATGAAGTCCTTTAACAAGAACTGCCATTTCTTCAGCATTCATTCCCTCGATTGTTTTTAAAACTAACTTCTCGTGGAATTTACGATGAAGACGATAAAGTAAGCGACCTTTCTTGGTCAGACCTAAAATTACAATTCTTCGATCGGCTTCACTCTTCAAACGAACAACATAGCCTTTTTTCACTAAAGCATTAACCGCAACTGTTAGCGTCCCAACAGTAACATTTAATTTATTAGCGACTTCTGTTGTCGTATGTTCGTTATACATTCCAATCGCTTCAATGGCATGCATCTCTTTAATGGATAAATCATTAAATTGGCTTTGCGCCAGCGAAGATTCTTCAATGTCGAGCATTTGATTAAAGACGTCCACCAAATACCCGTTTATGGTCTCTAGAGTTGGTTCCATAAAAGATGTTCTCCTTTTTGTTTGAATATCAAATCATTTGATAATCAAAGTATATAGGATAGATAGTTTGATTGTCAAACCTTTTTTAAAAATTTATTTTGAGTTTCAAACTATTTTCATAATTTAAAAAGCTTACATTCCTTTTAAATTAGGCATTATTGTTTGTAATTTTCATAAAAAGAACAATTTTTAAAAAGCTTAAAACACATAAAAAAAGCTAGATAGACTGCTCTATCTAGCTTCCTCATTAGTTTTTATAGACACATTTACCATTGACGTATGTCGCTTCTACGTTCGTATTTAACAATTCCACTGCGTCACTTTCAAGAATATTCTTATCTAGAATTACGAAATCTGCTAACGAACCGACTTCTAGTGTGCCAATATCTAAACGACTGAGTGCTTTTGCTGCCCCACTCGTGTGTGCTTTTAATGCTTCACCAATCGAAATACGTTGTTCCGGCATTAAGCATGGCACTGGTAGCTGCTCTTTTGTTTGGCGGGCTACCGCGTTGAACATCGATTCAAACGGCGTCACATCTAGTACAACAGGCGTATCTGTTCCGAACCCCAGCGTTGCTCCTTCTTCTAAGAAAGATTTGAACGGGAACATATGACGCGCACGTTCTGCACCAACTTCTTCATCTAAAGTCTCGTACCCTACTAATAAATGACTTGGTTGCACTGAAACAATGAGTGAAGGTTGAGCGGTTAAAGGAAGGTCTGTTGGATCCATTACTTCTAAATGCTCAATCGTATTGAATTTATATGGTGCGTCGAACGGAGTCTCTTCTTGCGCCTTTATGAAGTTTTGAAGCGTCAACGCAATCGCCTTATCCCCGACCGTATGAATACGCATCGGCCATCCTTCTTTATTTGCAAGAAGTGTTAATCGTTCCATCTTCTCTTCTGTTAAGAGTGGTCCACCCACGTCTCCTTCGAAGAACGGCATCGGATACGGCTCTTTCAAATACGCCGTATGCGAACTGGTCACTCCATCGTAAAATTGCTTCACGCCCCCCATTTGGAGCATGTCAGAGCGGTATGTCTTGTAGAGCTCACGGTTACGTTCCACTTCTTCACGCATCGCTGGGAAGAAGCTCACACGAACAGTCGCATCCTTTTCTACTTTCGAGTACAGTTCTGGATACACGATATCATCTGGGCTTTCACCTGTTAAGGCAACGTCCCCTACAGCCGTCACACCCATTTTGTTTAAATAAGACATATAATCTTTTAACGCTTGCTCTTCGTCGTCTTTATATACAGACAAGACTTTTGATAAATAATAGATGGCTTTTGCTTCAAGGAACACCCCTGTAAGTTCGCCGCCTTCTACCACTGCTTCTCCGCCGATGTTTTGCGGAATCGCATCTGTCGTTAATTCTAGCACTTCTAGCGCTTTTGAATTGAGCCAAATCGTATGCGCGTCCCCTGCAATTAAGCAGATAGGTAGGTCAGTTGAAGCTTTATCTAAGTCTTCTTTTGTTGGTAAGACTTGTTGCCCGAAGTCGCTCGCATACCAACCAATTCCGATTTTCCAACCATTATATTCAGGAATCGAACTTGCTTGAAGAACTACCTCATCAATTGTTGGTCCACCAACCGCCTTCATTTTTCCTAAATGAATTAAGGCAGATAAATATAAATGCACATGGGCATCAATGAATCCAGGAACAACTAGTTTGTCTCCTGCATCTAAGATTTCTCCTTCAACAGGTGTATTGTAATCAAAGCGGTCCACAATGCGACCTTCTTTAATTTCTAAAATCCCACTGACTGCTGTCGTTCCATCTCCAATAAAGAGGTTTTTAGCTTTTAAAAAGTAATGCATATTATAACTCCATCTTGAAGTCTAAGAAGGCTTCGTTATATTTTTGAATCCACTCATTTCCTAAATATTCATAGTGTTCTAATGAATTGATAATTTCTTCTGAAGGATAGTATGTTTCATCAGAAGTTACTTCAGGATCCATTAACTCTTTTGCTTTTTCGTTTGGTGTTGAATAACCCACATATTCAGCATTTCTAGCTGCATTTTCTGGGCGAAGCATAAAGTTAATAAAGGCATATGCACCATCGATATTTACAGCTGTGTGAGCAATCGCAAAGTTATCTGTCCAAACCGCACTTCCGTCTTTTGGTAAGATATATTGGACGTTTGGATTTTCTTCTGCAACTGCCGCCGCGTCTCCAGAATACCCCATTCCGATTGGAGCTTCTTCAAGTTTCATCATCGTTTTGATTTCTTCATTAAGTACCGCACGAACATTTGGTTTCAATTCTTTTAACTTCACTTCTGCCGCATGTAATTCATTCTCATTCTTCGAATTTAATGAATACCCTAATGATTGAAGCGCCATCCCTAGTGCTTCACGGTTTCCATCTAAGACGAGTACTTTATTTTTGAAATCTTCTTTCCATAAATCACTCCAAGTTTGAATGCTTTCTGGATCGATATATTTCGTATTCACCATAATCCCGACAGTTCCCCAGAAATATGGCACTGTATATTGGTTTCCTTTATCCACCGGGCTATTTAATAAGAACGGAGAAATATTTTCCAGTCCTTTAATCTTTGAATGGTCTAGCTTTTGAAGTAAATTTTGATTCACTAA
This sequence comes from uncultured Streptococcus sp., assembly GCA_902479935.1. GTDB lineage: Bacteria > Bacillota > Bacilli > Lactobacillales > Aerococcaceae > Granulicatella. The sequence continues at coordinate 34,849 of CABSQV010000003.1, read as the reverse complement.
TTTTGTAATACTTGATTCACTTGGAAAGACGATATCATAACGCGTTCCGCCTTGTTTTAGCTTGGCTTCCATCGCATCATTAGAATCAAATGTTTCATAGACAACTTGAATGCCTGTTTCGGCTTCAAATTCTTTAATCAATTCTGGATCGATATAGTTCCCCCAGTTAAATAGGAACAATTGCTGTTGTTCTGATGAAGTTTCTACTTCCTCTGTAGATTCTTTTGCTTGAAGCATGTTCTTTACTCCAAATAAAATAGCAACCATTGCAAGAATTGCAACGATTAAAGATACTAGTTTTTTCATTTATGACCCCTTCTCATTAAAAAAACTGCTTTTAATAAAGTGTGATACCTAGATTAAAAGCAGTTCTCATTCTTATTTAGATTTTACGTAGTTCTTACCGTTAGCGGCTGGTCCTTCCGATTTTCCAATGAATCCTACCAATACAATGATAGTAATCAAATATGGCGCAATCGTCAAGCCAACTGATGGAATATCTTTAATTACTGGGATGTAATTTCCGATAACCCCTAAACTTTGAGCAAGTCCAAAGAGTAATGCTGATAGCATGACGCTCACTGAATTCCACTTACCAAAGATCATCGCAGCCATCGCAATGAACCCTTGACCAGCGATGGTTGTCGCTGAGAAGTTCAGTGTAATCGATTGAGCAACGATGGCTCCTCCGATACCAGCCAAGAACCCTGAGATTAATACTCCTGCAAAACGCATATGGTAAACGTTAATTCCTAATGTATCTGCTGCTTGAGGATGTTCCCCTACAGAACGCAATCGCAAGCCGAATTTTGTCTTATTCAGAATGATCGAGCAAATAAATGCAAGCCCAACTGCTAAGAACGCTGGCACGAATGTATCTGTAAAGAAAATTTTCCCGATAATTGGAATCGAACTTAATACCGGAATGGTTGTTTTACCAAAGTAGTTCGTAATGATTTCCGTTTGTCCGATTTCGTTATACATTAAGCGGCACAGGAACACCGTTAAGGCTGGTGCTAGTAAGTTTAACACCGTCCCAGAAATAATATGATCGGCACGCAGGTATACTGTTGCGAATGCGTGAATGGATGAATACAACATTCCAGCAACCGCTGCTACAATAAGTGCAACCCATGGCGTCCATGAACCAAATTGTGAAGCAAACGCTAAGTTGAAGACGGCTGAGGCAAAGGCACCGATGACCATTGTTCCTTCAAGTCCGATATTAACAATCCCGCTTCGTTCTGAGAAGATACCCCCTAGCGCTGTTAAAATCAGCGGTGTTGAGTAGATGAGCATGTTCCCAACAACTACTTGTAAAAGTGTTACTAAATCCATTTCTCATTACCCCTTTCTCTTCCCAAATTGAGGGAATTTATCAACAATAACTTCCATTAAGTAGTTCGCACCGACAAAGAAGATGATAAATGCGACTACAATCGATACGACTTCTGTTGGAATCTTCGCAAGGAGCGGCATTGAAATCCCACCGATACGAAGAATGGCGAATACTAATGCAGAGAATAGAATACCGATTGGATTATTCAATCCAAGAAGTGATACCGCCATTCCATCCCATCCGATACTTGGAAGGCTTTCTGAAGCAAACGCGTTTTGGAAAGTTCCTAACCCTTCCATTACTCCGCCAAGACCTGCTAAGGCACCAGAGATGACCATCGCAAGAATAATTGTCTTCTTCGCGCTCATCCCTGCATATTCTGCACCGTGTTTATTTAACCCTACTGTTTTCAATTCAAAACCAGTTGTTGTTTTATTCATAATCAACCACACGAGGAAGACCGCAAAAATCGCAATGAAGAGACCCCCATGCAACGTTGATTTCCCTGTCAATTGATACAAGAATTGCATTCTTAAGCTGGCTGCTTCTGGAATAGAAGCTGTGATTTCAGCTTTCTCTGTTAAGATTTCGCGAATCACATAGTTTACAATATGAAGCGCTGTGTAGTTTAACATAATCGTTACGATTACTTCACTAGCATTAAAATACGCCTTTAAGTAACCTGCAATCCCTGCCCAGATAGCACCGGCAAGCATCCCCATGAAAATACATAATGGTAAGAGAATGATTTTTGGTAAATCTGGAAGAACTAGGCCTGTCGCAACGGAAGCAAACCAACCGACTAACGCTTGACCAGCGACCCCAATATTGAAGAAACCAGCGTAACTTGCAAACGCAAATCCAAGCGCTACGAGAATTAAAGGTGTAGCCTGACGTAATGTTTCACCAATATAGAATGGTTTTCCAAGCGAGCCTTTGAGTAATGCGGAATATCCTTTCACAACATCAAAGCCGAATACCCACATGATTAAAGCTCCGACTAATAGTCCAAGTACAACTGAAAGGACTGGAATAAGAATCTTTTTGTATTTTGCACCTTTCATCTTATAACGCCTCCTGTTCCTTGGCTCTTACTTGTTCGCGAGTCGAACCTGCCATTAATAATCCTAATTCTGTTTCATTTGTTTCTTTTGTATCTAACACGTCCACGATACGACCTTCATACATGACAGCGATGCGGTCCGCAACGTTTAAAATTTCATCTAATTCAAAGCTCATTAGTAATACGGCTTTGCCTTTATTACGTTGATCAATTAAACGCTTATGAATATATTCAATCGCACCCACGTCCAGACCACGCGTTGGCTGTGCTGCAATGAGTAAACTTGGATTGCGGTCGATTTCACGCGCGATAATTGCCTTTTGTTGGTTCCCACCAGAAAGCGCTCCGGCAGCTACTGTTGGACTTGGTGTACGCACGTCAAATTCTTCAATCAAACGTTCTGCTAAGTCCACAAAAGCTTTCTTATTTAAGAAGCCATTTTTTGATAACGGTTCTTTATAGTACGTTTGAAGTCCGATATTTTCATCGAGTCCCATTTGAAGAACAAGACCATGTTTATGTCGGTCCTCAGGAATATGACCGAGGCCTCCTTCTGTCCGTTGTCTTGTTGGCACCTTCGTGATATCTTTTCCGTCTAAATGAATCGAACCACTTTCGATAGCACGCAAACCAGATAACGCTTGAATCAGTTCCGATTGTCCGTTTCCGTCAACCCCAGCAATTCCGACAACTTCACCATGTCTTACGGTTAAATCTAAGCCTTTCACCGCTTCGATACCACGGCTATCTTTCACAACAAGGTTTTTAATCACTAAAGCATCTGTTGTTGGTTTGGCAGGTTCTTTTTGCGTTTTAAAGGATACAGAACGTCCTACCATCATGTCGGCTAATTCTTGGTCTGAAACATTTCCCATTTCCACTGTTCCAATCACATTTCCACGGCGAATAACCGTACAGCGATCCGCAACCGCTTGGATTTCTTTAATCTTATGGGTAATTAAGAAGATTGATTTCCCTTCTTTTGTTAATTGCTTCATAATCACAATGAGTTCTTCGATTTCTTGAGGTGTTAGTACCGCTGTAGGTTCGTCGAAAATTAAAATATCCGCACCACGATATAAAGTTTTCAAGATTTCAACACGTTGTTCCATCCCAACAGTGATATCTTCAACTTTCGCATCAGGGTCTACAGCTAGATGATACTTCTTAGAAAGTTCCATAATTTCTTCTTTTACCGCATTTTTATCGATAAAACCGAACTTTGTTTGCTCCTTACCCAGGATAATGTTCTCTACTACGCTGAATTTCTTCACAAGCATAAAGTGTTGGTGAACCATCCCAATTTTTAAGCGATTCGCTGTATTTGGCGAATCAATTTTTGTTGGAACACCATTTACTTTAATTTCTCCCTCCGTTGGTTCCAGTAACCCTGAAAGGATATTCATTAACGTCGATTTCCCTGCTCCATTTTCTCCAAGAAGCGCATGGATTTCGCCTTTTTTCAATGTTAAATCAATCTGATTATTGGCTACAAAATTACCAAACTTTTTTGTGATGCCTTTCATCTCAATCACAAATGTTTCTTCTACCAATCGTCTCACCCCGCACAATGTTCTATGTATAAAAAAGTAGGAGCGAAGAAATTCGTATTCTCTTCAACTCCTACTCCTCTCAATTTAAGTTCGTTTGTTAAAATTAAGGTTTCGCAGGAACTTCTTGTTTTCCTTCGATGATTGCTTTTTTGAATACAGCAATTTTTTCCTTAACTGAGTCTGATAATTGACCATCTGCTAAACCAACACCGTTATCAGATAATCCGTAAAGAACTTGTTCACCACCGTGATAGTTTCCTTTAGAAGCATCTTCACTAAATTTGATAAGTGCTTGTTTTACACCTTTAAGTGTTGATGTCAATGTTACGTTACGAGAGTCGTTTACTTTACCTTCTGCTTGTTGGTCTTGGTCAACCCCGATTACCCAAATTTTACGATCTGGATTTGCTTCAACGATTGATTTAGCCGCTGCGAATACTCCAAGTCCTGCACCACCTGCTGCTGCATAAATGATGTCAACATCTGAAGCGTACATTGCTTCTGCGAGAGATTTTGCTTTAGCACCATCTGAGAATGATTCAGCATATTGAATTTCAACAGTTGCTTTAGGGTTTACTGCTTGAACCCCAGCTTTGAAACCAGCTTCAAATTTGTCTAATGCTGGACCGTGCATACCACCGATGAAAGCTACTTTATTTGTTTTAGTTGTTAAACCAGCTGCAACCCCTGCAAGGAATGCTGCTTCTTGGTCTTTATAGTTGATTGAAGCAACGTTTGGTTGTTCAACCACACTATCGATAATCGCAAAGTGTGCGTCTGGATTTTGTTTTGCTGCTTCTTCAACAGCTTTTTGTAATTTAAATCCGATTGCGAAAATAATATTGTACTCATTTAAAACTGCAGTGTTAAGGTTTGTAGTATAGTCAGATTCTGCTTTTGAAAGAATGTAATCAATACCATTTCCTTTAGTTTTACCACCGTTATTTTTACCCCATTCTTGAAGGCCTTCCCAAGCGCCTTGGTTGAATGATTTATCGTCAATACCACCAGTATCAGATACCATTACCGCTTTGAAGTTGTCTGAAGAGCCAGCGTTGTTTTGAGAAGATGCTTGTGAGCTATCAGATTTTGATCCGCCACACGCTGCTAATACAGCAGTCGCACCAAGTGTCAATGCAAATAAAGCTAAATTCTTTTTAGTTTTCACGATAAAAAACCTCCAATAAATGATTTACTACAGTCATTCTATCATAAATAGAATGAAAATCAAGCTAAATCTTTTCATTGGAGGTTAATTTTATGAAAAATGTTCGGTTTTTACATTTTTATGCGTTAGTTTCACCTGGTTCGGAAGCGTCATTTTCATTGAAAACATGAACATTTACTTTTCTTCCTTTACTTCCATCAGCAGGTCCAACATAACCACGCGCTTCTAATTCATCAATCATTCGCGCTGCACGGTTGAATCCGATACGGAATCGTCTTTGTAAATAAGATGTACTAATCGTTTCTTGTTCTTTTAATAGTTCGATGACTTCGTAAAATAGTTCGTCTTCTGGTTCACTTCCACCAGCAGAAGCGGTATTTTCTGAAGGCATCATCGCTTCGTCGTACTCTACTTCTTGCTGATTCTTCACGAAATCAACGATACGTTCTACTTCTTCATCGGTTAAGAATGCACCCTGTACACGAATTGGTTTATTTTCACCCATTGGCATATATAGCATATCCCCACGACCAAGAAGTTTCTCAGCACCATTGGCATCGATAATCGTACGAGAGTCTGTACCACTCGATACCGCAAAGGCAATACGAGAAGGAACATTGGCTTTAATAATCCCTGTAATTACGTCAACCGATGGACGTTGTGTTGCTAGAATCATATGAATACCGGCAGCACGAGCCATTTGCGCAAGACGAATAATCGCATCTTCCACTTCATTACTTGCCACCATCATTAAGTCCGCAAGTTCGTCTACGATTACGACGATATAAGGAAGTGTTGGATTATTTTCGCCCGTTTCACGGTTATATTGTTCGACATGAGCGTTATATCCATCGATGTTACGCATTCCCATTGAAGCGAATAATTCGTAACGTTTTTCCATCTCAGCAACAACCTTTTGTAAGGCTTGAGCGGCTTTACGAGGGTTCGTTACAACCGGAGTTAATAGATGCGGAATGCCATTATACACATTCAACTCTACCATCTTCGGATCGATCATCATCAATTTCACTTCGTGTGGTTTTGTCTTCATTAAAATACTTGTGATAATGCCGTTAATACATACTGATTTACCAGAACCGGTTGAACCGGCAATTAACATATGCGGCATTTTCGTAATATCGCAAAGACGAACATTACCAGAGATATCTCTTCCTAATGGTACGTCTAAAGGTTTTGGAGATTGAAGAGCCGATTGAATCACATCGCTAAACGATACAAAACTTGTTTGGCTATTTGGAACTTCAATCCCTACATAAGGTTTTCCTGGAATTGGAGCTTCGATACGAATATCTTTGGCCGCAAGTGCTAGAGCAATATCATCACTCAAGTTCACAATTTTACTTACCTTCACACCAATCGCTGGTTGAATTTCGTATTTTGTAACAGCTGGACCCATCATTGGGTTTGGCATTACTTTAGCATCCACCCCAAAACTTGCAAAGGTACGCTCTAAAATATGCATATTACGTTCTACAATCGTACGTTCATTCGACTGATCCGAATGTTGTACGGGATTTAATAAGGTCACTGGTGGTAATTGATAATCTTCGTCATCTTGTTCCCCAATCATTGAAAGTTCCCCGATATCTTCGCCATCATCTTCAAACTCAGGCTCTTCTGGTTTTTGAACTGAAGCAGACGCAACAGGTGCTACTGGTTGCGTCGGCATCACTGGTGCCACTGGAGCAGGAGCCACTGGTTCCACTGGCGGAATCGGTTCAATAGGTTCTACCATTGGAGACGTTGCGTATTCGTCCTCTATTAATGTTTCATCTTCATATTCATCAAAGAACACATCTTTCATTCGGTCTAATAACGAATGCGGTTTTCTTGGTTCTTTTGGTTTTTCAGGTGTTTCTGTTTGTACTGGAGCAGGAGCAGGTGCTACAGGTGTTGCCACAACCTTCTCCTCAGCTTCTTGTTCTTCTTCCAAGCGGCGTGCTTCTCGTTCGGCTTTACGCTCAGCTAACTTTTCAGAAGCATTCGCTGTTTGCGTACGTACAAAATCCATCACGTCACTTAAATGCACGTTGAAGATTAAAAGTCCGCTACATACTAATAATAGGAATACGATTAAATACGTTCCCCATTGTGAAACAAGGAAATACGTACATGAATAAAGAAGAGTTCCTAATACTCCACCACCGAGTCGTTGAGAAACGGTATTAGACGTAAAATCCACCATGAAACGATTCATCATTTCTTGGAAAACAGGAGAACCTGAACTCGTAAAGCTGCTATACGTCATCACTGACACGAATAAGAGAAGTGCCACGCTTGATGAAATGGCTGCAGCAGTCCATCTCCACATAATCTTAGGCATGCGACCACGGAATAACATCCCGAACCCCGCAAGAACTCCGCACACTCCACCGAAGGCATATAAATCCCCGATAAAGAAACGAATCAGGTTTGCAAAGAATTTTCCTAGGAATCCTAATTGAAAAGTTGCTAATAAACTATAGACAATAATAAATACGGCTACAGCTTCAATCGATAAAAACGGATTGGTATTCTTTGTATTTTTTCTTTGTGTTTTTTTCTTCGTTTGTTTAGCCACGTTCTTCTCCTTTCTCTTCTACTAATTGATTATTTTCATCGAGTAAAATCAGTCCATGGAAAATTTGAACATCACATTCACACGCCACACAATAATCTTGTTCTTTCTCATCCCAAAAGGCAATGGCGCTTGTTCCTTTTAATCGTTTTTCTGGATAGTTAGAAGCAAGTCTTGCTTCATGCTGTTGGAAACTATTTTTTGCTTCTTCTAAAGAAGAAAATTCTTCAGTCGAAACAATCATTTTTTCCCAGTCATCGAAAAACCACCACGGTTCATCTTGACCTGCTGTCTCAATTACTTTAAACATGTTTTCACCTCGTTTATTAGTATACCAAATTTTGCTAAATCATGGTAATCTTGTTTCATAGGGATGACAAAATAATTCTACTTTTTGGAGGTCTTTCTATGATTACAAGACAAATTCGTGTTTGGGGACGCGTTCAAGGTGTCGGATTCCGCTTTTTCACGCAACAACTCGCGATTCAATTAGATATTTATGGCACAGTTCAAAATAAAATGGATGGCTCTGTTTTTGTCGTTGCACAAGGCGAGGAAAAAGCTGTCACTCGTTTTATCGAAAGAGTCAAAGCTTCCGTATCCCCTTATGGACGTGTTGACCGGTATGAAGAAAGTGACTTTGATGATGCACCTAAATTTACAAAGTTTCAAATTATATAAAGAACGTTGCTATTTCAACGAAACACGTGTACAATAAATCATGTTATTAAATGAAAAGGAAAGTGATTATGAAACTAACTAAAAAAGCTCAACTTCTATTAGTTGCAACAGTTCTTCCCCTACTACTTGCGGGATGTACCGTTCAATATAATGAAAATCATGAACCAGTTGGTTGGCTCTATAATTATTTAGTAGTCCCAACACAATGGTTATTAAACCAAATTGCTTCCGTATTTAACGGAAACTACGCGATTGCAATTGTAATCGTATCAATACTTGTTCGTGTCCTATTGATGCCAACACAATTCCATCAAATGAAATCAATGTTGATTCAACAAGAAAAAATGGCAGTATTAAAACCATATATTGCTGAGATTACTGCTCGTGCAGAACAAGCATCAATTCCTCAAGAGAAACTTGCGATTCAACAAGAACAAATGGAGTTATACAAATTAAACAATGTCTCATTAATGGGCGGTATCGGTTCAGGATGTTTACCAATCTTGATTACACTGCCAATCTGGAGTGGATTGTATAACGCGATTCTATTATCAAACGAAATTTCAAGTAGTGATTTCATGGGAATCAACCTTGGAGCACAATTCTTACCAATTGCCCTTGCGACAATGGTAGCTTACTATGTTCAATCAGTAGTCAGCCAAATGGGAATGGACGAAGAAACGAAAAAACAAAGTCGTTCAATGAACTATATTCTTCCAGTAATGATGTTCATGATGACTTTCCAATCACCAGCCGGGGTTGGTATTTACTTCTTCATCTCTGCCCTTATCCAAATTTTACAATCATGGATTCAAAACACATATATTCGTCCAAAAATTAAAGCTCAAATCGACGAAGAATTAAACCATGAAAACATTGTGTTACCACAACGTACAACACCACGTAAAACAGCTCAAAAAGCAACACAACAAGAAACGTTTGCACAACGTCAAAACAAAACTGGTGGCCGTAACGCTGGTAAACAAAACCGTAGATAATAACGCAAAATACCTTTGAGAATTTTCTCAAAGGTATTTTTTTGATGCAATATGTATCATGCATGATACATATCACAGATGATACACATTTATTTTCAAATTCCTTTTGTATCAATTTTGATACAAATCATTTTTGATACAACTGAACTTTTCCAACTTAGGGTGTAACAATTATGTTACGTAACAAAAATGTTACACTCGCAAAAAAAGGCAACCTTTCTCAAGGTTGCCTTTTGTTCTATTTACTTTTTTGTGTTTGTGGATAAATCCATAAGAATACTACAAGTGCAATGACTGCAAGTGTCGTTACAAAGATGACACTGATTTGTCCTGCTGTTACTAAGTTTGAATCAAACGAGCTGAAAATACGCGCGATAACAGCTGTTGAAATCGCACCAGTGAATTGTTGCAACGTATTCACGATACTATTTCCATCTGCTTGAATCTCTGAATTTAATTGCGCTAATGAATAGGTTACATTGCTTCCCATTACAAATCCAATCCCTGTCATAAAGATGACGTTTAGCGCTAAGAGCGGATAAATCGTTAAACCTGGGAAGAAGAAGCTGATAGAAACTCCTCCAACAACCGCAAATACTAAACCTGTTAAAATCGGCTTCAATGGACCTGATTTATCATACCAACGACCGGACACAACAGATAATACGGCAACCATCGCAGCCCCTGGGAACATGAAGAGCCCAGCCACTGTTGCTGTTTCTCCCCACTCTAATTGGATGTAGTTTGGATAAATGAACGATAATCCTAACACAACTGCTTGGAAGGCTAGCACGATATAAAGTGTCGCATTAAAGCGAACAAGCTTGAATGGTTTAAACGATAAGAGTGCATTGTTTCGATTAAAGTAGTAAAATGCCGCAAACGCTACAACCACTACTCCTAGGTAGATGACGGATAAATGTTCAATCGCCATCAGTAAACTTGCAAGACCAATCCCTAACGTTACAAACGCCATAAAGTTGAACGGTTGTTTCTTCGGTGACTCTTCCGCTTGAATCGCCCAAAGTCCCATCACTAACGAGAAAATTAGGAATGGAATCAATGCGTAAAAAATCGCACGCCATCCAAACATACTTGAGACCACACCGCCAAATGTTGGTCCGATTGGTGGCGCAAGAGCGGTCGTCATTCCTCCGATTCCAATGACTGTTCCATGTTGGTGCAGCGGCACTTTTGTCAATACGATATGGAACATTAATGGAAGTGCAATCCCTGTTCCAATCCCCTGCATAAAGCGTCCGAGTAATAAAATCGCTAAGTTTGGTGAAATACAGTCGATTAAGACCCCGCCGATAAATAAAAGATTCGCTGCCAAGAAGAGTTGGCGAATCGTGTAGTTTCGTGTTAAATAAGCCGTAATTGGCACGACAATGGCAATTGCCAGTAAGTATCCAGTTGTTACCCATTGAATCCCTGAAGAGTCTGTATTGAATTCTGTCATCAATGTTGGGAAGGTAACGTTCATTGCTGTTTCAATTAGCACGCCACAAAAGCTCATAATCGCTGTTGCGACTACTGCTGGAATGACATGCCATGTTTTCGTTTGGTTTCCCATTGAGTTCTCCTTTCTGTGCGTTATCATCGCCATAAAAAAACCGCAACCTTACGAGTTTAGTAAGATGTGCGGTTTAAATTATTTTATAACGCTGTTTCCTAACGTTTTTTCTTTAATTTTTTCAATTTATTTTGTTTTTGACGGCGTGCGTATTGTTGCATACCGATTTGAGCAAGTTTATTCGTACGTCCGCCCATGCCCATTTGGTTCATCATGCCTTCTAGGCCTTTCATGTTACCGTTGGACATTTGGTTCATCATCTTCTTAGATTCGTTGAACTGTTTGATTAAACGGTTCACTTCTGCTAATGGACGAGCTGAACCTGCCGCAATACGTTTACGACGAGCTTGTGATAAGATATCTGGATTTTCACGCTCTTGTGGAGTCATTGATAAGACGATAGCCTTCATACGAGCTGTATCTTTTGGATCCACTTTTAAGTCATTTAGACCAGCCATTTTATTTAACCCTGGAATCATCTTCAAGATGTCTTCTAATGGTCCCATCTTATTCACTTGGTCTAATTGGTCGATAAAGTCATTAAAGTCAAAGGTATTCGCTTTAATCTTATCCGCCATCTCTTGCGCTTTTGCTTCATCGAAGTCTTGTTGCGCCTTCTCGATAAGGGTCATCATATCCCCCATACCAAGAATACGAGAAGCCATACGTTCTGGGTAGAAGATTTCGAAGTCTTCTAATTTTTCCCCACGACCTGTAAATTTAATTGGTTTTCCTGTAACAGAACGGATAGATAGAGCCGCACCACCACGAGTGTCCCCATCAAGTTTTGTAAGGATAACCCCTGTGATGTCCAGACGTTCGTTAAATGTCTGAGCCACGTTTACGGCATCTTGCCCTGTCATTGAGTCGACAACGAGTAAGATTTCGCTTGGATTTGCGACAGCCTTGATGTTTTGTAATTCTTCCATCAAGGTTTCGTCAATATGCAAACGACCGGCCGTATCGATAATCACTAAGTCGCGACCATCAATTTTCGCTTTTTCAATGGCTTGTTTTGCGATTTCTACTGGGCTTACTTGATTTCCAAGTGAGAACACTGGGAAGTTTAATTGTTTCCCTAATGTTTGTAATTGGTCAATCGCGGCTGGACGATACACGTCGGCAGCAACTAGTAATGGGCGTTTCTTTTCATGTTTCGCCATGAAAGAAGCGAGTTTACCAGCAGTCGTTGTTTTACCGGCCCCTTGAAGACCGACCATCATCACTACCGTTGGGGGTTTAGCTTCAAAACGGAACGGCGCTTGTTCGCCACCCATTAATTCTGTTAATTCTTCGTTAACGATTTTAACGACTTGTTGTGCTGGTGATAATGCCTCAAGCACATTGGCACCTAATGCACGTTCGTTCACTTTACGTACGAAGTCTTTTACAACTTTGAAGTTAACGTCGGCTTCTAAAAGCGCAAGACGCACTTCACGCATCATTTGTTTTAAGTCAGCTTCCGTAATCTTTCCTTTTCGTGAAACGGAAGTCATCGCATTTTGCAGACGATCTGATAATCCTTCGAATGCCATATTTTCACTCCTTGAGTTTATTTATTCATCTCTTGTAATTTTGAAACGATTGAAGCAAGCTGTGTTGCCTCAGGATAATTCTTTTGAATTTCTTTTTCTAATTCATCATAGTGCTCTTGGCGTTTATAGAAATCAGCGACTAGATGTAATTTCTCTTCGTAATTTTCTAATAACTTTGCCGAGCGGCGGATATTATCATATACTGCTTGACGGCTCACGTCAAATTCTTCGGCGATTTCACCAAGCGAATAATCATCCCCATAATAGAGCTCCATATATTCGAGTTGTTTATCGGTTAAAAGGCTGCCATAGAACTCTACAAGCAAGTTCATTTGCGTTGTTTTTTCTAATTCCATTCGTTGCCCTCCCTTAAACTCATATCCTTTATTATAGCAAAATTAGGGGTATTACGCTAACAAAAAACGGAGTGGAACTTCCACCAGAACTTACATCATTCCGGCTTGTTTTCCACTCCAAAAATAGAACTACATTCGATTAATTATGTTGTCATCCTTTTTACACAGAACATTCTACCCATCTGAACCAATAGTTGAAGAATACTCCACCCCATCATCAAAAGAACTAGTTGACTACAAATCCCAAAAGTTCCTTTTAAGAAAAGTGGAATGGTGCTCTCAACAAATGCGTCGGTAATCATAATGATACTTGCAAAGATTTGGTAAAATAGTAAAAGAAGGATTAAAGCTTCCCCTACTCCAATTAGCCAATCGTGTTGCTTGTTACTTCGTTGCACTATTCCAATCACCAACAGTCCAGTCAAGGATTGAAACAGTATTAGTACTCCTTCTTGAAAAAATACGCCACTTTGATTATAGAAATAGATTGAAAAAAGAAATTGAATCAATAAACAGATAAAAGACAAATACTGGTAGACCTTACTTAACGACTTCATCATTAGCTCATTCCCCTTTCTATTCAGCTATTCACTAAGTAAATTATATAAAATATAAAATCGATTTTTAAGTAAATGCACTCGAAATTTAAACTTATACCAACCCAATAATTGCTTCAATTTCTGACAAACTTTTTGCAAAATGAATTTGACTTCTGTCTTCTTCGCTCAGTAAGTTCGTTTCCACCATTTTATCGAAAAAGGCTTCTAAATGGTCGTAGTACCCTTCCATATTATAGAAGATACAAATGCCATCGGTCTGGCCAACACGTACCCAAGAAACGACCTCAGCGATTTCTTCAAGGGTACCAGGACCACCAGGAAGCGCAATGTACACTTCACTAAGTGCAATCATCTGATTTTTACGCTCCGACATCGTATCGACAATATGAAGTTTCGTGATATCTTGTTTCGCAATTTCCCGGTCTACAAAGAACTGCGGCATCACGCCAATAACTTCTCCGCCTTCGTTCATCACGGTTGTCGCAACCACTCCCATGAGCCCCGTATTTCCACCACCATAGACGAGCGTGTGGTGATTTTTTGCCATCCACTTCCCTAGTTCTTCTGTTTTCTTATCAAATGCAGGGCAATTACTTTGGCTTGCCGCACAATAAACTGCAATATTCATACGTTCTCCTTTATAAGAAAGAGGCGTAATCACTTACGCCCCTCCAATCATTTTTATTTAAATGCTGCAATAATTTCGTCAGCGATATCTTTAGAACAGATAACACCTGTTGTCTTTTTGTTTGGAACTAAGAAGTCCACTTCTTTTCCGTCCACTGTACTGTAGTGTAATCCTAATTCTTTAGCAATCACCATTCCTGGTGCGATATCCCAAGGAGCTAATAATGTAGAAACATACGCTACAGATTTTCCTAAGATTACTTGGATATGCTCGATTGAAGAAGCTCCGTAAGTACGTGTAACCATTGCTTTACGAATCATTTCAGCTTCTTTTTCAGTCGCTTCTAATAACATAAATCCATTCACGTTGATTGAGCTGTCGCCAATGCTGTGGATTTCAGGAGTTGAAAGACGACGACCGTTGCAGTATGCACCGTAATCTTTAATACCGTATACGAAGCGATCGCGCATTACATCGTAAATGTAGCCTAATAGACCTACGCCATCTTTATATAAAGCAATCATAATACCGAAGTCTTCTTGACGTTTCACGAAGTTTAATGTGCCATCGATTGGGTCGATTAACCAAACGTAACCGTCCATTGAAGTTAATTCGTCACCGAAACCTTCTTCTCCCATGATTTTGTGTGTTGGAAATTGTTCACGAATTTTTGCGATAAAGAATTGTTCGATTTCTTTATCCACGTTTGTTACTAAGTCATTACGGCTTGTTTTTGTATCTACTTTTAATGGTTCACCAAAGCTGTGACGGATTTTTTGTCCAGCCTCCATAATCCAGTCATTTACTAATAAGTGTGTTGCTAATAAATCCATTATTTTTTCAATCCTTCCATACGAATAATTTTTGTTGCGTTTTTACTTGCTTGGACAACACGATAAAGGCTATATCCAGATGCTTCCTCGAATTCACGGCCGAGTCTCTTCTCTTCACCGATACTACGGACTACCGTTTTAAATTCTTGATAGGCTTTTTTAAATGCCTCGACTTGGATTCCTTTTTCGTAAGCCTCTTCGACCGCATTCCAAAGTTTGATGACTTTATTCATCTCTTCATGCGACCATTCCAAATCAATTGGATAACTATAATTGGCCATTTCGCCACCTCACAATCATACCTATTTAGTATACACTTTTTCTGCAAGAGTTTCCATTTATGCATAACAAAAATTTCTTAAAAAAGAAGATGATTCCTGCGAATCCTTGCGGATTTTTTCATTGTCGTTGTAATGGGGCACCGGCTCAAGCCTTGCGTCTTTCGCCTTTAAAGCCTCAAAGCAGGAGTAAGAAAAACTTCTAACTCCTGCTAATTCGCATTTAATGCACTTCCCCATTACTACGACAATGAATCCGCCAGATTCTCCGTCATCATCTTCTTAGTGCTTTATATGAATGAATACAACTCTTCCAAATTTAACTAAATAGGTTGATTCCTCGAAATTTAGACAAACCTGCTCTAACTTCATAACTGCTTTTCATTTTAATTTGTTTAAAGCACTCTTCTAAACTAACTCGCTGCAGTCTCTAACTCGAGAAGCACCGGTCCCTTTCTCTTGGGCACAAATCCCAAAAGAAAATCATTCAATTATGGATTACGTCGTATCCACGGATTCTATATTAGCAATAACGGGAATAGCATTAAAACGAGGGAGAAAGACAGAAATGCCATAGATACATTGTATCTATGGCATTTCGTTTTCTTTCCCCCACAAAGTTGAATAGGAATGAGATAGCTGTTTACAGCGAAACTCATTCCATTCAACCACTATGCTAAGAGGGCGTAGGATTTTTAATCCATACGCCCTCTTTGAAGCTTTAAAGGTGAGAGACCTTGGGCTCGAACCGATGCCCCGTTATCGCTAATATGAAGATATCCGTAAGGATACAGAGTAATCCATAAGAGTACTTTTAAGTACTGAATTATTTTCCTTCTTGGTATTCTTTTGCGATTTGCGCACCAAGTTTCGCGTTATTGTAAACAAGCTGAATATTTGTCTTCAAGCTTTCCCCGCCTGTTAACTCAACGATTTTCGCTAATAAGAATGGTGTGCTGTCTTTACCGTGAACACCTTTTTCGTCTGCTTCACGAACTGCTTGATCGATAATCGCATCGATTTTTTCGTGTGGAATTTCGTGTTCAGCTGGGATTGGGTTTGTTACTAAAATACCACCTTTAAGGCCTAGTAATTCAGAGTAACGAATCATTTCAGCTACTTCTTTAGCAGAGTCTACACGGCTGTTTAATTTGTACTCAGAAGTACGAGTGTAGAATGCTGGTAAGTAGTCTGTTTGGTATCCAACTACTGGCACGCCTTTTGTTTCTAAATATTCAAGAGTACGTGGTAAATCAAGAATCGCTTTGGCACCAGCACAGACAACTGTTACTGGAGTTTGTCCTAATTCATCTAAGTCCGCTGAAATATCCATTGTTTCTTCAACGCCACGGTGAACCCCACCGATACCGCCAGTTACGAATACTTTGATACCAGCTAAGTGCGCACCAATCATTGTTGTTGCTACCGTAGTTGCACCTAAAACACCTTTAGCAAATGTTTCAGCTAAGTCACGGCGAGATACTTTTGCGACTGGTTTTTCTTTTGCAAGACGTTCTAAGTCCGCTTCTTCTAAACCAATTTTGTATTTTCCATCCATGATAGCGATTGTTGCTGGAACAGCACCATTGTCGCGGATAATTTGTTCTACTGTTTTAGCCATTTCAACGTTTTGTGGATATGGCATTCCGTGTGAAATGATAGTTGATTCTAACGCAACGACTGGTAAGTTATTGTCTAATGCGTGTTGCACTTCTTTACTGATTGATAATAATGGATTCATGATAAACCTCTTTCCTTTAATTGTTGATATTCTTTTTCAAATGACTTAGCGTTTAAGTCTTTTCGAACTGTTTCAATAGCTTGGACCGTATAGTACGAATTCGTTAATCCGTATCCAATCGACTCTTCCAAGCTTGCTCCTTTAAGAGCCCCATAAAGCACTCCAGAAGAAAATGAATCTCCTGCTCCTGTCACGTCTTGTACATGATCTGCTTTTATCGGTGTAAAAGTCTTTACGACTCCTGTAGCGTCTGCAAAAACACCACATTTCGTCCCTTTTGTAATGACGATATTTTCAACGCCATCCTTCTGCCACAAAGTAGCTAGTTCCGAAATCGTGTGTTCGCCGTACCGTGTCCTTGACTCATCTTCATTCACGACAATCCAAGTCACTCCTTGTAATTTGTCAGGGATTCGTTTCATCTTAGGACCACTCACTGGAATAATGGCAAGTGGAATTTTCTCAAGATTAGTCAACTTTATGAGCGCTTCTACTGTATCTTGCGGAAGATTCAAGTCCGCAATGACTAGCGCTGCTTGTTTTACTTCGTTTTCGTGCGAAGAAAGCCACTCAGGCGTCATTTCCTCACAAATCGACATATCCGCTAACGCCAGACACATATCTCCTTGCAAGTCCAAAATCGCCGTGTAATTCGACGTCATTTTTCCAGGAAGTCTGTCGACCAAGGAAAAATCGATAAAATCTTCAGCCTCTTTTTCAAGCCAAGTAAAACCTTCGTCATCGCCTGCTACTGACAACATCTTGACAGATAGTCCTAGACGTCCCAAATTTTCGGCAATGTTTCTAGAAACACCACCAGCACTTAGAGACGAGACCACAGGGTTACTCGTTTCAAGCACGAGATTTTCGAGCAATTGGACTTTCTTGTCCACGTTCATTCCACCGATACAAAGTACGTAGGAATCTTTAAATTTCTTGTCTTCTGACATGAAACATCCCCCTTCGTTTACAAAAAGGTTCGCTGAATGGAGGATATTCCTTCATTCGGTCTTATACGCTTCATTATACGCGATAACACCCACTCCAAGCAAGCTATCCAGGAGAAAACCCCAAATATTTCAAAGTTCATTCAGATAATTGTTCGGGTTTAAAACGCAAACTACGTCATCTTTCCTTTAACAGCAACAAAAAAGGACCCGAAAATTCGAGTCCTCTCTGTTCATTTATATGAAAATTAAACGTGAATTGGCATACCTAATGCTAATTCAGCAGTATCCATAACTACTTCTGATAATGATGGATGTGAGTGGATTGTTAATGCGATATCTTCTGCATTCATTCCAGCTTCGATTGCTAAACCTAATTCAGCAATGATATCTGAAGCGTTCACGCCGGCAACTTGTGCACCAACGATTACGTTATCATCTTTAGTAGTGATTAAACGAACGAAACCTTCAGTAGCGTTCAATGATAATGCACGACCATTTCCTGATAATGGGAATTTAGAAGCTTTCACTTGTAAACCAGCATCTTTAGCTTGTTGTTGAGTGTAACCAACTGAAGCTAATTCTGGATCAGTGAAGGCAACAGATGGCATTGCACGGTAGTCAACAGCCACTGCTTTACCTGAGATTGCTTCTGCAGCGATTTTTCCTTCGTAGCTTGCTTTGTGAGCTAAAGCTGGTCCAGGAACGATATCACCGATTGCAAAGATTGATTTAACGTTTGTACGTCCTTGGTTGTCAACTTTCACTAAACCACGTTCAGTCATTTCAACACCAGCAACGTCTAAACCTAATTCATCAGTGTTAGGACGGCGACCTACAGCAACCATCACGTAGTCAGCTTCAACAGCTTCTTCTTTGCCGTCAACTGTGTACTTAACAGTTACGCTATCACCATTGTCAACAGCTTCTTTAGCCATTGCGTTTGTTACGATAGTAACACCTTTTTTAGCCATGTTATCTTCAACAAGTTTAACCATGTCTTTGTCAAACATTGAAAGAATGCTTGGAGCACCTTCAAGGATTGTCACTTCTGAACCTAAGTTAGCGTATGCTGAACCAAGTTCTGAACCGATAACCCCACCACCGATAACAACTAATTTTTTAGGAACTTCTTTAAGACCTAAACCACCAGTTGAATCGATAACGCGTCCGCCAAATTTGAAACCTTTGATTTCGATTGGACGGCTACCAGTAGCTACGATAGCATGGTTGAATGAGTATGTTTGAGCGCTGTCTTCAGTCACAACTCGTAAAGTGTGGTCGTCTACTAAGAAAGCTTCTCCACGAATGATTTCAACTTTGTTTTTCTTTAATAAGTACTCAACACCAGCAGTTAATTTCTTAACAACTTGGTTATCTTTCCATTCTTGAGTTTTAGCGAAGTCTAAAACAACTTCTTTAGCAGTCACACCAAATACTTCTGAGTGTTGTGCTTCTTGGTAATGATGTCCAGCAGCAATCAATGCTTTAGAAGGAATACATCCAACGTTTAAGCAGACACCACCAATATATTCTTTCTCGATAATCGCAACTTTTTGACCTTCTTGTGCTGCACGAATAGCTGCAACATATCCACCAGGGCCGGCACCGATTACGACTGTATCTAGTTCAATAGCGAAATCGCCTACTACCATTTTTTTCACCTCTTAAAAGTTTTCAAATAAGGAACCGACGTAAACACGTGTCTACGTCGTTCCTAACAGTTTAATGAATTAAGCTTCCATTAATAATAATTCTGGATCGTTTAATAGACGTTTGATTTCGTTCATAGCTTTTTGAGCAGTTGCGCCGTCCACGATACGGTGGTCAAAGCTTAATGATAATTTCATGTTACGTCCGATCACGATTTCATCGTTTTCGTTGATTACTGGTTCGCGAACGATTGTACCAACACCTAAAATCGCAACTTCAGGGTAGTTGATAACTGGAGTGAACCAACCGCCACCTACTGAACCGATGTTAGAGATTGTAATTGTTCCTTGTCCCATTTCTGCAGCTGTTAATTTACCCTCATGAGCTTTTGCAGCTAATGCGTTAATTTCATCTGCAATACCGAACATGCTCTTAGTATTCGCATCTTTGATATTTGGAACGAATAAACCTAAATCTGTATCTGTAGCGATACCGATGTTGATGTAATTTTTGTAAACAATTTCTTGAGATGCATCGTCGATAGAAGCATTCAATACTGGGAATTTCTTCATTGCTACTGCTAAAGCTTTAACAACGTAAGGTAAGAATGTTAATTTAGTACCTTGTGCAGCTGCAACATCTTTGAATTTCTTACGGTGATCCCAAAGTTTAGAAACTTCAACTTGGTCATGTAATGTAACGTGTGGTGCAGTGTGTTTGCTGTTAACCATTGCTTTAGAGATTGCTCTACGCATTGGAGTTAATTTAACGCGTTCTTCACGTTCAGCTGATCCAACGAATGGTTTAGCTGGAGCTGGAGCCGCTGCTGGTGCAGATGCTTGAGCTGGAGCTGCTGGAGCAGATGCTGCTGGAGCTTCTACTGCTGCTGGAGCTGCAGGTGCCGCTACTGATGCGCCACCGAAGTTATCGATGTCCTCACGAGTTACACGTCCACCTTTACCAGTTGGAACTACTGCTGTGATGTCAACGCCTTTTTCACGTGCGTATTGACGAACTGAAGGCATTGCTAATACTAATTTACCAGGGTTGCTTGCTGCAGGAACTCCTGTTGGAGCTGCAGGTGCCGCTGGTGCTGCTGGTGCTGGAGCTGCAGGTGCCGCTGGTGCTGCTGGAGCCGCTGCTGCAGGTGCGTGAGAACCGCCTTCTGTTGCGATTTCAACGATTACATCACCAACGTGAGCTACTGTTCCTTCAGATACTAAAACTGCTGTTACAGTTCCAGATACTGGAGAAGGAATTTCTTCTACTGATTTGTCGTTTTGTACTTCGAATAAAATGTCATCTTCAGCAATCTTGTCGCCTACTTTGATGTCGATTTTAACGATTTCACCTTCTGCAATTCCTTCACCGATGTCAGGTAATTTGAATTGGAAAGTGCTTGTTGCTGCTGGTGCAGCTGGTGCAGGTGCTGCCGCTGGAGCCGCTGCTGGTGCAGATGCTTCTGCTGGGCCAGAACCATCGTCGATAACAACGATAACGTCGCCTACGCGAGCTACTGTACCTTCTTGAACTTTAACTTCTAATACTTTACCACTTACTGGAGAAGGAATTTCTTCTACAGATTTGTCGTTTTGTACTTCGAATAAAATATCATCTTCTTGAATTGTATCTCCGACTTTAATGTCGATTTTTACGATTTCGCCTTCTGCGATACCTTCACCGATATCAGGCATTTTAAATTGGAAAGCCATGCTTGTACATCCCTTCTTATTTTTATAAAACTCTAAAGAGCACACTCATGCGAGAGGCTCTTTAGAATGAAAATTGTTGAATTAGAAGTTCACTGTTTCGCGAACTTTAGCTTCAATATCGCTAGCATTTGGTAACCAGTCGTTTTCTGCTTGACCAAATGGGAAGATTGTATCTGGAGCTGCAACACGTCCGATTGGAGCTTCTAAACTTAAAATTGCGCGCTCAGAAATTTCAGACATTACCATTGCGCCGATACCAGCTTGACGTTGTGCTTCTTGAACAACAACTACGCGACCAGTTTTTTCAACTGATGCTAAGATTGTGTCTAAGTCTAATGGAGAAACAGTACGTAAGTCGATAACTTCTACTGAGATTCCTTCTTTTTCTAAGTTTTCAGCAGCTTTTACAGCTTCACGAACCATTGCACCGTAAGTAATTACAGATACGTCTTTACCTTCACGAGTTACTGCAGCTACTCCTAGAGGAACTGTGTATTCTCCTTCTGGAACTTCTTCACGGAATGAACGGTATAATTTCATGTGTTCTAAGTAAACAACTGGGTCGTTGTCACGAATAGCTGAAATTAATAATCCTTTTGCATCGTATGGGTTTGAAGGGATAACCACTTTCAAACCTGGAGATTGAGCTACTAAACCTTCTAAGTTATCTGAGTGTAATTCAGGTGTGTGTACCCCACCACCAAATGGTGAACGGAATACGATTGGCATGTTACGAGTTCCACCCATACGGTAACGTGTACGAGCTGCTTGAGCTACTACGCTATCCATTACTTCGAAAACGAATCCGAAGAATTGGATTTCAGGAACTGGACGGTAACCTTCTAAAGCTAAACCGATCGCTAAACCACCGATACCAGATTCTGCTAAAGGAGTGTTGAACACGCGGTCTTCACCGAATTCATCTTGAAGCCCTTGAGTTGCACGGAAAACCCCACCGTTTTTACCAACGTCTTCCCCGAAAATTAGGACATTTTCATCACGTTTTAATTCAACAGCCAATGCATCAGTGATGGCTTGAATCATTGTCATTTGTGCCATAATTATTTATTCTCCTTTGCTTTAAAGTGTTCGATTTGTTCTTTAATAACGTTTGTTGGTTCTTCAAACATTGTTTCTAAGAAGAATGAAACTTTTTGTTTAGGTTGTTTGTCAGCCTCTTTAATCGCTTCTTTGATTTCTTCTTTAGTTGCTTCGATTACTTCGTTTTCTTTTTCTTCTGACCATAAGCCTTTAGCTGTTAGGTAGTTACGGAAACGAATTAATGGATCTTTCTTAGCCCATTCATCTTGAATTCCTTCTGGTTGGTAACGAGTTGGGTCGTCACCTGATAATGTATGAGGACCATAACGGAAGCAGATTGTTTCGATTAAAACAGGACCGTTTCCAGCAACTGCGTATTCACGAGCTTTTTTAGTTACAGCATAAACTGCTAATGGGTCCATACCATCAACTTGGATACCAGGGATACCAGCAGCAACTGCTTTTTGAGCTAATGTTGGAGCAGCTGTTTGTAACTCACGAGGAGTTGAAATTGCCCAACCGTTATTTTGAATGAAGAATACTGCAGGAGCTTGGTATGCACCAGCATAGTTAATACCTTCATAGAAGTCCCCTTGTGAAGATCCTCCATCACCAGTATAAGTCACTGCAACATTTTTCTTACCACGTTTTTTAAGACCTAAAGCAACACCGGCCGCTTGAACATATTGAGCACCAATGATGATTTGTGGTGGTAAAGCTTTTAATGATTCTGGGTACATGTTACCTGCAACATGTCCACGAGACCATAAGAATGCTTGTGATAATGGTAAGCCGTGTTTTACTAATTGAGGTACATCACGGTAACCTGGTAATAGAACGTCGTCTTTTTCAAAAGCTTTGATAGAAGCTAATTGTGAAGCTTCTTGTCCAGCTGTTGGAGCGTAGAAACCTAAACGTCCTTGACGGTTTAATGCAGTTGAACGTTCGTGTAAGATACGTGACCATACCATGTCAGTCATTAATTGAACTAATTCGTCATCAGACAAATCTGGTACTAAGTCAGGATTTACAACATTTCCTTCTGCGTCTAACACTTGAACCATTTCGAAGTTCGTGTTACTTGGTGTGAAAAGTGCATCGAGATTGAATTTTTTCTTCGTTGCCATACTTCTTTTTTCCCCTTTTCTATAAGAAATTGTGCTTAACAGACAAAACAGGTAGTTAAAACTGTACTATTCCCTCTGCTATCGTATAATAATTTAACAAACTTTTGTGAAATATGCAAGCAAAGAAGACTTTATAGAGCGTTTTTGTTAACTTTGTGAAAAAACTACCACTATCTTACGCTAAATAAAGTCTTCTTTTATTCTTATTTGTTCAATCGTTTTTCTGTTTTCAGTATTTTTCAGTAACTATTTTCTTGATTTTCACAATGAAACTGTACTAGTATGTTGATGAAAACTGTACTATTATTTTAAAACAGTTTTAATTGTTTATAGAGTCTATTTGTATTTTCAAGATGTGATACGGTGAGTCCTATCAGCCTTATCGGGCGTTCTTCCATCATTTCCTCAAACAACTGAAGTGCAATGGCATAGATTTCATCTTGCTTATTCAAATAGTCACGCATTGTAACACTCTTCGTCATTGTATTAAATTCCAAATCTCTCAACTTCAGTGTGACTGTTCTACAAGCCAGACTTCTCTTCTTCAACATCTGTTCCAACTCTTCTGCGAAATCCTTCAAATATCCTGTTAGTATTCCATGGTCCGTTGTATCCTTAATTAATGTCCGCTCGGTACCAATCGATTTCCGTTCCCGATGAAGCGTCAGTTGGTCGTTAGACTCCCCACGCACTTGCAAGTATAATCGTGGACCAAGGTTACCAAACTTCTTCTCCAGTTCTTCCTTAGATAATGGAAAGAGATCTTCTCCTGTTAAAATTCCTGCCTGTTTTAATTTTTCAGCACTCACTTTTCCAACTCCATAGAAATCTTCAATAGGAATTGTTCGAATGAATTCTTTGGCATTTTCAGGTGTAATGACCGTCACTCCAGAAGGCTTATGATAGCCTGATGCCATTTTCGCCAGAAACTTATTAAAAGACACTCCTACAGAACAAGTTAGCCCAACTTTCTCGTAAACATCCTTTTGAATGGCATGTGCAATCATAGTCGCAGACGTCATGCCCTTCTTATTATTAGTAACATCTAAATAGGCTTCATCAATCGAGAGAGGTTCGATTAAATCCGTGTAGGTCCGAAACACTTCATGCACCTGAGCAGACACTTCTTTATACAAATCATATCGTCCAGGCGTGAGGATGGCTTGCGGACAAAGTTTCATCGCTTTTGCAGTCGGCATCGCAGAACGCACGCCAAAAGCTCTCGCCTCGTATGAGCAAGTGGACACAACTCCGCGATGGTTTGGTTTCCCACCGACAATTACAGGCTTGCCTCTCCACTCAGGATGGTCCCTTTGTTCCACTGATGCGAAAAACGCATCCATATCGACATGTAAAATTTTCCGCATCATACCCCCACTTTCTACTCTGTTCTCATTTATATCTTATCGATTTTTTGCTAAAAATAAAAACGGAATGCACATTGGCATCCCGCTCTGTCTTTATTCATTATTGGCTAAACTTCTTTTTCTAATGAAGTAGCGAATGATTTTTGCGACCACGATTCCATTGGTGATAGCAAATATCCCAATCTGTACAACGCCTGCTCGTTGAATGACTTGTTGCATCCAATCATCCAGCGCTAAGTCTGTGGCATGTTTTAAAACAGTCACTCCAAACGCTCGAACGACTAATGTGAGCCAAGCGATACAAAGTAATCCGGCATTTTCAATAATAAATTCGAAGAAGTCATCTGGAAACTTCTTCTTCGCAAATTCCATTCCAAATATAATTACTAAGATGAGTGCACTAAGAATCACAACATGCCAGCCTTGGCTTCTTATAAAAGAATTCCCTAAGTTCATTACAGTTGCAGTCAATACTAAATAGAGAATGGTTAAAACAGCGACTATATTATAGTAGATTAACATTATCTTTTTCATCATTATCCCTCCATTTCAACGTTTCTTCTATCTACTTCTATTGTACTCCTCCTAAAAGCGGACTTCAATCAGAATTTGGATATTTAAGTGCTAAAAAAAGACTGACAAGAAACTTGTCAGCCTTTCATTTGGTTATCGATTGTTATTTGTCTTCTTCAGAATCTTTTTTCTTAGCAAAGACTAATACTCCAACTGCAGCAACCACTAGTAAACCACCAATAACCATATAAATTGTTTGGTTACCAGTACCTGTGTTTGGAAGTTCTTCTGTTACAGTTGTTGAAGTTTCCTCAACTGTTGTAACTGTTGTTTCTTCTGTAGTTTCTTCAGTCGTTGTTGTTGTCGTTGTAGTAGTTGTTTCTTCCTCTTTAGGAGTATCTTTCACATGTAAGATGCTTCCATCTTTACCAAGCGTCACTGTATATTCAGTTTCGTCTAATTCGTAACCTTCTGGAGCAGTTTTCTCTTTAATCTTGAATTCTTTACCAGCATATTTTTCATCGAATTGTGATGAAACAGCATGACCATCTGCATCAGTAGTCACTTCAACTGTATTTCCATCTGGATCTGTAATGACATATACAGCACCTTGAACAGGGTTCAATGTTTTCTCATCTACTTTTCTCACTTTAACTGTATAAGCACTAGTTGCTTCGATTGTACCTGAGAAGAGTGAAGTTGCACTTGCTGTGAATGTTGTCTCAGTCGTGTTTGTACGACGAGTGACTGGTGTACCGTCTGCTTTTGTTACAGAAACCATATTTTGAACTTTACTTCCATCATTTGGAGTTGTTGTGTCATAAGTGACATAGTATTTTTTAGTTCCATCTTTGAATGTGATTGTAAAGTTAGTATAGTTTTCATTCCAGTTAACTGTGTAGTCAGTTCCTTCTACTAATTGTACGAAATCCGATTCTTTACCAGATGTTGTCTCGTTCATTGAAGGTGCATTGTACACGACTAATGATTCAGGAATATATTGAATAGAGGCTGTTGAAGGATCACTTGGTAAAGTATCATTTAATACTAAGTTTTCTCCTAAGTTGTCTCCACTTGTATTTACACGTACTTTCCACTCTGAAACATATTGGCCAGAACCTTTTGAACCTGCAGCTTCTAATTTTGCTGAAGTCCAAGCTTTGTTAGCTGCTTGTCCACCAATTTTCGCGAAGTTTTCTTTGCCAATTGGATCTGTTTCATTTGAAAGAGTTTTAGAGTTATGTGTTTGAGTAATCGTTGTTTGCATTGATGGTGAATCAAATGTTACAGATTTATTAGAAATATCTTTCTTATAAAGGAAGTTTAAAGCTAAATTCCCTTTCACACCTTTAACAGTATCCGCACCCTTTGCTGCCAAATATTGGTCAAGGTTTTTTAGCGTTACAGTAATAGTTCCACCTTGGTTATCTCCATGGACTTCAAAATGTGCATCCGCAATCGGAACGTTCGTTGCTAAGTCCACTAATTCAACATCGTGATTATCATGAAATGTAATCTCAGCAGGAACTTCTAATTTAAAGAAATCACCATTTTGGATATCTCCATTGTAATGTTCTAAGTCAAATACAGCTCTTAATTTATAAGCTCTATTTGTAAGAATTTGATAGACTCCATTCGCATCTGGAGTTAATTTTGAATCCGACTGATCTAAAAGTTCTAACCCAGAAATTACGTTTTGAAGTTCTTTACCTTCAGCCGCTTTTGCTGAGTTGTTCCCTAAAAACACCATAGAGAAAATAACTAATAAAGTAGTGAAAAAACCAAGCCATTTACACTTTTTATCCATACTGTACCTTCTTCCTTTTGAAAACGTTTAATCTTTTCCATAATTGTACCACGAACTTCATACAATACACAAAAAAATAAGAGTAAGCGGAATCTTTCCCACTTACTCTACGTGCCAATCAATTGGTTGTTGACCTGTTTTCTTTAAAAATTCATTAATTTGACTAAATGGTTTGCTTCCAAAAAATCCGCGGTATGAAGATAATGGACTTGGATGCGGAGCCTTTAAAATCAAATGATTCGGATTGGTAATCAGCTTTTCTTTCGATTGTGCTGGTTTCCCCCACAATACAAATACAATTGGATGGTCACTTCGGTTTAGAGAAGTAATGACAGCATCGGTAAAAGTCTCCCATCCTTGACCGCGATGGCTATTCGCCTCGTGTGCACGAACCGTCAACACCGTGTTCAGCAACAACACACCTTGCTTTGCCCAAGCAGTTAAATCCCCACTTTGTGCAACTGGAATCCCTAAGTCACTTTCAAGTTCCTTATAAATATTGAGTAATGAAGGCGGTAGTGCGATTCCTTTTTGAACGGAAAAGCTAAGACCATGTGCTTGGTTGTCGCCATGATAAGGATCTTGACCAAGAATAACCACTTTCACATTATCAAACGGTGTCAGTTCCAACGCCTTAAAGACATTCTCTGCAGCCGGAAATACTTTATGATGATTTCGCTCGTTTTGTTCAAAGGAACGTACTGCATGGAAATACTCTTTTTCCTTCTCCCCACCAATCACATCATGCCATGTTGTCATAGAGTTTCCTCTTTTCTCTCGTAGATTTCAAACGTATGCGGGTAGACATTTTTCTCGTCCACTTCTCCTTCGAGTGATTTCACTTTAATAAAATCACCCCACGGAAAATCAGTTGGAAAATACGTATCCCCTTCAAATGTATGATGGATTCTTGTGCAGTATAAAAGTTCTACATGATCTTTTAAAAGACGATAGACTTCGGCACCGCCACACACATAAATATCTTCGTGTTTGGCATCTTCAATAATCGCATCAATATCAGTTACGACTTCAGCGCCTGGTACTTCGTAATCGTCACTTCTTGTTAGAAGAATGGTTTGACGACCTGGAAGTAAGCGACTCCCCATCCCTTCAAACGTTTTACGTCCCATAAGGATGGTTTGTCCCATTGTCACTTCTTTAAAGAATTTCCAATCGTTCGGCAATCGCCAAGGAAGCGTATTGTCTTTTCCAACAAGCCCTTGTTCATCTTGAGCCCAAATATAAATTAACATCTGTCTCCTCCTGCATTACACGGCAATCGGTGCTTTAATCGTTGGATGTGGATTATATCCTTCTACAATCACATCATCGACATCGATCTCAAACATTGATTTTTCAGGATGTTTTAATACAAGTGTTGGTAATTCTCTTTCTTCGCGTGCTAATTGCGTTTCAACTTGTTCCATATGGTTTAAGTAGATGTGCGCGTCGCCTAATGTATGAACGAATTCACCAACTTCTAAGCCAACTTCATTTGCGATTAAGTGAGTTAATAAAGCGTAACTTGCAATATTGAAAGGTACTCCTAGGAACACATCTGCACTACGTTGGTATAATTGGCAACTTAATTTACCGTCAGCAACATAGAATTGGAACATTGTGTGGCATGGAGGAAGCGCCATGCTAGGCACATCTTCTGGATTCCATGCTGAAACAATCATACGACGTGAATCTGGAGAATTCTTCAATAAGTTCAGTAAGTCTGCGATTTGGTCAATCGTTTCACCCTTTGTTGTTTTCCAGTGACGCCATTGTGAACCGTAAATATTTCCAAGTTCACCGAATTCAGCCGCAAACGCATCATCCGTTAAGATTTTTTCACAGAAATCTTTCTTCACTTCTTGATACACTTCGTTGAACGCTTCGTCTTGCAAGCAGCGGCGTCCAAAGTCTATCATATCAGGACCAGTGTATTTTGGAGAAGAAACATAACGCTCAAACGCCCATTCATCCCAAATGTGGTTGTTATGTTCTAATAAATATTTGATATTTGTATCTCCGTGTAAGAACCATAGTAACTCGCTCTTAATTAAACCGAACGCTACACGTTTTGTTGTCAACAGTGGAAATCCTTTTTGCAAGTCAAAACGCATTTGGTATCCGAACACACTCTTTGTACCTGTACCAGTACGGTCTGTTTTAATGGTTCCTTCTTCTAAAATCTTTCTTAGTAAGTCTTTATATTGTTTCGTCATATCTGTTCCTTTCTTTAATTCCCTGCTAATTCTGCTAAATATTCCCAACGTTCATAAGCCGCACTTGCTGCTTCTTCCGTCTTGTCTAATTCCTCTTGTAATTCTTGTAGTTTGGCAAAATCTTGTGCATGAACACTCATTTCCTCTTGCAAGAATTCTAGTTTTTCTTCTAGTTCTTGAATGGTAGCTTCTATCGTCTCCCATTCTTTCTTCTCTTGATACGTCATCTTCTTAGCCGGAGCTGCTTTTGGAGCCTCCACTTTTGGCGCTTCTGCCTTAGGAGTTTCCACCGCAACTTTTGCTAGCGATTTTTCTTGTTCTAAATACTCACTCATCGATCCGTAGAACAGTTCTGTTTGCCCTTCGCCTCGGATGACAAATAATTGATCCACCGTCTTATCTAAGAAGTAACGGTCATGCGATACGATGAGAACCGCTCCATTAAACGACTCTAAGAAGTCTTCGAGCACAGTTAATGTATCGATATCCAAATCGTTCGTTGGTTCGTCTAATAATAACACATTTGGTTTTGTCATTAATAAACGAAGTAAGTAGAGTCGTCTTCTCTCTCCTCCAGACAATGTATGGATGTATGCTCCATGTAGATGTCTTGGGAATAAGAACGTTTCGAGTAGTTCTGAAATAGAAGCTACTTCTCCGTTTTCACGTTTTATTTCTTCCGCTTCTTCTCGTAAATATTGGATGAGCTGTTTATCCATTGGAATATCTTCATCTTGTTGTTTGTAGTATGCGATTCGAACAGTCTCACCGACAACAAACTGGCCATTATCAAACGGAATCTGTCCAGCAATGGCGTTTAAGAAGGTTGATTTTCCAACACCATTTACTCCAGCAATTCCGACACGCGCTTGACTTTGAATAATCCAATCTAGATTCTTCACGATTTGTTGTCCATTAATTGAAAGACTGACATCTTCCATTTGGAAGACACGTTTCCCGATACGCGCTTGGTCGAATTCCATCACTAGCTTGTCGTTTGAAGTCGTCTGTTTCACATCTTTTTCTAACGCTTCAAAGCGATGAATACGAGCTTGTTGCTTCGTAGTACGAGCTTTAGCGCCTTGACGCATCCACTCTAATTCGCTTTGATATAATCGTTTTTGTTTCTGCGACATGCGAGCTGCGATTTGTTCTCGTTGACTTCGTTGCTCTAAGTACGACTCATAGTTTCCTTCATACGCTTCGATTCGCCCATTCACTAGTTCGAACATATGCGTTACCGCACGTTCTAAGAAGTAACGGTCGTGAGTCACGAGCATCATCGCACCTTTGTAATTAGCTAAATACCCTTCTAACCATTCGATGGCTTCTAAGTCTAAGTGGTTCGTTGGTTCATCGAGCAATAGTAAATCTGGTTCTTCCATTAATACTTTTGCAAGTCCCACACGCTTCTTCTGTCCACCAGAGAGCGTGCCAACTTTTTTCTGGATGTCCGTTAATCCCATCTTTTGAAGAATCGTCTTAATTTGAACTTCCACTTGCCATCCATCGATTTCATTCATCTTTTGTTCTAAGACGCTGTATCGTTTTGTGAGGCTTTCTGAAGTCGGATTTTCGCGTAATTGTTCCACCACTTCTTCAAAGTCATGAACGACTTTTAATGTTGGATGGTCGCCTTTATATAAGGCTTCAAAAATCGTATCTTCATCATCTAATTCTGGTTGCTGTGATAAGTATCCAATTCTGTAATCGTTAGACGTTGTGATGTCTCCTGATTCAGCAAAATCAACTCCTGCAAGAATAGATAATAACGTACTCTTACCAGTCCCGTTTTGCCCAATTAACCCTACGTGTTCACCTTCATTAATAATAAAGGACACGTCTTCTAATAATGATTTCGCACCATAAGATTTTTTCAAATAATCGACTCTAAAATCTTTCATGCAAACTCCTTTCAAGTCTCTTAATATAACCCTTGAATTTTCCCATTGTCATTAACACTAATTCCAAGTGCTGCTGGAACTTTTGGAAGTCCCGGCATCGTTAAAACTGTTCCCGTTAATGCAACAATAAATCCAGCACCTAGTTTTGGAATCAATGAACGAATCGTGATTTCAAAGTTTTCTGGACGTCCTTTTAACTTGGCGTTGTCTGAGAATGAATACGGTGTTTTCGCAATACAAACATTTAAATGATTCCATCCAGCTTCTTCAATCTCTTTCAATTGTTCTAACGCTTCAGGGGTGTAATTTACCTTCGTGGCTCCATAAATATTCTTAGCGACTGCATCGATTTTTTCTTGAATCGGTTGGTTCTCTTTATAAGTTGGATGAAAAGCAGCTTTGCCACTTTCACAGAGTTCAACAACTTTCTGTGCTAATTCAATACCGCCCTTGGAACCTTTTTCCCATACAGCAGTCATGATACATGGAACTCCAAACTCCTGACAAAGCGATGCAAAGAGTTCTTGTTCTGCTTTTGTATCCGTTATAAATTCATTCAGCGCTACCACTACAGGTAAGCCATACTGTTGAACATTCTCAATATGTTTCGCTACGTTCTTAAATCCTTCGCGAACCGCTTCAAGCGATTCTCCTTGCGCTAACTCTTCAAGAGATAATCCGCCATGCATCTTCGTTGAACGAATGGTTGCTACGACTACAACTGCATCCGGACTCTTTCCAAGAACAGGCACCTTAATATCCAGGAACTTCTGAGCACCAAGGTCGGCCCCAAAACCTGCTTCTGTCACAGTATAATCTGCCAATGTTAAGGCCATTTTCGTCGCGATAACACTATTACATCCATGCGCAATATTGGCAAATGGTCCGCCATGAACAATGGCTGGCGTTTCTTCTAAAGTTTGAACAAGGTTTGGCTTCACGGCTTCTTTCATAAGGGCCGTAATAGCTCCTTCTACTTGTAAATCCGCTACTGTCACTGGTTTCCCATTCACATCAAACGCCACTAAAATTTGCGATACACGATGCTGCAAGTCTTTTAAGTCACTCGCTAAACAAAGCACCGCCATCATTTCGGTTGCAACCGTAATATCAAAACCGTCCTTGCGAGGAACCCCATTAATCGGACCACCAAGACCAATTTCAATTTGGCGTAACGAACGGTCATTCAAATCGAGCGCTCGTTTCCACAAAATGCGGCTTGTATCGATTTGTAGCTCATTTCCTTGGTGAATGTGATTGTCAATGATTGCAGACACTAGATTTGTCGCCGTCGTTAAGGCGTGCATGTCTCCTGTGAAATGCAAATTGATTTCTTCCATAGGAACGACTTGCGCATATCCTCCACCTGTGGCACCACCTTTGAGTCCAAGAGTCGGTCCTAGAGATGGTTCACGCAGCGCAATGGCTGTTTTCTTTCCAATCGCTGTTAAAGCATCTCCTAAACCAACTGTTACAGTAGACTTTCCTTCTCCAGCAGGAGTCGGGTTCATTGATGTGACTAAAATGAGTTTCCCAAAATTCTCTGGGTTATGAATGTCATTCTTATCAATCTTTGCCTTGTATTTTCCATAAGGCTCTACTTCTTCAGGCGTTAAATTGAGTTTCTCAGCAATGACCGAAATAGGTTGCATTTGGTTTTCTTGTGCAATTTCAATATCTGTTTTCATGACGTCACCTCGCTTCATGCATTTTCATTTTATTATACCATAATTTAGCGTAAAAAAAGAACAGTAGCTTAATACTACTGCTCTACTCCATGTTGAACTTTATTTTTAAACATATAATACGCAATCATGAGGGGTACCATCGAACCAAACCATGCCATTGGGTTTGCAACCGTTGCTCCGACGAATCCATACATATTTGATAGAACGACCGCTGCTACAGAACGCATGATGAGTTCCATAATTCCAGCCAAGGTCGGTGTGAAAGTTTTTCCTACTCCTTGTAAGGTGTAACGATAAATAAAAAGTAATGAAAGGAAACTATATGTTGTCCCGTTTGTAAGGAAGAATAGTCGCCCTAATTCAACGACCTCCTCATGCCCTTCTCCAACGAAAGCGCGAATAAGAATCGGGCTAAAGAGATTTAAAATAATCCCAATGCCAATCGCAAATGTTAAAGATAACTTGATACATTCACGCACGCCAAGCCAAATACGATCATATTTCTTTGCACCATAGTTTTGTGCAGAATACGTCGCCATCGTCACTCCGAATGACATCATTGGAAGAATGGCTAGCTGGTCAATCTTTTGCGCTGCCGTATGCGCCGCAACCGAAGTCGGTCCTAATTGATTCAATGCGATTTGAACCATAATCGTTCCAATGGCAATAATCGATGCTTGGAACGCCATCGGGAATGAAATACGACAATGTTCTCTAATATTTTGCTTTGTCGCTACAAGGTCAGCTTTTGTTAATCTTAATACTGGAATTTTCTTCCAAATATAAACCACGCAGGCTACTGCTGAGAAGATTTGAGAAAGAACCGTTGCATATCCTGCTCCTTCAACTCCCATTCCAAAGACTGCAATGAAGAGAATATCCAGAACGATATTCATCACACAAGCCATTACAAGGAAATACAATGGTGTTTTTGCATCCCCGATAGAACGGAAAATGTTAGATAATAAATTGTAAGCCATTGATGAGAAAATACCGCCAAAGATGACGATTAAATAATCATAGGCCCCATCAATGATCTCGGATGGTGTCTGCATGATTTCCAGAATTTGACGACAGAAAATCATACTCAGAGCGGTTAACACAATAGCCGTAGCAATGGAAATTAAAATAGATACATAAAAACTATGCTTCACGCCCTTGTAATCCTTGGCGCCAAACCGTTGTGCTAACGGAATCGCAAGACCAGCTGTTAACCCTGTTGCAAAACCGATAATTAGAAACACAATACTTCCTGTAGAACCAACCGCGGCTAACGCATGCACACCAATCGTTCGACCTACAATAAAGGTATCGGCCATATTATATAATTGCTGGAACAAGTTACCGATTAACAATGGGATTGTAAAATTCCAAATCAGTTTCAACGGTTTTCCACTTGTCATATCTTTTGCCATCAGACACCCTCCTCTTCAAAAAATTAGCAATGAATAGTATAAAACATTCAATTGAAAATGAACAGTAGTTTTGAAAAATTTCTTTTAAGAAAACGTCTTCTATGCTAAAATAGGACTGAAAAGAGGCGAATGTTATGGCAGATTTTGATAAAAATAGAATTGCAAAAATGCAACAATACTTAACGGATGTAACAGACCCTGAATTTAAAGGGAGCGCCACCGACAGAAATGTCGCCATGGCCGAATTATTCAATTACTATCATTCAGATTGGAAAGCTGATGCAAGTCACTTCGTCGATCAAAACCTTGAACTCTTCGACGACGAAAAAATGCAAATGCTCTTCAGAAATTCAAACAAGGGCCGCAAATCCCCACATACCATCATCCGACAAGAGTCTAAGAGTAAATATAAACGCCCGATGAGACCGGGGGAAGACTAAACAGGATACGAAGCAGAAAGACAGAAGACAAGAAAAACCTCACAGTGTGAGGTTTTTCTGCTTCGTAGTCTTTCGTTCGCACAGTTTATTAGACTTTCTTGAATCACGAGTGATGAAAAGAAAGTCAATAAA
>CABSQV010000002.1:0-124854 GCA_902479935.1 uncultured Streptococcus sp. | reverse complement strand
AACGCATAATAAATACCCCCTTTACTGGTTTGTCCAGTAAAGGGGGTACATATCATCGTAATCAGTCTCTTTCTTTATCCTTATGCTCTTGTATTCCACTCTTCGCGTAAAACTCCATACTTCACGCTATCATAGTACTGACCTTGGTAGTAGCGAACTTTCCGAATTTGGCCCTCTTTTAGGAACCCTAATTTCTCAGCAACGGCCATCATCCCACCGTTCCCACTCCAAGTCGTCATGCCAATATGTTCCAGTGCATCGGTTTCGTGGAAAATGGCATCCACCCACTTCGTTAGCGCAGTGGTCGCAATTCCTTGGCTCCATAATTGGTCGTCATAGATCACAATTCCGATTTCTAGCCATCGTGTAGCTTCATCCTCCCATGATTTTGAAACCATCCCGACAGGCTGACCGTTAGCGACAACACATCTGCAATCGTCGCTCATTAAAAAGTCCGCAATCGGGCTTGCACCAAAACTTTTCGCATCATCAAACTTGCGATAATCATTAAAATACGGTGCGTTCAACTTCGTCCACTCTGGCTTCTCCGTTGAAAAACCAATCTTCCAAATCGTTTCAAGGAAGCTTTTGTTAAAAGGAACTAGTTGCACCTCTGTCGTTTGCTTTAAGCTTTCCACTGATTCATTCCTCCTTCAACGTTTACCACGTCAAAGCCTTTTGTCTCCAAAAACTGACACGCACGCTCCGAACGCATGCCACCTTGGCAAATCACATAATAGCGTTTCGATGAATCCAGCTGCTCGTATCCATTCTCTAGCATGCTAAGTGGCGCATTCAAGGCCCCCTCGATATGCCCTGCTTGGAATTCATCCACTTCACGAACATCTAGAATCGTGATGTCCTCTTTTTGATTCAACGCTTGAAACTCTGCTGGTTTAATTCGTTCCATTTTCCTACTCCCTTTCTCCTACTTCATTTCTTCTCACTTCCTACTGTATCGTATTCCAGCGAAAATACAAAGCGCCATGCACGCATCATGCATGGCACTGTCATTATTTAATGTTATGTTTGTTCATTTTTTGTTGGAAAATTCCAGTAATGATTTCACGCAATTCTTCGCGTTCTTTTTCAGGAAGCTCTCCTTCTTGTTTTGCGACTGCATAAAGTTCAGGATTTTCTTTTGCGATGCGTTGAACTGTTTTTGTTGTCGCATGGCCTCTGACTAAGAACGGAATCGCCTTAATCCATTCTTCTGGCACTAGCGCTAAAATTTTCTTAGCCGCTTCTTTATCCGTCAACACCGCTGTGCTCAATCCTTTTTTAATTTGTTCTTGTTCTTTTTCTGTAAAATCTTTTACGTCCATCTTGTATCCTCTTTTCTATTCCCTATGGAGATTACATAAACCTATATAGTCATTATATAACTACTTTACTAATTTTTCTAAATCAAAAAAATAGGGCACCGTCGCAACGTTGCCCATACAAAAATCAATTTAATTTTTTATTGTTGTATATAATCTAACTCTTCTATCAATCTTTGTCAAGAACTTTTTTCCATTATAACAAAATCTGTAACTTGTTTAACAAAATGATATGCCGAGCATAATAATTCATTAGATTTAAAATAGTCTTCGTTCAATCTCATTCTGTTATTAATAAGTTCATTTAGTTCTCTCAACCTGTGTTTCTTAACTTTACCGTGAACGCATTTATCATAAATATACATTAATGTAACAAACTCTAAGATTACCCTAGAAGTCAGGCCTTTTTTCCTTCTTTCTTTCGAAATTGTATCTATTTTACTAACGAATTGTGAGATACCACTCGGTGGCAAAGATGTACTTTTGTTTAGATCGTATATAATACAATTATTGTGAGCAGCGGCATTTCTCAAACTTCTTACTAAATTTAATAGACTTTTTTTAATATGAGGTTTATCTCTAGACTCATAGTAATATAGATAAAAATTGATGATTGAGCCAAAACTCAACAATTCCATTAATACCCATACTGGACACTCCTCATAATTCTCTATTTCATGCTTATTGTTATCGTTACGCCTCACTGCAAAATATTTTTTTAGCAAATCCCCTGTATGCGGTGAATTAACTGTAGCGACTATTTTCTTTAGTTCCTTCTGATTTTCATCTAGAAACTGCTTAACGATATCATATCCGTTACACTCTGGGTCTTTCTCAATATCACTGATAAGTTGAACACAAATACTATGTTCAATATCTGAACACATTTTCTGAACCAAAAATCTGTAATGCATATCTATGATACTTAATTCTACTAAGTAAGCAAAATCTAAATTAATATACTTTCCACTATGTGTACCTTTATTATATTTCAAATAATTTTTCCTGTACGCTGCCGTTCTAAGATAATTATTTACATTAGTCAAATAATCTACTGCATCATTTTCATTAAAATAATTAAAATTAATACCACGCGAATTTTTCATTTCGGAGACTAATTGATCCATACCTTTTTTTGGTTTTCCTACCCTATAATCCATAATCTCACCTACCCCAAAATACATCTAGCACAAAAAATATCTACACTCCTATTTATAAATACTAATTTTGTTTGCCTACAGCATTAAATCTCTCCACATATTTCGCATTATCCATAATGAATGGCTTGGCTAAGCCTTCTCCGGTATAGTCTTGATATTTCGTTTCAAGATACTTGTAGACATCTTCTTTTGTCTTGAATTTAATTGCTTGGTATGGCTCCTCGAAGGTGAGTTTTTCGACAAATAAGAACCCGTCCCCCGTCGGAACTAAGACTCCCACGTGGCCAATAAAGAGCGATTCCCCGTCCAAATTATCGTGAATCACGACTGAGAGCATACGCGCATTCTCGTCAAAAGTAAATTGCGATAGGAACTGTTCCATCTTCTTCGCATGCGTCTTCACGTCTGTCGTCGCTTCCGTTTCCACGCGCGAGAACAAACGATTCAAGTCTTCTTTTTCATCCGCACTAAAAAGATGTCCCTTGTCAATCGCATCATTATCGATAAATAAGAGCTCACTATCCGCAGCAATCTTCGGAATCGTAATCTTATTCTTCAACAACGCATACGTATTGATGCGACAGTTCGTTCCGACAAAATCGCCGTGTTTTGCATTCCAAAGCGGAGTGATTTTCTCAACGTCATACTCCGTTTTTGTAAACGACGCAAAGTCCCCTTGCAAGCCTGTTTCGCCGACAGTCTCATTGTAGTCATTCACGAACTCAAAGAACTTCTCCACACTTTCTTTATCCAAGTACGCAGACAACAATGCCTTCACTTCTTCAACGCTTGAGGGATTGCTGATATTGGTATAGGTCGCAACCCATTGCGGAGCTTCCTGAGTCTGTGCGGCCACGGTTGTTGTCTCTGGTGAAGTCTGTGTTGTCGTTTCTTTTTGCGTTTTGGCACATCCTGCTAGGCCAATCAGTACAGCTGCACAAAGTCCTAATTTTACTGTTTTCGAAATACTCTTCATTCTTTTCTCCCTCTCACTGTCGTTTTCTACGATTACCAAGCGTAATTCGGTTCACCGCACGTTACCATCGCCGCCAATAACTCTTTCGGCGTTACTTTTTTCAACCCGCCGTATGTTGGATCTTGGACATGCGTCATGGAATCTAAATAATAAATTGCGGAAATGTCTTTCCCATCAGGCGTCAACTCATAACCAATCCCAATTACATTATGTTCCCCTGATTTTCCAGGATAAATCTGCGAAATGGTAAAGGTGTAATAGAGCGGATACCCATCATCAATACTCTTGCGAACGCGTTCCTTGAACAAACGCATATCCTCCGAATCAGGACTTGCATTCGTGACGGTCGCAAGTCGATAACCTGCTTGCCCAGCTTGGGGCTCTGGATATCCAAACAAATGCTGATTCAACACACGAATCGCTTCCCTATTATGCGTCCCGTAAGGTTCATATGTTCCCATCTCTTTAGCTAATTGCTCTTGCGAAACGATAATTCCTTGGGTCGATAACATCATACTCACCGTTGTTGGCGCACAAAAATACCATTTCTCTTGAATTTGTGGCGTTACAGACAACAACTTCTTGCGAATCTCAGGTGGTGCTGTAGTCGTTGTTTCAGTTGTTGGTGTTTCGGGCGCGACCGTTGTTACAGCCGCCTCCGTTTCTGTCGAAGTTATGCCAACAGTTGTCGTTCCTTGAGAGGTTTCTGCCCCCTCTGCCACTGTTATCGCTGTTAGTGTGGTCGTCTTTTGACTCTGTTCATCCGTATGCACACACGCAGCTAGTAGAAATACCCCAAACAGTACAACTGCTACAAGACTCTTTTTCATAAAAATGCCCCCTGTCTCAGACATTAAGCGCAATATTCAACTTCAACATTATGTTCTCCACGGCATTTGTGGATGTTCTCTCCAAGCCTCTTTCCCAAGAGGTAAGTCTTTGATTTCCCCGATAGATGAATCGAGCTCATAGGCTTGTTTCAAGGTCACTAACATCAAGTCCTCAATAGTATGCTCCTGGTTGCATAGAAACTGCCACATGCCATCGTCTTCGTCATGACTTACATATAAAATCGGCTTTTCTCCTCTTGCAATATGCTTGCACAGAATCGTTGCCGTATTTGGATCTTCACGAAATGGAAAATTCATAACCATCCTCCTCATTCTACTCGTATCGACGAACCGTTGAATGCGGTTCCATCCCTCACTTATAATCTATCCTATTCTCTAGAAAAATACAATAAAACCTTTGTGAAATTTAGGAAAACAATATAAAAAAACGAGCACCCGAAGATGCCCGTTTCGTTTTAGAATAAATCAAAAATTAACTTGAAGTTTAAAATAGTTAGGATAACGGCTACCGCATATCCTAGGAAGGTATTCCATTTGGCGTTGGTGAATTCTCCCATAAGTGATTTCTTCGATGTGAAGTAAATCAATGGGAAGATAGAGAATGGTAACGCCACTGATAGGAATACTTGTGAGTAAACCAAGAGTTGGTCTAATGTTTTTTCTTGCGAACCGAATAACATCGCTACGACGATTACCGGTAGTAAGGCGAATAAACGAGTCACAAGACGGATAATCCATTGTGGTAATTTCATATGTAAGAAACCTTCCATCACGATTTGTCCTGTCAATGTCCCTGTGATTGTTGAGTTTTGCCCACTCGCTAAAAGCGCCACGGCAAAGAGTGTCGATAATGTCGAACTTGCGACCGCTCCAGCAATCTTCGAATCTTGCAATGCATTGTACATTTGCGAGAAGGCCGAAATTTCAGATGCATGTCCGAAGAATAACGCTGCCCCTAAGATTAATAGGAGTGAGTTCACGACGAACGCTAAGCTCAACTGGATGTTTGAGTCCCATGTCATGAAACGAACAGCTTTACGCACATTGTCTGGATCTGTGTAGTCCACTTTTCTCGTTTGCGAGAGCGACGAATGTAAGTATAAGTTATGCGGCATTACTGTTGCCCCGACAATCCCTAGCGCCAATGTTAAGATGCTATCGTGTCCAGGTGCTGTTGGTCCGAATAACTGCGCCGTTGGTAGGAATCCTGTGAAAATTCCTGAGATACTTGGTTCTGCTAACGCTACTAAATAAACGAAAATTAAAAGGATTGTTAAGATTAACGTTGATACAATCGCTTCGATTTTCTTAAATCCAAGCTTCATAATTCCAAGAAGCAAGAATACGTCGAGTACCGTGATAAAGATGGCTCCCATAATTGGAATCCCGAATAAGAGGTTCAAGGCGATGGCCGATCCAAGCACCTCCGCTAAGTCTGTCGCCATCAAGGCTAATTCGACAATCACCCATAACACATGACGAAGCCACTGCGGTGCGTGATGCGCTGTTGCTTGCGCTAAGTCCATACGTGTAACAATCCCAAGTTTCCCTGCCATTTGTTGCAACTGCATTGCGATTAATGACGAAATCAGGATTACGAAGAGCAATGTATATTTGTACGAAGCCCCTCCAACCACGCTGGTAATCCAGTTACCTGGGTCCATGTACCCTACTGCTACAAGCGCTCCGGGGCCTAAGAAGGCTTTTAAGTTTTGCCAGAAATTATTATTCTTTGGCGTTTCAATCGATTGGTTTACTTCTGAAAGTGATACTTTTTCATGAGTAGACATCTTGTTCTCCCCTTTCTATTGCAAATAATTTTCATTTTATGTAAATCTTCTGAAAACAAGTCATATCCATATAAAAGACAGTGCCTATTATAGCAATCAAGCACTCATCGTGCAAGGTTGAGATGTTACAGTTCATCAAACTGCTATCTTTCCTCCTAGCAAATAAACTGAAATCAGGAAACAAAAAATGGAAATAAACTCTAAAAGCTTACTTCCATTTTAAGACATTTATATTATTTGCACCGTGCTCTGCTTAAAACGATTGTCGTCTGACAAGAGTTGTAGAAACCTCTACAGATTTTCTTTTATCTCCATTGATAATCGCAAGAACTCCATCAATCATTTCTTTTGCTAACTGACTATAATCTGGAGAAATGGTTGATAATGCAGGTGTATAGTATTGTGCTATTGGAATGTTGTCAAACCCTACAATAGCTAATTGGTCAGGAATCGAAATTCCTTTTTCGTAACACGCACGAATAATCCCTTGGACTTTTTCATCCCCAGAGACAAATATAATATCCGGTATATTCGTACCTGTTAAATTATCCATCGCATAATGATACACAGATTCAATCGTAGCTAATCCATAAACAACTTCTAAAGCAATTTCATACTTTTTCTCTTTTACAAAAGTACGAGCACCCTTCTCACGATCTTTATTGACAAGTGACTCTCCACCCATTAGTAGCCACATGTCACGAAGCCCTTTATCAGCAACGGCTCCCATCAAATCGTACATTGCTTGGAAATCATTATTCGAAACATAAATAACACCTTCTGTCTGTGATTCCCCAAACACAATAAAAGGCATATTATTTTTCTTTAAATATTGAATTCTACTATCATCTTTACCTTCATAAAAGACAATAACTCCATCGACTAAACTTCCAGTACTTGAAATAATAGAATCCTTAATTGAATCCCCTTCACCAAAATACTCGACGATTGCATTGACTCCCATTTCTTTACAAGTTTGTAAAACCTTATCCAATAGTGTCTGGAACCAGATTAATGGGAACGACTCCATCTTCTTGACTGAAATGAGAATATTCGTTGTTTCTTTCTTAGTCAGATTTTGTGCATACGCATTTGGAATATAAGACAGTTCATCAATTACCTTCATCACAGACTGGTAAGTTTCTGATCTAACTCCATCACCACCATTGATAACACGGGAAACAGTCTTTGGAGAGACCCCTGAAATGCGCGCAATATCATAAATAGTAGCCTTTCTCTTAAACTTTTCCATCCTTACTCCTTATAAATTTATTTTTTCGATCACTATACTAATTGTCATTATTGATACGCTCTGTTCACTCGAAATTTTAAGAGCTCACTATTATATCCAAGCAATTCAAAATATCTGATAATCATCGCTTGAATATACGTGTAAGATATTGGAATACCACATAATTCTATCAAATATAACTCAGTGAGACAATTCATTCCTTTTAGTTCTTGGTCTATTTCTTTTATGTAACTTTCTAAAATTGGTACTAGCTTTTCTTTGAAAATTACTTTATTTATTAATTGATCCATTGGAAGATGAAATGCCCATACCCATTCGCACAACTCATGAAATGTATGAATATGACATTCCTTCTCTAGGCATTCTCTATTATAATATCGAATGCTGCCATTATCAAAATTTATCTTACATACTTTCATCCCATAATAACTCCTCTATCCATCCTATACTAGGAAATTGACATTCGACATCTCTTTAGCGAATACTTATTCATCTAAAAAAGAGCAAGGAAATCCTTGCTCTTTAATCCGTATCTAACTAATCTCTTCAACATAAATGACACCTGGAAGATTAGAAAGTTCTTCCATAAGTCGAAGATGTTCAAAGCTGCCAGCTAATTCTAACGTTACAAAAGAAGCAATTTTCTTCTCTGGCACATCGAAATACTGGATTCGACTTTGGTTCACTTCACCGAATGCAGTCCTTGAATCAGTAATTCTAATTCGATTTTCTGCACAATAGACTAATACACGATTATAGGCTTCCGTAGAATTGACTACAATATAGAGTTCAATTACTCGAGAGCGTTTTTGTAGATACATCTTTAACGGTTGAAACATGGATATCACGCCCCAAATAGAAACGGCTGCTAAAATTGCTCCTTGATAAAAGCCGACTCCAATTGCGAGTCCTATCCCTGCAGAACCCCAAATACCTGCTGCAGTTGTTAACCCTGTAACTTTTTTCTTTTCTGTGACAAGGATCGTCCCTGCCCCTAAGAAACCGACTCCCGAAACAACCTGCGCTCCTAATCTGGTCGGATCTCCTGTCCCAAACTTATAAGAAACAAATTCATTAGTCATCATGATTAAACATGCCGCAACACAAACGACACTATGCGTTCTAATTCCTGCTGGTTGCGATTTACTACCTCGCTCCATGCCGATAACCATTCCGGCTATCAAAGACAATGCAATTCGGATAAAAATATCTGTATTCGTTAATTCTGATGTAATCATAATTATTTTCTAGTTGTTTTGCCACGTCTTTGTGTGAAGTAAAGTACTGCTGAAGAAATAATCATCAATACAATTGTATATACAAAGACAAGTGCTTGTGCATTTGATGTTGCTGTTTCATCACCAGCTGAACGGATAGTAATACCTAAAGGTTGAGCTAATGGATGATACAAGAATACAGATAAGTCGAAGTCTGTTAATAGAGAGTTAAAGTTAAGCGCAATAACTGAAAGTACTACCGGTAAAATAAACGGAATAATAACCTTCATCATTGTATAAAACGGAGACGCCCCCATACTACGAGCTGCATCTTCCATCTCATCATCAACACTAAATAAAATAGCACGAACCATACGATAAGAGAATGGAATCTTTACAATAATATATCCAATTAATAGAATTACTAGCGTTCCTACTAAAATGAAATTAAATACAAGTGGTTGTGGTTGATTAAATGTAAATAGCAAACTAATTGCTAATAAAGTATTTGGTAATAACCAAGGTAATAACGCACCATATTCAAATAAGGAGTCAAAGCGAGCTTTATGTTTACGAACCACACGTGCAAATACAACGGCAAGAACTGTCGCAGTGATAGCAGCAAGACTGGCATATACAAAGCTGACTAAGAATGGTGAGAACGCAACACTATTAGTGAAGAACTGATGATAGTTTTCTAGAGTAAAGTTAGCTAATGACAAGTTACCTGTTTGAATCGCCACTGGATCAGTGAATGAGTACAAGACAATGAAAATCAAAGGTAACATGAACACTACGAATAAAGCGTATGCCACGATATGCGCAATGATATTCCATGGTTTTGAAGTAATCTTTTGTTTTTTTAAAGGTGCTTTTGTTTTAGAAATTGAAATATAATTTCCACCTTTTTCAATCTTATTCATGATACTTAATAAGATTGTTGTTGCAACCCCTAGGACAATCGCAAGTAACGCAGCAAGGTCACGAGAGTTCCCCATCCCTGCAAAAGTGATAATCATCGGGTTAATTGTTTGGAATTGTTTACCCCCTACAATCATTGGAGCCGCAACTGCTGATAACCCGCTTAAGAAAATCATGATTGTTAAGGCAAATAATGTTGGCGTTAATGTTGGTAAAACAATTTTTCTGAATACGGTAAATGGTTTTGCTCCCATATTACGCGCTGCTTCAATAGTATGATAATCGACACCACGAATGGTATTTGTTAAGAACAATGTATGGTTGGCTGTACCTGAGAAGGTCATAATGAATAATACAGCACCATATCCCACAAACCAGTTTGGATCAAGGTTTGGTAGGAAGTTTTGAAGAATTCTTGTAATCATTCCATAAGGGCCGTATACGAATTTATACCCTGTTGCAAGAACCACACCACCATAAATTAAAGATGTCATATATCCAAGTTTTAAGATCTTGGCACCTTTAATATCGAAGTATTCTGTGAACAACACACAAAGAAGACCGACTACGTTAACTGTAACAATTAACGATAATGCTAGTTTAAAACTGTTCATAATACTTTGAATTGCA
Organism: uncultured Streptococcus sp.; assembly: GCA_902479935.1. Lineage (GTDB taxonomy): Bacteria > Bacillota > Bacilli > Lactobacillales > Aerococcaceae > Granulicatella. The sequence goes on along the minus strand of CABSQV010000002.1, from coordinate 114,735 downwards.
CGTGGTGATTTAAGTACACGATTAACAGCATCTAGCGAGAATTGTCCATCTTTGACAAACACACTTAATACCAAATCAATATTTGGATAAATAATAAACGTTACGAGGAACCAGATTAGCCCTATACGAATGAGCCAATCTTTCCAATTTAACTTATGACGCATGTTGTACCTCCCTAATATTGCACGACATCTGAAGGTGTAATATAAAGTTCCACATTTTCCCCTACAGATTTGATTGCAAATTGACTATCAATACGTGTAACGTTAACAACCTGATGGTCTGACACTTGAACAGTATAACGAACTGTTACACCTGAAAATTCTGTATCAATAATTGTTCCTTTTAGAACAATATCGTCTTCTGTTTCACGTCTGAAACGAATTTTTTCTAAACGAATATATCCTTTTTTATCTTCTAAAGGAATGTTTGGATTGCTTTCTAAAATCTCATGAACTGTTTCTTCAGAAAGGACGTTAATATCTCCGATAAAATCACAAACAAATTCTGTTTTAGATTGATGGTAAATTTCAGGAGGTGTTCCCACTTGTTCGATGAAACCATTGTTAAATACAGCAATTCTATCTGATAATGTCAATGCCTCTTCTTGGTCGTGTGTAACATACAATGTTGTAATTCCTAAATCTTTTTGTAGACGTTTCAATTCTTTTCTTAGGTCTACACGTAATTTAGCATCCAAGTTAGAGAGCGGTTCGTCAAGGCAGAGAATTTTTGGTTCTAATACTAATGCACGGGCTAGCGCCACACGTTGTTGTTGCCCTCCGGATAATTCAGATACATTACGTTGCAATTGTTGGTCAGAAATCTTAATTTTCGCTGCTACAGCTGCTACTTTTGCTTTAATCACATCCGGAGCTACTTTCTTCACTTTCAAACCAAACGCAATATTATCAAAAACAGTCATCGTTGGAAATAATGCATAAGATTGGAACACAATTCCGATTCCACGTTTTTCAGGTTCTAATTTAGTAACATCCTTACCATTTACTTCAATACGACCTGCTGATGGATCTAAGAATCCTACTAATGCACGTAAAGTTGTTGATTTTCCGCATCCTGAAGGTCCTAAGAATGTAAAGAACTCCCCTTCGTTAATTTCTAAATTCAAATTGTCAATCGCAATAAAATCACCGTATTTAATTTGAATGTTATCAAATTTAATCATATCGTTTACTCCTTTGTGTTATCTTAAAAAGTCTCGCGTAGACTCTTTCTATGGCATAGAGTAGAATCCTAGCGAGACTCTTATTGATTAATTCAACATTTAATATTACTTAACGTATTCTAATTCAGCTTTTTCAACCCATTGGTCTAAGTATTTACCAACAACTTCCCAGTTAATATCTTGTGGTTTAAGTTGGTCAACAAATTTCTTAGTTGCTTCTGGTAATTCTTTTACAGCATCTTTATTCGCTGGAATAGAACCGAATTTTTGGCTGTATTCAGCTTGGATGTCTGCTTGACCGAACCAGTTGATGAATTCTTTTGCTAATGCTTGTTTCTTACTTGTATTTAAAATCATTGTTTGCTCTGTTACAAAAGGAACTCCGATTTCAGGTGTCATAACTTTGAATTCAACATTTTGTTCTTTTTGTCCGACTAACGCTCCAGAACCCCAAATCATACCGTATTGGATTGGGCTTTCTTTATCTAACACTTTAACAACTGTGCTTTCACCTTTTTGAAGAGTATAGGCATTTGCAAAGTATTCTTTTGCAACTTCCCATCCTTTTTCTGATACGCCTAAATCTCCTTTTTCATCAAGGTAACGAACTAAGATACTTGCGTAAATCGCACGTCCTGTTCCTCCAGTCAATCCATAGATAGAATATTGACCTTTATATTTTTCTGCTAATTCAGTCCAGTCTTTAGGCATTTCTTTAGCTTCTGGATTTCCAATCAATACTAAAGGTTGAACGATAACTGGGTTATAGTATCCATCTTTATCGGCTAATGATGCATCAATCTTGTTAAGCCATTCTGGTTTGAATTGAGCTAGAAGGTTTGCATCACGAAGTTTATTTGAGTCTACAGCACCGATACCAAACACCATATCTGCTACTGAGTTATTTTTTTCAGCGATAACACGGTCAGCTAATTGCGCACCAGCGATATCCACCATACGAATGTTGAAACCAGCTTCTTTCGCTTTAGCAGTTAGCCAATCTCCACGTCCATTTGAAACAGAGTTAGAATAAATTACTAATTCTTGGCTCTTATCCGCTTTTTCTTCTGATTGTGCTTGAGGTGCAGTTGTTGTAGCATTTGATGAACTATTTGCTCCTCCTGAGCATGCAGCTAATGTTGTAACTGCAAGCCCTGCAGCTAGTAAAGTTTTTAAAAATTTCGATTTTTTCATGTTGAAATCTCCTTTTTGTTTTTATTTGTAATTTTTATTTTCCAAACTTTTCGCAATATGGAACAAAACGTCTCATATCTTCAAACACTGTATAATCAATACGATTTACAGTAATGACAGGAACTTTTTCAAGTAAAACTTTTGTTAATTCCTGTTTCACTTTAGTAAACTCTTCATTTTCTTCTTCAGTTAATGGAACTCGAAGATATCCAATTGAGATATGGAATTGGTAACGATCATGGTTAGGGAAACGAACACCTGCTTTTTCAGAAACATAAGCTCTAATTTCTTCTAATCGTTTAGCGGATTTTTCATCAGCTGGTTCAACTAAAATGTTTTGATTTCCCATTTCAGTCACACGCATATGAATCTCTTCGTTTAGCAATGGGAAAATTTCTAGTTGTTTTGCAAAGTAATCATGGATTTCTTGTAATGGTGTATCCAATGGTAGATGGCTACTCCAAAATTCAGGCTCACGATTTTCATGGCAAAGCAATTCAATTACAGTCATATGAATAGAATCTCTAGGGGTGAGAGTAAACTTATCAATAAAAGGTAATTCTCTATAGCGAGCCTGAATAATATCCACAACTTCCATTAAATCTGGTTTTGTATAAAGATTGGCAACAACAGTGTTACCTGGAAAATGATTAAATTCTCCATTTTCTTTAAATTTTATTTTTGTAAGATTTTTCATGTTATTCTTCCTTCTTTTGTTTTTGACACCGGTGTCAAACGGTAACTTCATTATAGTGTGTAACCGATTTCTTGTCAACCGTTTTCATAAACTTTTTTTATTCCTGTTTTTATTGTCTTTTTTACTATTACAAAGCAGAATTATACTATTGATATCCGTTTGGATTTTTCGATTGCCAATTCCATGTATCTCTACACATGTCTTCAACTGATTTCGTTGTCTTCCAATTTAATTCCTTATAAGCTTTGTCTGCATTTGCATAACAAGTCGCAACGTCTCCTAATCTTCTTGGAACAATTTTATAAGGAATTGGAACCCTATTAACTCTTTCAAATGTATTTACAAGTTGTAATACACTAGTGCCTTCTCCTGAACCAAGGTTATAAATATAAACATCTGTTTTTTCAGATACTTTTTCTAACGCTTTTATGTGGCCAATCGCTAAATCCACTACATGGATATAATCTCGAACGCCAGTACCATCTACCGTATCATAATCATCTCCAAAAACACTTAGCTCTGGTCGCTTACCTACCGCTACTTGTGCAATAAAAGGCATCAAGTTGTTCGGAATTCCTGAAGGGTTTTCACCAATCAACCCAGACTCGTGAGCCCCAATTGGATTGAAATAACGAAGCAATGCAATACTCCACTCTGAATCTGCTACATGAACATCTTTTAAAATTTGTTCAAGCATCACTTTGGTGTACCCATAAGGATTTGTTGCACTTGTCGGCATCGTTTCAACGAGAGGTGATTGATTATTAACGCCGTATACAGTCGCACTCGATGAAAATACAATCTTTTTAACATTAAACTCTGACATCACTTCAACAAGAGCTAATGTGCTCATAATATTATTTTCGTAATACATCACGGGCTTTTGCACGGATTCTCCGACAGCTTTGTATCCTGCAAAATGGATTGCAGCCTCAATAGATTCTTGTTCGAAAACTTTTCTCAATCCTTGTTTATCACAAACATCTAATTCGTAAAACGCAGGACGTTTCCCTGTAATTGCTTCAATACGATCTAATACCAAGATGCTAGAGTTCGAAAGGTTATCAACAATTACGACTTCCTTTCCTAAATTTAATAATTCTACTACGGTATGGCTACCAATATAACCAGCTCCGCCTGTCACCAATATTGCCATCTGGGGTTCCTCCTAATTAATTCCAACCGACTTAACAAATCTCATAAATGCTTCATGTCCAAACGGAGTATTCTTATAAACGCCAGCGTCTTCGAGAACTCTCGCAAACACTTGTCCTACTTCGTGTTGAACTACGCTATTAACCTCTTCTTTAACGTTAGGGTATTTTTCTTTTAATTGGTCTGCCCATTCTAAATGATAATCTGCAATTGCATTCTCTTTACCTAAAAGGTATTTCTCAACTTCCTCTAACTCTGTTTTCAAACGAGGTGGTAAAATTGCAAGTCCCATCACTTCAATTAATCCGATATTTTCCTTTTTAATATGCTGAACATCTTTATGAGGATGATATACCCCATCTGGATGTAACTCTGATGTGTGGTTATCTCTCAAAACAAGATCCATTTCAAATTGGCCGTCCACTACACGAGCAATCGGAGTGATTGTATGGTGTGGGACTTCTCCAGTTGCAGCAATAATATCTGCTTCTAAATCGGTATATCCTTGCCATGATTTTAAAATCTTCGAAGCTAATTCCACTATTCTTTGTTTATTTGTACCACGTAATCGAAGAACAGACATTGGCCATTTCACAATACCAGCCTGAATATCTTCGAATCCTGAAAATACGAAGTTTGTTTTGCATTCTGCTACTTCCATTGGGAAAACGTATTTTCCACCTTGATAATGGTTGTGACTTAAAATAGAGCCACCTGCAATAGGAAGGTCTGCGTTTGATCCGGCAAAATAACCCGGAATAATATCTACAATTTCTAATAGCTGCTCAAACGTTTTAGGCGTAATCGCCATCGGAATATGCTTTGTATTTAGAAAAATGGCATGCTCATTAAAATATGAATATGGTGAATATTGTAATCCCCATTCTTCATCTCCAAGTTTCATTCGGATAATTCTATGATTCGCACGAGCTGGATAGTTTACTCTTCCTTGATACCCTTCATTTTCCATACATAAAAGACATTTTGGATAATTCGAAGCTTTCATCAATTTCTCAGCTGCAATTGCTTTAGGGTCTTTTTCTGGTTTAGAGAGGTTAATTGTAATCTCTAGAGACCCATATTTTGTTTCTGCACGGAACGCAATATTTTTAGCAATCGCTGATAACTTAATATAGTCATTATCTTTACTTAGTTGATAAAAATCATTCACGGCTTTTTCAGGAGACTCTTGATAAGTACTCCAGAATTTTTCATTAACTGCACTTGGGATTGGAGTAATAAAGTTCATTAACTCTGCACCTAAACAGTCTTTTTCTTCTGCCAAGGAGCCTACTTTCCCATTTGTTTCAGCCAATTCAACGAGCATATCTTTTAATTTTTTTATATCTGTTTCACTTGTAGGTGTATTAGCTCCTTCCTCTCCGACTAGAGCAAGTACTCTATTCTTTACATATGAGTAATCCATAGGTTTATACAACCCAGATTGAATTACTTGTTCAACAAAATTATTGATTACTGTTTGCATCATTTTCTCCTTTTAATCTACTAGTCATCCTATTATTTTTATAGAGTGCTTCAATCCGTCAAAAGATCGACGATTAGTATACTTGCATCATCTTTCTTTCCATAAATAGGATCAACTTCCTGTGATTGTTTTCTCATTACAATTAGATCATCCAATTTATTCTCTGGATGTTGAGAATAGAACTCATAAAAACCATCACTCATTAATACAATTTGAGGACTAGTCACTTCTGTACTCCCATAAATAGCATGTTCTACACAAGATTCATCTAGCGATCCAATCCAATATCCATTTGACGTATTGGCTAGTTCTCTAATTTTTTGTAAGATTACTTTTCTTTCGGGGCCTTCCTTACTCGAATGTGCGATTTCGTTTTTTCCTAAATCAAACAAACGGTCCACACGATGGTCGGTTACCTCTTGGTCATTCACGAGCATGACACAATCCCCAAGAAGCATGTATTCCAGTTTTGTTTTTGTTAATTTTGCAAAAACAAAGGCAAACGTCGGCAGTTTACAATATTCTTCATGGTTAGAATCATCTAACCCTATAATCGAACGGACTTCCTTAATACTTTCAGAAAAAATTTCTTTTAACGTTTTTGATTCTGCACAATGTTTTGCAATCACCTTAGACAATAAATGCGTTACTTCAGAAACCGAATATCCAATCGATTTTTTTGCATGATATAAATCTGTGGCCCCGTCAATCACCCAAAAGAAATTTCCAAAACTACCAAGCGCATCTTCGTTTTCAACCGCCGTACCTTGAATAGAACAAATGCTTTTAATTTTCATGACGTTTCTTCACTCCTCCAACTCCAAAAAATACTCCTAATCCAACGAGAGAAGCAATAGCACCTAAATAACTATTCGTTCCTGTTTGTGGTAATTCTTTTTGATTTCTGTTTGCTTCAGCTTGAACGAATTCTTCTTTAGCTGGTTTGTTGGCTTTTTTATCTTCTTCTGAAACCTTACGGAACTCGAACTGTAGATATCTTTCAAAACGCTCTCCTTGTGCGATTGGAACGAACACCTCTCCAATTTTGTCAATTAAATTAGCCAATTGATCATCGGAGTAAGTTGCAAGATAGTAATACCCATTTTTATTTCTTGCAATCACATGATAGTTTCCATTTTCTGTGTGAATATCGGCATTCCCAAGCCCTAAAGCTACGACGGAAATATTTCCGTTATCGCCAGAATTTAGCAGTGAAATGGAATTTCCTGTTAGGTTTGAGAAAGAATTATCAGTTGCTGTAATGCTGCCTGTAGAGTTATTGATGACAATCCCATCTTTCCCGCCGTGAATAACGTTGCCTGAAACAGTTAATCCATCACTAATTCGGATAAGTTCAATTGAAGGAACTTCAGAATCTTGAGCTTGATTATTAATCGTATTATTTGTTACTTCGATATCTTTTACTTTTCCTAAGTACTCTTCGCTATCTCTTGCCACTCGGATTGCTTGTGTTTTAGGGTCTTTAATATTGAATCGATTATTTGTAATTACTACTTTCTTATTTAAATCGAGAACATCTTCTGTATTTTTGTAACTAAAGGCATTTACAAGCGCTCCACCATCTTCTCTGTATCGAACACTTTCTTCTTTTGTTTTTTTATCAAAGACATTATCTTTAATCACAATATCTGTAAATCCAGTAAATCGAATGCCTGAATAAACCAAGTTATCGAAATGGTTGTTCAAAATTTTAATATTCGAAGGATTTTCAGTAGTAATGGCTTGATAATGCGTACCAATTGCAGTTACCAATTCACCAGACTTGTCACTCTTTCCAAAATATGAATTCTGAATCGTTACATTTTCTGATTTCACACCTGTTTCGTTTAACGCGTATGGGAACCCTTTTCTTGTCATCGGTTCGATTTGAATCGACTCTTTGGTAATCATCGCATTATCTTTAATCGTTTTAGGTAATGCTTGACCTAAGAAACGAGATTGGTCAACTAACACATTTTTAGATCCTGCAATTTGAATGGCATGTCCTTGATAACTATCCTTAAACGTTACATTGCGGATAGTGACATTTGAGCTATTTCCAATCGCAAAACCGCCAGAAGAATTAATAAACGGTAAATTCTTTGGTTTAGTACCTTCTTCATTCAAAGCACCATTCATATCAATCGTACCGCCCGTAAAACTAATATTTTCTGTTGGCTCCCAGAAAATCTTGTCTCCTCCATTGATAAAAGGTCCCGTCATAAATACGATTGAAGGACGTCCTTGGAAGTTAATTCCGTTAACAATCGTTGCATTATCATGCAAGCGAATATCGATATTGCTCTTTAATTGGACCATTTTCTTTACAAGATACGTTCCTTCAGGGAAATATAATTTTCCTCCACCTAGTCCTTGAGAAGCTGCATCAATAGCCGCTTGCATAGCTTCGTGATCATCCGTAACTCCATCCCCAACTGCACCGAAATCTTTAACATTTAAAGTATCAGTTGTAGGTTGAGCAGCTTCTGCCCCATTCGCACTTCTTTCCGATACAGAACGAAGAGCGTTAGCTGGTACATTTAACTTTTCGTTATTTGCATCTTTATTTACTTCTTCTACTTTTTCACCGGCATCAGCCTTCTTAGGAGTTTCTACATTTTCTTTTGGAGTTGCATTTTCTACCGTAGTTTCTAATTGGCTGTCCTTTTGAGCAGGAGTTTCTTTTGCCTCTTTCTCACCCTCTTGAACTTTTTCAGGAGATGCCTCCGTTGTTACTAGTTTGTTTTCTTCTGTAGTTGGCTGAGTCGAAGTAGCTACTTCCTCTGCTAATACATTTTGCGCACCCACAAAAGAAACCGCTAACAAAATAGAACAAACTCCAACTTTTAACTTACGAATACCAAATACTTTTTTACCGTCTAAACGTTTCATAATGACCTCCATATTTTCTGACCTAATAGATATTTACTTTTTGACACCGGTGTCATTTTATGACGACTACATCTTACCGCTCAAACAATTAAATGTCAAGCGCTTTCAGAAATACTATTAGTATCCGTATTTTCGAAAACAAAAAAGAATGCTGATTATCAACATTCTTCTTCATTCTATTTTAATTCTTCTGAATCTTAATCGGATACCGCTTCACAGCTTGAGGCAACTGCTCTAGCAACGCATCATTGGTTTTGCTTTTTCCCATGAAGAACATGGTCGTAGTGCCATCCTTTTGTTCAATGATGACGAAATAACGATCGCCACCACCTTTTCTACCGCGCATGAAATCAATCGAAATCCGGCGAATCGATGAAAGAGGAATACGACGCTTTTTGAAACAGAACGCCACGTGAATGTAAAATGTTCCATTTGCGATATGAAAAGCTGCCATGAACGGACCTCCGCTTTGTTTTGCGGCTGTCCATCGGCGAACGAAAATGACAAGCACACATGTCGCAATAAACACTGAACTCACTAGGAATACCAGCGGAATCCCAAATCTCGCTCCACTTTCTATCGTTGCCATCATCATTCCTCCTTTTTCATTTTTTCTATCGATACATTTTTACCATTTTTTATTTCTTCTTTACTATCTTACCGAGCTTTTTTATTTTTTTCCACCTCTTTTAAGTACGTTTTAGGTTCATGGTGCAAATTATAGTTATCCAAACGGAAAGGAGAAGCTCCCCCAACCAGGCGAGCGGTGACAAACATGAAAACAATCGTCATTATTCCAGCATATGAACCAGAGGAAAAATTAATCACTTTAACAAAACAACTAATCGCCAAAGACTTAGAAGTAGTCGTAGTCGATGACGGCAGCGGGGAGAAATATCTTCCTATCTTCAACCAATTAACAGGAGCGACCGTTTTAACGCATCCTGAAAATAAGGGAAAAGGTGAAGGCCTAAAAACAGCTTATCGATACATTAAAGAAACATACGCAAATGAGGAAGTAGCCATCGTCACGGCAGACTCAGACGGGCAACATAGTCCAGAAGACATCGTGCGTATCGCCACCAGGGCATCTCTTGAGAAAGACAGCCTCGTACTCGGCGTTCGAAACTTCGACGGAACCCACGTCCCACTTCGAAGCCGTGTCGGAAATAAAATCACCTTGAAAATTTTCGAACTCACAAGTGGCACGAAAATTAGTGATACCCAAACCGGCCTCCGTGGATTCTCAAGCACCCACTTAGAAAAAATGCTAGAGATTTCAGGATCACGTTTCGAATACGAAATGAATGTGTTGATGGTTTGGGCAAAAGAAAAACGCCCATTCTGCGAACTAGAAATTCAAACGATTTACGAGAACAAAAATGAGGGCTCACACTTTAATCCTCTTCGCGATTCATTCAGAATCTACAAAGAGATTTTCCAATTCGCCCTATCGTCAATCCTCTCATTTTTTCTAGACTACACCCTCTACGCCTTTCAAATCTTTATCGGCGTACCACTCGTGACCGCTAACGTGGTCGCAAGGGTGATTAGCGCAGGATTCAACTTCTTCGTGAATAAGAAGTTCGTCTTTGCCAGCGACAAACCGTTTCTAAAAGAACTCGGCGGCTATATTTTACTCGCCAGCTTCTCATTAACGCTGAATACATTAATTTTAATGGGCCTCAGCTACGGACTCGGCATCGGACCACTCGTTGGTAAAATCATCACCGAAATCGGGATGTTCTTCTTTAACTGGTTTGTACAGAAAAAAGTCATTTTCGGACAAGAGAAAGGTGTGCATTATGTCAAATAACAAAAAAGGAAAATCACTCAGAAAAATCTTAACGACCGCTTATACGGCAGTCCTCATCGGGGCTTCGGGAATGGTCGTGGCCGATACGCTCTTCATCTCAAAGAGCCTGGCAAAGTTCAGTAACGACACGGCAGCGGCAACGAACACAGGAACTAGCGCAAGCGGCACGGGGACGTCAGGAAACTCAAGTAGCTCTAGTAGCACTGGCACTTCTACAACGCCAACCGTGAGCACGGCGACTGCCTACGAGGACGATACGAAATCCATCACGATTGAGACGTACGAGCGAAACAACACGCAAATCCACGTCGCAACGGTGAAAATCAAAGGAAACGCGTCAATTAAGACCGCCTTGGCCAACGAAACATACGGTCGAAACGTAACCGCGAAGACCTCAACGACCGCAAAAAGCGTGAACGCAGTCCTTGCAATTAACGGGGACTACTACGGCGCTAGAGATGCTGGATACGTCGTTCGTAATGGACAACTGTTGCGAAGCCAGAGCCAGAGTGCCGACCAAGAAGATTTAGTCATCTACAAGGACGGAAGCTTCGGCATCATCAAAGAAGGCGACATCACAGCCCAACAGTTAGTCGACAACGGCGCAATGCAAGTCTTGTCATTTGGCCCAGCGTTGATTGAAAACGGACAAGTCGCCGTTGATAGTTCAGACGAAGTTGGGAAAGCCATGGCGAGCAACCCTCGTACCGCTATCGGAATCATCGACGACAGCACTTATGTCTTCGTGGTGTCAGACGGACGTACAAGCGAAAGTAAAGGATTGTCGTTGAAACAATTAGCTGATTTTATGAAAGAAATGAACGTCACAACCGCTTATAACTTAGACGGTGGCGGATCATCAACCATGTACTTTAACGGACAAATCATTAACAAACCGACAACAAACGGTCGAAACATCGAAGAAAGAGAGGTGAGTGACATTGTCTACTTATAAAAAGAAAACAGGACTGACATTCTACACAGTCGCAACGGTGGTGACACTCGTCGTCGGAACGGTGTATGAATTCTTCAGCCACCAAGTCTACTCCCCATTCATGTACTTGCTCTTTATGATTCCACTCGTGCTTGGAGTGGTGCTAAATCTCGTAGCAAAAATGACCGGGAAAACCTTCCTGGAGTCAGAAGACGCACAAGCAGCCTATAAGATGGGTGTCCTCACCTTCATCTTCGGCAGCTTCCTCAAAGGAGTCTTCGACATCTACGGAACCAGCTCCATCTACCCAACCCTCTACTTACCAGTCGGTGCGGTGCTACTAGTCGCAGCGCTAGGGTTAGAGATGTACTACAAGAAGGCGGTTGCTAAATAAAACGAAAAGGCCGGAGCCCTGTACGGGGCTCCGGTTTGGTTTATTAGATTCTAATTGCAATTCCTCTATACGACAACAGTCTATCCTTATTATTTTATATTTTTCTCATATACAATTACCGGATTCGCAAACTTACCTACAAATATCTTGTTATGCTGTTTTAATTTATCTCTCCATATTCCTTGGTCAAGATATTGTTGTATATATGTTATCACTTTTCCTTCCGCATCCTTTTCTCTACTCTTCGGCCATATTAGTGAACGATAAGGAAAACTCTTTACATCTATATATTTGTTGTCTTTTAATCCATTTACTGTACAAAAATCAATCTTCCACTTATCTACACCATGACCTGTTACCATAAAACAAACGGTAATCTCTGGATTTAACAAGTTATCCCCAGCTAGTATAGCATCCAACCACTTTTCAACATCATTATAGGCTAAAGAGCCTTTCTCCTCTCTAAATTTAGAGTATGGTAGCATATTAACTATTTCTACTTTAGAAAGTCTTGTTCCTCCTAATAACAGCGCAAACAATACGAAAGTTTGATTTCTTATCTCATCTATATCTGACATCTTATGAATGTTGTCTCTATGAAAATGATCATTTCGACACTTAATCCTATACTTTGATAGAGCATCTATTACAAACCTTCTTTCAGGATTTTTAATTTCCCATAATTCTGAGTAATATTTTACATATTGAATCATACTTCCTAAGGTATAATCGACATCATCCTCGTTATCAGTTGAATATTGAATAAATATTCTATCATTTTTCTTTCTAATCTTCTTTCCTGAATTAATTGATAATCGAATAATCTGATATAGTAGCTGTTCAATTGATTTTATATATCCAGCGATAATAGCTGTTTGTTCGATTCCACTTGTAGAGCAACGCATCGAGTAATACCATTCTGCGCTCAAAAAACTTTCGGCTAAATCACCTTCTCCTAAAACTACTCGAAATCTTTCATTTTCTATATAGTTATGTAATATCAAATTAATATTATTTTCAGAGAATTCGTTTAAATAGCTTCTATAATCAAAATTTCTAATCTTATAAGATAATTGTTCTTTAAAATCAAACATCATATCTTTCGACGGAATAGAAATCGTACTATATCCTATTAATTCTCGAACATCTTGATTGAACTTTTGAGCATAATTTAGATATACATTATATTCATTCTCACTAATCATATTGAAAATTTCTTTAATTGCTGAGTATTTTACAAATCCATCTGTAATTTCTTCTTGAAAAGAAATTGTTTGATCTATCAGTTCTTCATCTTCTTGTAACTCAATAAGTGCCACGACTTTAATTCCATCTAACTTATACTTTTCTCTCAGTTCTTTCCACTTCTCAACCCTTGTCATAATATTAGTGGAAAAAATATATGCTATTTTCCCCCCATCTTCATTTCTATAAAATGGCATAAAATACTGACTATGTTCGTATCTACTAAATGGAATATAAGTTACATTATTATTTTTGAACAAACGCATTATTAAGTTTCCAGTTTCATACAAAATAGAATGTACACTCATCTGAGCAACCATGTTGAATAACTTTCCTCGTTCATCTGTAATACTTAAAATCGGTTTTTGCATTGTTGATAAAGTATTATAACCCATTGTAAAATTATTTCGATTTTCTTCTACGCTTTTAGCCATACAGTAAAAGCTATATTCGTATATTCCCTTATTATCTAATATAGTCTCCATTTCAACAACACACTCCATTAAATTCGTCATTTTATCATTAGAGTTTTCACTTTCTGATAATTCTTGTTTCTTAAAAGGTTTTCCACTATCAAATATATAACCGAGTTCCTTCTTAACAGAAATCGCAAAGGCTCCAATTCCAACAAAATTTAATCTCAAAACTAATCCTGCAATAAAATCCCCTTTTGTTTTTGGACTTTTTCTCCATGAATGAACAAAGGCGTCAGTTCCATCAAGTATCGTGAATATTCCTGTCGCTATTGTAATCATTCTATCTATACATTTATTGTTAAATGGCATTACTCTAGCTATATTGATTCGATTTAAATCATCAAGACTCTTTACCTGCAATTTCGAATATTCCTCTGCCAAGCGTCTAACAAAATAAAAGCTACGAACAATACATTGATTAAGAAATACGGGTATAGCTTGTTTTGTAGCAAAACTTCCTAGCCCTAATTCTGTTCTCAAATCAAATCTTACGGTGTCATAATTATTTGAATCTGAAAACGCAGTCCCATTGAATAACTTTGATATCCATACCGAAAAACCTACTTCATCACCCTTATACTTAATTTTCAAATCCCTAAATAATGGCGTTGCAGAAAGAACTTTACCTAAAGAAAGAATCGGTCCCGGAATGCCAGTTCCTCTCCCTGTGCTCCCACTAGACCCAGCCATATCACTAATTAGGTGAAATACCCATTGCAGTACTCCAAGCCAAATTTTTTCTTTAATATTTTCTCCAATAGCTTCCGAATATGGTAATTCAGGAGTGATAACATAACCTTGAGCATCAGTCCCATAACCTTTTAATGTAAACTGATTTAAAATAGAACAAACTAATCCAAAAGGTGAAGCATGGTGTGAAAAATCTCTAAGATGATGTTGTAATCCACCACCAAATTCATTAGTTAATTTATCTGAAGCTAATGGATACTTTTTTTCCAGGAAACGAATACAATCTTTCAATTCATTCTTTTTACACCCCATAGATTTTGCAAAAGAAATTACGAATTTATTAATCAAGTTCGTTCCTATCGATTGTGCTTCAAGGATAGAAAATTCTCCTATCCATAAAATATCCATCGAAGCTGTGATAACCCCACTAGACGCCGCTATCATACAATCTACTTTATCTGCTCTATCTTTTTCACTTGATATTGCATAACTTGAAATAGGGGGTTGATGAATAAATATGTTTTTTTCAATGGTTTCATCAACAATTTCCGTGTTTTCAATTTTGCCTTCCCAATCCTTAATAGGCATATTTTTAATCTCCTTTTTTAAATCATATATCTTAATAAACATATTCTAAGTTATAATTCATGTGTTTTAGCAACTTCTCATAAACTTTTCTCTATATAGATAACTTTATAGAACAATATATAAAGACACATCTATACTAACAAACCCTTCATTGCTCCTCTAAAAGCTCTTTCCCCATCCTCACGACATACAATCTCTCATCTTCACCGTCCAACTGGCTAAGCAGCTCGTTTGCACGTCCCGTATCGCCTTTAATCGCAGCGTTCAAAGCTCGGTAGTAGATGATTTCTAGCTGTGGGTACTTGTATTCGTTCGTTAACGTTTCGAAGTAGTCGTTGCTCTCGTGCGCAATCGTTAAGTCATAGAGAGCCACACTCATCTTTTGCGTCTTTTCGGCCAGCGTAGGGTCTGTAATCGTCAGTTCACCAATCATCGCATCCAGCTCTTCTCGGCTCAACTCCGGCTGACTCAACACGACTGAACGGATTAAATAGCTTTGTAAGAAGTTTCGATATTGCGCTTGAAGTCCGTCCCGACTCAAGATTTCTTTGGCCTTTCGAATCGCCGTCTCGAAGTGCCCTGTCATGTACGCTAAGGACACTTCCGACGTTGCCGCGTCTAATCGAAGGACCGCTCTTTTTGCCTCTTTATTCGTCTCGATATATTGTTCCCACGATGTAAAATCCAAATCCACATGCAGCAATTTCGCTACAGTGGTTAAATACCATTTATTAATCACATAGATGGCAAGGGCTAATCCAGCGACAATCACAAGAACGCCCCCTGTTCGCATCGGAATGTCACTGACTGCGAACGTGACGCAAAGAATGAGGAGCATTGTCAAAATTCCCGCACCTCTCGTATAGAGCGTATATTTTTTTCGTACTGCTTGATAATCCATATCGTTCCTCCAAAGTCGCAACCCATATATGATTGCGGTTACAAAAATATTTATATCTTCAATCAAAATGACTGTCTTAGCCCATTATCTCATGTTCCCTATTCAGCTTCAATGGCTTATAGGAGATTATTTGATAACAAGTTTAATATTTATTCTCATAATACTTACTGATAAAAATCATAAGAACAGGAGAACACGCTAGCGAAATAGTTAACAACGTTGCAGGTAAGTACGCCTCTACTTCAATACAGATAACTGCAATAATTCCTATTAGGAGCATAAATACAGATGCCATCGTTGCATTTACTTTGTCTCTGATTTTTTCATTCCGCTCATCATTAACGCTAATCTTATAGTCGCGGTCCTTTGCCAATAGTCTATTGTGAGTGAGTTGCACATATGAAACAGATACGCTGATGGCAAAAACAAAAATCAACAGCACTTTGATAGCTTCATTTAAATTAAGAGTCAACGCTAGAATCAAACTACAGAGTCCGATTACATATCCTAAATACCAGATTTTATTAGTCTTCATTTTTCATCCTCCTCGTAAATAAACACCTCTTCAATGGATACATCAAAGAACCTAGCTATCTTAAATGCCAAGATAATGGACGGGTTGTATCTTCCGTTTTCTAAAGATCCCACCGTCTGCCTAGACACTTCAAGCGCATTCGCCAGCTCTTCTTGCGTAATTCCTTTTGCTTTTCGAATTTCTTCCAGTCTATTCTTCACATTCAATCACCTCTCTAGATGGAAAGTTTACTTTACATACAATATAATTATTTTTCAATAAAATGTCAAGCTTACTTTCCATCATTAAATAAAAAAGAAGCAGGCAAATTTTACTTCGCCTGCTTCTGATTTTAATCCTAATGTTACCCTCTCTCTTTGAACTCATCGAAGTATAGCACCTCGACTTGTCCAGACCAATCCAAGACACAGCCAACGAAGTCCACAAGGTCTAGCCCTGGCATTTCATAAGTGTCGCCGTCATTGACACTGCCCGTTGCATCTTCAATGTAAGTCACCTTATAGCCTCTGTCTGACGCGATAATGGAAGAAAATAAGCAGCAATATTCCGCGTTCAGTCCCGTAATCACCACTTCGTCTACCGGATGGTTCGCAAGAATCGCCTTCAACTCTTCACTCTGGAAAATATTTGGCGAGTCTTTCTCCACGATAAAATCCGCATCCGCAGAAAGCTCTTCGTCAAGCGCTCCTCTCTCGTCGCCATTGTAAATAATACTCTCTTCATTCTCATCAATATGACGCGTATGAATAATGAGGTCCCCGCTCGCTTTGAACATCTCCTGCAACTTCAAAATATTCTCTTTAAGCAGGTCAAAATCCCCTCTAGCTAACATTCCTTTTTGACAATCTAAAACAATTAATGCTTTCACTAATCGTACTCCTTTATATGTTTTTAATGAGTTAATTTTCAATTTGATGTTCTTTGATATACAAAATACGGACCAGTATTTAAATATATAAAATGATCTACAACTACCCTAAATCAACTTATATTCATACCACTCTTCATCTACCTTCTGAAATCCCAAAGCCAAAAACATTCTTTGACTTTGAGTATTAAAAGGATATATTTGTGCAGAGACCTTTACCATTTTTTGTTCTTTCGCCAGCTGTATCATTTCAGAAATACATCGTCTTCCAATCTGTAAATTCTGATACTCTTTGCTGATAACTATAGAAAGTTCCGAGTTATCTTGGAGTGTCACATCTCCAACTAACACTCCTTCATATTGGATATAATAGCAAGAACCATGTGAAGTTAGGTAATCATACATTTTATGAAGTTTTGTTAGATCGTAAATCTGATCAGTATTATCTACTTGTTTGCATACCTCACTATCTTGATACCAAAGAAGGGAGATATCATCATTTCTATAATAAGGAATAAGCGTTATCTGATCGTCTACTATTCTATTCAACTTTATTTTTCCTTCTTTCTATTTAGACGCTTCTTCCGATTCTTCAATATTCTCCACAAACCCTTCAACATCTTCAATCTCTACAAACAGCGGGTCTAAGTGACATAAGAAGTGCCAATCTTCGGCGCCTTTCTTTCTGTAGAGAATTGCTTCGCCATCTTCACTTCCGAAAAAGCTTCTGTCGACTTCATATCCGTTGCGTTCTAAGAAGTCTTTTGCCTTGCGGAAGTTTGCTTCTCTGGCTTCGACATAGGCTTTCACTTCATCGTTATTCACGACATACGCATCGATTTTTGTAGATCCTTCGATCACTTTATCGTTTTTAACCGATAGATTCGAAATTTCTTTCCAAATAATATCCACATTTTCCTCAGGATTAAACAAAAATCTAGATAAAGGGACAATATTTCCATTGAAGACAATTTCCATATAATCCGGCAATTGTTTAGGGTTCACATACTCCACTTCAAATCCATCTTCTGTTTCTAAAGTATAGCCCGGGATTTGCGCTACAAAGGCTCTCCCCTCTTCTAAAGAATCAAACGCGACTAAATCCTTTTGATAATCACCTTGATACATTTCCAATATAACCATCGATACCCCTCCTCAACATTATTACGTTAATGTCAATAGGCATACCTCTTTAACGATTGTCAAATAAGGTTGCTTAACTTCATATTTTTTCTCTTTGTTATGTTTAAATTTTATGCAATGATCTGCTGCCTTTATGACTGCTTCCTCGAAGCAAACTAGACGCAATCGGCTCCCATTCATAACCGCAGATTCTGCATCTAGCCTTTACTGGCGAATGTCTCCCTGTGTAATTACCGATAATTTCTATATTAGGATTAACAATAGCAATCTTTTGTTCAAATTCTTCCTGGTTATTTACAAAACTTACATGCGCCAATTTAGTTCCACACTTTCTGCAACCATCTCCGGAAAGTAAGTTTGCCGGAACAGCATTCCATTCAAATCCACATTGCTTACAACGCACCAATAACCTTCTATTTGCATTCTGATAAGTGCCCATAATTGCAATTGACGGATTCACAACAGACATCCTTCTCGCAAAAATATCGTGTGTCATTGATTTTGCATTAGAGTATGCATTTTTTTCAATCTGCTCCCACTCTTCGTCATCAATCTTTTCATTCAATCCGACTTCACTAAATAATTTTTGTATAAGACTTCTGATAATTGAGTGATTCGCAATATTTAAATCTTCTACAAATGTATACACATCATTCTCAAAAGGTGCTGTCTGTCCCTTAGGGAATTTATCATAAATTGTGATAAGTCTGATTCCTTTTTCAGAGCACAAAACCCGTTTTTGCTTATCTCTTTGTATTGATTTCTTATGGAGCCACCAGTTACCAGGTTCAATTGCGAATTTCAGCGAAGGGATAAGGATATCAATTTCCATTCCTATCGTCTTTTTATCTCTAGAAAGAACCTTATCTGATCCAAGTACACTTTGGAAACATAGTAGAATAGCTTGTTCCATAAAGCTGGTCCCGCTTTTTGCACACCTTGGGCACCCATGCCCAGCAAGAATCGAATACGGTTTTGCTTCCCAATCATTTCCACATCGTGAACAGTGTAGTTTTATATTTGTATGTCCATTAATATATTCACCATGTACCTCTATAGAATCGTCAACAACTTTTAAGTCTTCTATGAACCGCTCTGTTGTTTTTAATCCCGTTTTACCACTATTATTTATTGCGCCTTTCTTTGCAGAACATGATGGGCACCCTTTTCCTTGGAGCAAACTATATGCTAACGGATTCCATATCTTTCCACAAGTCTTGCATTTGACTTGGACTCGCTCGACGGCCTTGGTATACGTTCCAAGGATCTCAATATTAGAATTTATTTCTTTCATTTCGAGAATAAATTTCTCTGGTGAACGAGTCATTAAAATCACCTACTTTATTAAATCAGTCTTTTTCAAAATCAAATCATCACAATAAATCTGTCCTAACGAGAAGAGCAGACGCCTCAACATGCTCAGTTATCGGAAATATATCCACAGGTCCCACCCGTTTCAAAGTGCACATTGGTCACACCATCAACTTCGCATATGTTAAGTTATTTTTCTGAGATCGATAGCCTTATTTCTATCATTTCAGCCAACTTCCCTTTCCCATCGTCTGAGCACCTCTTTTAAAGGTTCATCGAGATAGCTATAGGCCTTATCCTTAATCCACTCAGGAATTCCATAAGCTGCCTCGGCGATACTTCCTGTGATTGCAGCAAGAGTGTCGCTGTCCCCACCAAGAGAAATCGCATTTCGAATCGCATCTTCAAAATCTGTACTTTCTAGAAAGGCAACGATAGCCTGAGGAACGGTATCCTGACACGTTTCATTGAAACGGTACGTAGGACGAATTTCATCCAGCGTTTGAGAAAGGTCATATCCATACTCTTTCTCGATATGTTCCTTAACGCGTCTTTTAATCTCCGCAGGGTTATCACTACCGAAGAAGTAACGGCACATATAAATCGCATCCGCTGTAGCCATAGCTCCTTTAACCCCTTCTGGATGGTTATGCGTCACCTCTGAAGAATGTTGCGCCAGACGTTTCACCTCAGACGGCAACTCGCTTGTTGTAGCCTCCATCACCCAAGCACACGGAGAAACGCGCATCGCAGAACCATTTCCAAAACTATTGTAAGGCTCACGGTTGTCGGTCATAAGCCACCGGTTAAATCTGGCACCGTAATCCGCGTTTGGATACATTCTGCCGTACTTCTTCATGGCATCAATGAAGTCATCCTTCTGTCCGCCATTCATGATTGCTTCTGCCACAGCATAGGTCATCACCGTATCATCTGTGAAAAAGCAGGCATCCCTAAACAAGGGAAAATCCTTCGTTTTAATATTGTTCCATTCATAAACTGAACCAACAATATCTCCCACAATTGCTCCTAACATATAAATCCTCCTTTTAAAACATCTATTATAACCGACTTTCTAACATATCCATTGGAATCTCCTTTTAATGTTGCAATTTATCTAACAGCTTTATTTGGATTATCTTTGAAATAGGCTCTACTAGCCCATACACTTATATTATTCACTCTTTTTATTCAAATACCAACTAGGGATTATTTGATTCATATAATCATACCATTCTAAAATTTCCTTGGCTTGATTTTGTATCACTGATATTTCTTCATCTCCATAAGAAATAGCCCATGGAAGAGCCCCAACAATGTTAGTTGTAATGTACAAGGCAAGAAGTTTCCAAAATAAATCCGGAACCTCATTATCAAAATATCCATCTATCATTCCAGATGCAAAAGGGGTAGAAACTTGAGCAGACCACACAATACGATTAAACTCCTCCCATGGATCGCCAAAATCAAATCTATCAAAGTCAATCACGAAAATTTCATGTTCTTCTCCAATTATGAAATTTCCAATATGATAATCTCCATGTTGGAAAACCCAAGGCCTATCTTTTAACAATTCTCGATTCGCATTTAAAAACTCAATAAAAATTTGACCATTCTCATATTGGATGGGACATTCTTTATATTTGGAGATTTTATCATCAATTTTTTGATTAAAAAAGTTTTCCCAATCTTCACGAGCTCCTGTTATAGAGATTGAATGAATTTTTTAAAGAATTCTTCCCGCCTCTACTCCATAAGTGTATTGTTGTTTTACCGAATAAGTTAAAATTGTGCCTCTTGCATCTTTTCCTTCTATCCACTCGTACATAGAATGTACTTCGTTTCCACTGAGTTCTAATTTAATCGGTTTACACATAGGAACTCCTAGAGAAGCAATTTTCTGCATCATATTAAATTCAAATTTCTTAGAATTTAACTTCTCCTTATTACAAACACGCAAGAAATATTTTTGATAATTCTTGTCAGTAACACAATATTTCTTATCATCTGACCAGCCTTGATTTATTACTATCTTACTAATAAACTCCATCAATAACTCCTCGATTAACTTTACAACATTACTATATTCTTAACTAATGAAAAGTAATTCGTAGTCCGTTCATTCTTCAACATTTCCTAAAGATACATAAATTTTGACCACGTTCTGAAATTATAATTTCTTCTTAAAATGAATAATTCTATTTGCCTCCTGAAATCCAATATTGAGATGAAATCTTATAGAATCCGTATTCGTTAAAGTACAGTCACTTGCAAATTCCTTACATCCTTTATTTTTCGCCCATTCCTCACATTTTGTACAGAGATTTTTGGCAATATCCTTTAAACGATATTCCTCGTCGACAATAATCCCTTCTAAGAATCCAACAGGACTATATTTACAACCTTCAACATAATCAAATCTGAGTGAACATAGTGCTAGACCTACAATTGTGTCACCTTCAACTTCAGTAAAGATTGCAGTATTTTTGCCATTCGTATATCTTTTTACTTCATCAATAGCTTCTGTATCGGTCAATTGGGGCCATAATTGTTTCATTAGTTTAGCCGTTTTTATAGAATCTTTTGTTATTCCATCCATATTGATGTTCCTCCGTAAATTACAAGCAAATGTTTCGAATCATGCTGTTACTTTGCTACTCATTGATTAATACCAATACCATCCCCTTCTACTTTTCGCTGTCTCAGATTGGAAGAGCAGAGCCACGCACTCAACATGCGCAGTCATCGGGAACATATCCACTGGTTGCACGTATTGCGCTACGTATCCGCGTTTTTTAACTTCTAAGTTGAATCACTTATTGTCACCCTCTATCTGAACCTGTGTATGAGCTAGAAAATCTCCTAGATGCCTTTTATCTTTCCTAAAAATTGCCATTGCCAGTAACAACAGTGCAAGAAAAGTTGCTAAAGACGACAGGATAATGGATATTAGGTCAAAATCGCTATAGACTCCATGAATAGTTCCCATATGCCCCAATTGCCAAGGTAAAAATTTGATGAGATTTCTAATTAAGCTAGCCTGAATCGTTTTATTTTGATAGACCAGTCGAAGCCCTGCTTTTGATTTCCCAAAACTTCCATTTTTTGTATAATCCGAAAATGTGAAATAAAGCATGATTGGCAGAACACTGGTAAAAAATGTAAGAGTCTGCGCCTGAAATTCTGTTTGCATTGGCACACCATTAAAAACAATGTAGTAATAAGTCATAGCGCAAAGAAACAGAATACCCAAGTAAGTTATGATTAAAAGATAATCAAATAGTAGTTCAGTTATTCTTTTTTTAACCGAAATAGGATTAATTTCCAAAATCTCCATTATTTTCTCCTCCTGTCTAAGAACGTATAAGTAGTGATATCCTCTTAACATGAAATTAGTGAACACTAAGTATGTCAAGTAGTTGCGTTCATATGTGGAAACATATCCACATACTTTTTAACAATAACATAAGGTTATCATTAAAAAGTTTTACCTCCACAAACTGGATTTTGCGTATGGAATCAGTTTTTGCGAAGTTCCATATAGATTGAGGTTTTCTCCTCACCCTCGGAAATCAGGTACTCCGGAAAGTCTTTCTGCTGAAAGCCCAGCCTCTCATACAACGCGATTGCTTTCATGTTTTCCGGATTCGGATCGACCCATACAATCTCTGCACCGTTTAGGAACGCTTCTTTGATTGCATGGGAGAGCCCGGCCGTTGCAATTCCACATCCCCGTGCAAATCCAAACAATTTTATGTCCAGAGCGGCGCTTCGATGCTCTGCGTCGATTTCATAGAACGCTTCTCCGCAGTATTTCCCGTCTTCGAAAACTGAATAGTGGTTTAAAGTCGGTCTGTTCGATTTAATCCACCGAAACCAATTTTGCATTCCTTCATCTGTTTGATGTAAGCCGTCCGGAAAACCGACGAACTTCATGACATCCCCATCAGCCCAGAGCTGCTGAACACATTTGATATTCTCAATCATTGTTTCTTTTATCTCAAGCATTTTAAGCCCCTCAAATTCGATTATTTCTTTGGTTTTTGTGCAGGTAACTCATCATACATTGAATTGAATAAGCCGGTTAAAAATTCTTTGTTGTCAACATCATCTACCAATAGCATTTCCTTTGCTCCATCATACGGCAACTCATATTTTGCATTTGGCATATATGCTATTGCAGATTTAACAGGCTTCACTAAAAACCTATCATCATAAATCCCACCAACAATTTTTCCACGATAATAAACAATATATTCGCCCATCATTGATCTATATGTTATTTCTTCCAACTCGGATAGTTGTTCTAAAATAAAATCTAAATACTCTTTACTTGAAGCCATAATCTATACCTCCAAAATTTGCATTTGTCTACCCCGATTTAATCCATGTTACCCGAAAACTTATGAGCATTTTTCCAAGTCTTTCCCTGGTTTAAAGATTCATAATTGGTTTGATTATTATTAATATCCGTAAATCTTAAATGTATTTTTCCTTCAGAATCAATTTCTCCCTCAACTTTAGGAGATGTATCCGGAGCATCAGAAATATAAATCATCCTATTTTCCTCAATTCTTACAAAATACCATAGACTTCTAGCCATAGCCCTATCAACCTCTATAAGTCCATAGTTAGAATTTGGTATTATGATAGCATTTTCAAGAGATAAACTATCTAATATTTCTTGTTTAGTTAGTGGTTTATGAATGGTATCTTTCGCAGGAAGCGTAGGAGAATAATTTTCCTCATAGACAATAGGCTTGCCCTCAGAGTCTAAATTATCATGTTGAACATTCCTATCACTATCTCCTAAGGAAACTTTTACTACATCCCATGTCCCAGTCCCAAGTTCATCCAACATCGCAAGGCTAACCCTATTTCCATCCCACTTTATCCAGTACTTACCTGCTGAAATTGGTGAAAATCCATCATCGAGGGAGGTTTCTGCGCCTAAATCTTCAATAAATAAAGGATTTATCCTTTCAAATAAACTTACATTTGACAAAAGCAAGAACGAAGCCTCATCAACTACTAGCGTATGTTTTTTATCAGGGGAAATAAAAGTATAGTAGGTACTTACAAGATGACCACCTAAAAAAATTAAAGATCCAAATAAGAATCCTGCAATTAATAAAATCCAGCCTGTTACCAGAATAACTCTAGCAATGTTACTAGAATATTTCTTCCAAAATAGCTTTAGAAAAAAGATAAGCCAAGCTACAATCATCAGTAAAAGAATAAATAGGACATCTTCTTGCCTTAATTGTAACCCAAAGAAATCAATTAATATTCTATAACCAGTCCTACTTTTTATATATAAAAGTATCATGGAAACTGCTAGCCATATTAATGTTATTGCTGATAGAATGTATGTTTTTATCTTGTTATTTTTTACTTTTACCATGTTTTTATCCTATAAATTCTAATTTATATTTATTATACCATAAAAAATAAGCCTACAGATTTTACTCCGTAGTCTTAGTATATTTTTATATTAACTTATTAACTTCGTTTTGAACCTCTAAATATCCTCTTTTTTGTTCGCTTTTAGAAAATCAGATTTTTCCTTAGCTATCCGCTCTGCCTCTTGTTTAGCAAATAATAGCTTAATTGCCTTATCCCTACGAGCCGCTAAAGTACCAACATCGTGCCGTGTTTTACGCATAATTCCTTCATCAAGAATGAGAATTTCATTATCGTAATCCTTAATTTTTCGATAAGCTTTAGCATAAGAATCATATAGCGCAGGAGCATCATAGCCGTTATATCGAGCTTTATCAAAAAGTGCAATAGCTTCATCTACTTTGCCATTTTTCCTGCCAGATCCCTCTCTATATCCTACGTGCATAATTACACCTCCATCAGGTGTTTATGTTATACAATAAAGGCATTGTTTTTAAGTATTAAAAATCCCGATTTGATAAATATTTAGAATAGTAAGCAGTTCAATGTTACGAAGAAACTTTGCCAATCATCTTATCAACTCACCAAATCAATAACCGTATCGGCTGATTACTTTTCAAATTCCCCAATTTCGGATATCTTCCCTCAAAACAAAAAACCGTGATTATCCTTCCGGCTTAAAACCAGACCTCAAATCACGGAAAGCCTTTATTTACTTATCTTATTACACTCTTATTTATCAACCCTTGACATTAATACTACCGTCTCAACATGCGCAGTCATCGGGAACATATCCACGGGTTGCACGTATTGTGCCTCGTAGCCACGTTCCTTAAAGTGGACAAGGTCGCGAGCAAGCGTTGCTGGGTTACAGCTGACATATACGATGCGCTCAGGTCCTGTTGCGCACGCTGCATCGATAAAGGCAAGGTCGAGTCCTTTACGCGGTGGATCCACCACAATGACATCCGGCTGGATGCCTTCTTCCTTCCAGCGTGGCATGATTTTCTCAGCCGCACCCGTTTCAAAGTGCACATTCGTCACGCCATTTACCTTCGCATTTTCCTTTGCCATCACAATCGCATCATCTACGATTTCCATGGCATAGACTTTCTTCGCATCGCGGGCAAAGGCTAAGCTCATTGTCCCGATTCCGCAATACGCATCCACGACGGTCTCGCCACCCTTCAAGTCCGAAGCGTCGATGGCTTGTTGATAGAGCACTTCGGTTTGCACGGTATTCACTTGGAAGAATGAACGCGCGCTAATCTTGAACGTGAATTCAAACAATTTCTCTTCGTACACATCTTCCCCGAATAACACCTTTGTCTCACGTCCCATGATGACGTTCGTTGGCTTCGGTTGGATGTTTTGCACGATGGACACCACTTCCGGATGCGCTGCTGTAATGTCTCTTACAATCGCCTCCGCTTGTGGCAACACCTTTGTTCTCGTCACGAAAATAATCATCACTTGTTTCGTACGCAAGCCGCGTCGCACAATAATATGCTTCAAGTCGCCCGTGTTGTTGGCCTCATCATACGCCACCACTGGATACTTTCTTAAAATATCACGCACCGCCACAATCAAGCGGTCGATTTCAGGGTCTTGAATATGGAAGTCTTCAATTGGAATTAAGTCATGCGAGTTCTTCTTGAAGAATCCTGTCGTTAACAGACCGTCTACCGTACGCACTGGAATTTGCGCCTTGTTTCGGTAGCCCAGCGCACTCTCCATCCCAAGAGTTGGACGAACTTCTAATTCGGGCATCTTCGC
This sequence comes from uncultured Streptococcus sp., assembly GCA_902479935.1. Taxonomy (GTDB): domain Bacteria; phylum Bacillota; class Bacilli; order Lactobacillales; family Aerococcaceae; genus Granulicatella. The sequence goes on along the minus strand of CABSQV010000002.1, from coordinate 88,045 downwards.
GATTTTCGTCATCACATTTTTCACTTGTTGCTGCTTGAAGGCCAACTGGCTTTCGTAAGTCATATGTTGCAGTGGCATTGTTCCCACACGTGTTCCAAGGGCGTCTTTTACGTCCACGCGATTCGGGCTCACTTCTAGCCACTCCTCCACACGCGCGTAGCCATAGCTTTTTCCAATCTTCATCGTCTTCACACGAACGACTTCTCCAGGAATACTATTTTCGATAAATAGCGGAAATCCATCCACCTTCCCAACCCCAAGACCTTCATGCGTTAAATCTTCAATCGTCACTGTATAAAATTCGTTTTTCTTCATTTCTGTTCCTCCAGAGTTTATCACGTCTATTATACCGTCTTTTAGTGGAAATAAAAAGGCTACCCCAACAAGTGTCAGAGTAGCCAATTCCATTTGATTAATATCCAAACGGCTTGAGCTGAATATCCACCTCATATCCGTTTTTTTGTGCCAGTTCGATGAGCGTAGATAATTTCGGATTTATCTTTCCTTTTTCTAATCGTGAAAGGTTCGTTCGCTCAATCCCCACTTTCTTCGCATACTCCGCTTTTGATAAACCACTTTCCATACGGAGCTTAATGATTCGAAGAGCAGCCCTGTACAAAGCTAATTCTCTTGCCAAATCCTCTTTAAAGTTCGGATAGCGGGAAGCTATAATCGAGAATTTCTCTTCTCGTAAAGAACTCACTGCCATTCACCCCTTCTGTAATGTCTTCTACTTCGAAGACCAAATACATAATTCCTTTTTCTTCATTGAATCTTCCCCATTTTTCGATCATCTCAGGAGTAACCCCTTCTTCTTCAATCAGTTGCAAAATCGCAGCTGCCTTTACCATCCTCCCATACGGCATTTCCATTAACTCTTCAAAGTTTTCCTTTGTAAATTCACGTTTATAGCTCATAAATACACCTCCGTTTGCCTTAAGTGTATCATGCGTGATACGTATCATACATGATACATCTTGCTCTCTTCTTATACTATTTTGCTCAAAAAATCCTCCAAAAAGCTACACTCTTCGGAGGAAACCCGATTAAATTAGCATTTTTACTTGTTTTAAACTCGAAGTCCTAGTGGTCAATGGAGCCTTACCTCTCAAAGCACCATCACTAGAAGCTTTCACATAGCTTTGTAGTTGAACTCGTCATCGCAGAAATGGCGTGCGTTTCCTGAAACATCCGCACGACTCGTCTCGAGTTCTTTGCGTTGTTCCAGTCCAACGTTCCATTTCTGAACGCGATGCCTCGTATCCTAGTTCTTTGCTTTAGGTTTTAAGAAGAAGAAGTTTAAGACTAGTAGCACAACAATCCATACACCAGGGACGATGAAGTTTTGGGCTGTTAAGGCGAAATCGTTTTTGGTAAAGAAATCCACAAAGTTCCCCATAAATGTATAGTGTGTCACTTTTGATACCGCATCGCTCAACATTGAGAACATTGGTAAGAACGCAATCACCATCATCGGAATCACACCATTGACTTGTGCTTTTGCTTGCGTATCTGTCACAGCACCCACTAATAAGTTGAGTAAAATCACACAGATGGCCACACTCGCAACGATGGCACCATATTCCATCCAATGACCTGAAAGATCCGCTTTAACAATCATTGGGAAGCTTACAATGGTAATCATTGCTAACACGACTGGGTAGAATAAGATTGAGATTAAGTATTCTACTGAGTGAATGCCACTTAAGAAGAGTGTTTTCAAGTTTTTCTTTTCTTTTTCTTCTGCAAGCATAATTGTAATCATTGATCCGACAGATAAGCTAAGGGCTAGCGGAATCATCATGAATAGGATTTGTACGGCTGTTTGTGGGTTGCCGTCTTTGTTCATGAAGTGGTCGTATGCTAGTAACATTCCGTATGGGAATATGATTTGGAATAACATTGCTCCATTGCTTAAAATCATTTGTGTACGTAGCCAAATTAAGGCGCTAATTCTTTTAATCATTTAATTTCTCTCCTGTCAATTGAATAAAGATGTCTTCTAACGTTGGTTCCATTGAGTGAATGAGTTCCACTTGTCTCATGTCTTGGTCTTTTAAGTCTTCAAATGCCATCACTTGTTCGCTGTGGTCTCTGAAAATCACTTTCACTCGTTTTTCTTTATTGTTTTTTTGAATAATGTCTCGTGGTGTTCCGATTTCCACCAAGTCCCCTTGGTTTAGTAGGGAAATACGATCACACAACTCTGTAGCTTCGACCATGTCGTGTGTCGTTAGGAAAATCGTTGTGCCCGCTGCTTTTAGTTCTTCCAGCAAGCGGTGAATCTTCTTAGAGGTCATTGGGTCTAGCCCACTCGTTGGTTCGTCTAGGAAGAGTAACTCTGGTCTGTTTAAGAGTGCTCTTGCTAGAAACATTCGTTGACGCATCCCTGTTGAAAGTTTTTCCGCGATTGTTTTCTTACTTTCTAGTAGTCCGACTTGTTCCAGCACTTCATCGACGCGGCTGTTTGGTAATCCGTAAATCTTCGCGTAGACGATTAAGTTCTTCTCGAGACTTAATTTTTCGTAGTAACCACTTGAATCTCCAACGAGTCCGATACGTGCTAAGTCTTCAGGAGTAAGGTCCTTTGTGTCTTTCCCGAGGAGCTGTGTCGTTCCTTCGTCGGCTTTCAACTGGCCGGTTAAGATATTGATGAGGGTTGTTTTCCCTGCTCCACTCGGTCCTAAGAATCCGAAGATTTCTCCTTTATCGACGTTAAATTGAATTTGGTTTAATGCTGTCTTGTTTCCAAAACGCTTTGTAATTTTTTCTACTGTAATCATGTTTGCCTCCATGTGTTGTTCTTGATGATTCTACTTTAACAAAAACGAAGGTCACTCAGTAGGCCCGTCCGTCACGACTCACCATGACAAAAGTCACGATAAAAAATGACGGCAAAATTTGACAGCTTAAACCATGGAATTAGGAAAAATTCTTATGTTTTCAGACTATTTCGGAACCCTTTTCATTATTGTTGTAAACGCAATTCTTCCTCTTTACTTTCCTGATTTTTACTACTATAATGCAGGTAGAGAAAGGGGGTAGCGATTATGAACGTACCTACACTAGCATCACAACGTATCTCTCTAAGGCCCTTTCACGAAACTGACATGGAGATTGTAGCGGCTTTGCTAACGGACCCTCTAGCAACGTCAAATCTTCCATGGGTATCTGCAACGTCTCATTTAAATGCAGAGAACTTTTATACACAACTAATGGACAACGACCCGTACTTTTTTATCATTGAAATGAAGAATTACGACCTGCCAATTGGCTTTATGAAAGTCTCCACAGACAAAAGTCATCTAATGGATTTCGCGCTGCTCGAAGAATATTGGCATCGTGACATTTTAATTGAAGCCTTTCAATTATTACATCCGTACCTTGTTGAGCAGGGCATCTCAGAGCTCTATTTAAAAGTAGAAAGTACGCACACAGACTCTTGCGACTTCGCCAAACGGATTGGATTTTTATACGAGTACTCCTATGAGGTCAAAGACGGAAGCACGGTCCGACTCTACCACATGATTCTCATTCCCGAAATCGCTCGCTTCAATCCCGATATGTGGCAAACTCACTCTGAACGCTTTATCGAAGCCCTTTAGCATGCAAAAACTCCGACTGGAATCCCAGCCGGAGTTTCTTTTTGTCTAATTTCTTGTCTCTTTTTTGAAGAGTTTGAAGCATTTCAAATAAATATAATCACAAATAAAATAGATGATTACGAAGTATCTTACGGATTCTATAGGAAACCTTCACAGTGCGAAGGTTTCGAACGTAATTGCACTATCTGCATTTTCATAGGCAAAGAGACCTCCGCTCTATCCATTACTATGCGCGATTTAATCCTAGGAGCCCTATCCTCTTACCAACAAGTTCAAAGCATTTCACAAAATAAAAATTACAAACTAAATAGTGATTACGAAGTATCCTAGGGGTTTATAGTAGCAGTAACGTGGCTAAGCATTAAAACGAATAAGCGGACGTAGGATTTTTAATCCGTACGTCCGCTTTGAGGCTTTAAAGGTGAGAGACTCGAAGAGGCTCGAACCGGTGCAACGTTACCGCTACTATGAAATCCCCTTAGGAATACGCAGTAATCACCTAGTAAAGTTACCTTTTATTTTGTTTGAAATGCTTCGAAGTCGAATGCTTCACCTTTGATCTTGTCAGGTAAGATGAGCGCGATTAAAATACCAACAATCGCCGGTTCCATCCATCCAAGCGACATCCCTTGTAATGGAAGAATTTCCAACGCTTTTGCTAATCCTTCTAATTTCAACGCAGAAGCTAAACTTGAAACTGTTGAAATAATCGTTGTCAACGCCACTGTTAGCTGCATTCCTCTCTTAGAGAATGCCACTTTCTTATTCACTAATACGAAGAACGCAATCACCACTGTAATTGGATATAAAATCATCAATACTGGTAGTGAGAAGGTGATAATCGTTTGAAGGCCAAGCGTTGCTACTCCAAATCCGATTAAGGTAAATACAGTCGCATACACTTTATAAGAGAAGCGAGGGGATGTTTCTTCGAAGAACTCCCCTACAGATACGATTAACCCTACCGTTGTTGTTAAGCAGGTAATCACTACCATCACCGCTAGGAAGGCTTGCCCGAATGTACCAAATAACTCGCGTGAAGCCATTGTTAACACGTATGACCCAACGTTTAAATCTGCATCTTTCGCTAAGGCACTGGCTACGTTGAAATGATTTCCAAGGAAAGCAAGTCCGATATATAAGACGCTGAATCCAATCGCTGTTACAACACCAACGCTCATGATTGTTTTCTTGTACTCTTTCTTAGAGCTGAAATGGAAGTCTTTTAGCGTGTTTACGGCAACTACTGAGAAGGCTACCGCTGCTAAGGCATCGAGCGTGTTATACCCTTCGATAAACCCATTTCCGAAGGCTGTTTGAACTGTAAGGTTTGTTTGTCCAGCTAATTCAGGTGCTGTTTGACCGAATTTAAACGCTCCAACAACCACTAAGATTAAAATTAACCCTGCAAAAATCGGTGTTAAGATTTTACCGATGCTTGATAATAGCGATGAACGGTTATACGCCAAGTAGAAGGCTACCGCAAAGTAAATCGCTGCGTAAATAATGAGGCCTGATTTTGAATCTGGTAGAAACGGCGCTACCCCGATGTTATACGATACCGTTGCTGTACGTGGAATCGCAAAGAATGGTCCAATTGCCAAATATAATGCAATTAAATATGCCAATGAGAAAATCGGATGAATCTTTTCGTCCAACTCTTTTCTGAACCCACCATTAATGACCGTTCCGATTAAAAGGGTTCCAATCGCAAGACCGACCCCAGAAACGATAAATCCAATCACTGCTGGCCACAATTGATCAGCTGATTGATATCCTAATGTTGGTGGGAAAATGAGGTTCCCTGCTCCAAAGAAAAATCCAAAGAGTAGTAACCCTGTTAATAAACCTTTTTTCATATAGTTAACTCCTTTAAAATAGACAACCCTTCAAATGCCTTTCTTCGCATTCGAAGGGTCGCGCTCTCGTTTGATTTAATTAAGCTACTGTTGAGCCGTTTGGCATTCCGTCTGGTGCAAACACCACTTGTAGGACGCCATCTTTTTCAGCCGAAAGAATCATTCCTTGGCTGATTTGTCCGCGCATTTTACGTGGTTTCAAGTTCGCAACGATGACGACTTTCTTTCCAACGAAAATGCTTGGATCTGGATACCATTCTGCGATACCAGAAAGGATTTGACGGTGACCGCCAGCATCTCCAGCGTCTAAGCGGAATTGAAGCAATTTGTCTGCGCCTTCCACTGGTCCGCATTCGATAACTTCTGCAACTTTCAATTCAATCTTATCGAAGTCATCATATTTGATGCTTTCTTTTTCGCTTGATAGTTCCACTTCTTCTGGATTCCAGTCCGTGTTTTCTTCTTCAGCTGGTGCTCCACCCATTTTTGCTTGGATGTAAGCTACTTCTTCTTCAACGTCTAAACGTGGGAAGATTGGTTGTCCTTTTTCAACCACTTTCGTTCCTTCAGGAATCACGCCGAATGTGTGTAATGAAGGGTAATCCATTAACGCGCTATCTGTAATTCCTAATTGTGCCAAGATTTGGCTTGGAGTTTCTGTCAAGAATGGTTGTAAGGCAACAGCAATGATACGTAAGCTTTCTGCTAAGTAGTTCATTGTACGTGCTAATTCTTCTTGGCGCGCTTCGTCTTTCACAGCTGCCCATGGAGTTGTTTCGTCGATATATTTATTTGTACGAGAAACGAATTTCCAGATTGCAGCAAGAGCCACTGAGAATTGCATGTTTTCCATTGCTTCTTCTACTTCCACGATCATCGCTTTAGAAGCATCGACTAATTCTTGGTCAAATGTTGAAACAGGTGCAGTGTATGCAGGAATTGTTCCATCGAAATACTTATTAATCATCGCAACAGTACGGTTTAATAAGTTTCCTAAGTCATTGGCTAAGTCATAGTTAATACGTTCTACGAATGATTCTGGAGTGAAGATTCCGTCAGAACCGAATGGCACTTCACGTAATAAGTAGTAACGAAGTGCATCTAAGCCGTAACGTTCAATCAATGTGTTAGGGTCTACGACGTTTCCTTTCGATTTAGACATTTTACCGTCTTTCATCAATAACCAGCCGTGTGCGAAGATTTTCTTCGGTAATGGTAAATCTAATGCCATTAACATGATTGGCCAGTAAATCGTGTGGAAACGAACGATTTCTTTTCCGATGAAATGTACATCTGCAGGCCAGTAGCGGTTGAATAATGTTTCGTCGTCGCTACCATATCCTAGTGCTGTGATGTAGTTTGATAACGCATCAATCCATACGTAAATCACGTGTTTTGGATCGTTTGGCACTGGAATTCCCCAGTCAAATGAAGTACGTGATACGGCTAAGTCTTCTAAGCCTGGTTTGATGAAGTTATTAATCATTTCGTTTTTACGAGATTCTGGTTGAATGAAATCTGGGTGTTCTTCGTAGTATTGCAATAAGCGGTCAGCGTATTTGCTCATTCTGAAGAAGTAAGATTCTTCCTTAACGAGTTCTACTTCGTGTCCACTTGGTGCAACCCCACCAATCATTTTTCCGTCAGCATCGCGGTAGACTTCGACTAATTGAGACTCAGTGAAGTACTCTTCATCTGATACTGAATACCAACCTTCGTATTCGCCAAGGTAAATATCGCCATTGTCCACTAATTTTTGGAAAATCTTTTGAACGGCTTTTGTATGGCGTGGTTGTGTTGTACGAATGAAGTCATCGTAAGAGATGTCTAGTTTTTTCCAAAGATCTTGAATGCCGAAAATGATTTTATCGACGAATTCAATTTCAGAAACGCCTGCTTCTTTCGCTTTTTCTTGAATTTTTTGTCCATGTTCATCTGTTCCTGTTAAGAAGTAAGTGTCAAACCCTTGTAGTTTTTTATAGCGAATCATTGCATCGCTGGCTACGGTTGTATAGGCATGACCAATGTGTAAGTTGCCACTTGGATAGTAAATCGGTGTGGTTAAGTAAAATGTTTTCTTGTCTTCAGCCATGTTGGGCTAAGCCTCCTTGAAATTGTTTAAAGATAGGCATAGTATACCATACCTACGCAAAAAATACGAGAAGTGAAAACTAAATGAAAACATTGTGGAGGGTGTGAAATTGTGCTGAGATTTAGTTGGGTGGTTCTGGAGTTTGGTTAGTGCTGATGATTTCTTAGAATCCTTGCGGATTCTTTTTATAATCGCTGTTACGGGGCACCGGTGCAAGCCTGTAGTCTTGCACCTTCGAAGCTTCAAACGCGGAGTACGGGACACGTCCCTACTCCGCCTAATTCACATTCGATGCGATTCCCCGTTACTGCGATTATAAAATCCGCAAGTTTCTGCGAAATCATCTATGTAGAAAGCTAACTAAATTGAGTTTATTTTTACCGCTCCACAATGTTTTTGGGTTTGCTTCTTGTATTTTTTTCGTGCATGGATACTTTGAACAATTTCAGGAGGTGGGCCCGCTGGAGACAAGGAAACTTTAAGGGAGAATAAGAAAAAGAGAAGGCGGGGAGGCCTTCTCTTTGAATGGAGATAACGGAGTTTATTTCTTCTTACGATTGAGGATAGCGTTTAATATAACCGCTAGAAGGCTGGCCATGACGATACCGTTTGAGAAGAACATTTTCAATTCTGTTGGGAAACTATTAAAGAGATTGCTATTGTTAAAGCCCACGCCGACCGCAATCGAAACTGCAGCGATAAGGAAATTATGCTCGTTATTAGCAAAATCCACTTTCGCCAACATTTGCATTCCTTGAAGCGCTACGAAACCAAACAGTACAATCATCGCTCCCCCGATAACAGGGTCTGGAATAATTTGTGCTAACGCACCAAATTTTGGAAGTAAACCTAACAACACTAGGAAGCCAGCTGCGTAGTAAATTGGAAGTCTTGTCTTAATTCCTGACATTTTTACTAAACCAACGTTTTGAGAGAAGCCTGTATATGGGAATGTATTAAAAATCCCACCAAGTAAAACGGCAATCCCTTCCGCACGGTATCCGTTACGAAGACGTGTTTCATCAATTGGATCATTTGTAATATCAGAAAGTGCTAAGTACACCCCAGTAGACTCTACCATTGAAACCATCGCAATGATACACATCATGAGGATGGAAGTCACCTCAAAAGTTGGAGCTCCAAAATAGAATGCAGTTGGAACATGTAAAAGCGGCGCTGCGCCAACAGGAGCAAAACTCACTACTCCTATCATCGTCGCAAGTACAGTTCCCACAATCAACCCAATTAAAATCGAAATCGACTTTATGAAGCCTTTTGCAAAGATATTGACTAGTAAAATAATGAGAACCGTAATGAGTGATAAGGCTAAACTTTGTGGAGTTGGATCAGAAGTATTTCCTCCCATATTTAGGATAGCCACCGGAATGAGTGATAATCCAATGGTTGTAATGACAGACCCAGTAACGATGGCTGGGAAGAATCGTGCTAGTTTGGAGAAAACACCAGAAATCAGAACGACGAAAATCCCCGATACGATAAGAGCTCCAAACATCGCTCCACTACCGTGACTTTGTCCGATAATCGATAATGGCGCCACCGATTGAAAGGCAACCCCTAACACGACCGGAAGCCCTACTCCAAAATATTTGTTCAATTGGAGTTGTAAAAAAGTGGCAATCCCGCACATGAAAATATCTGTTGAAACTAAGTACGTTAATTGTTCGCTGTTATATCCGAGAGCTTTCCCAATCATCATCGGTACAAGGATTGAACCAGAGTACATGGCTAATAAATGTTGGAGCCCAAGCACCATCGCTTTTGAGTGTTTTTCTTGTTGTTGCATTATAACTCTGCCTCCTTAAATACGACCTGTCCATTTTCAAAACGTTCTAATCGTGCTAGTGAAAAGACTGGGATGCCTATTTCTTCTAGGAGCCCACGTCCATCTTGGAATGATTTTTCAATAACGATTCCAACGGCTTCCACTTTAGCGCCGGCTTGTTCCACAATCTCGATGAGTCCTTTTGCGGCTTGTCCATTCGCTAAGAAATCGTCGACAATAAGGACTTTATCCTGTTGTGAAAGATACTTACTTGCAATAGAGACGGTATTGGAGACTTGCTTTGTAAATGAATAAACTTCCGCAGTGAGGATGCCTTCGTTCATCGTAATGTTCTTTGATTTCTTCGCAAAAATCATCGGAACCCCAAGTGCGTCTGCTGTATAAAGCGCTGGAGCAATTCCAGATGCTTCAATCGTTACAACCTTTGTAATACCAGCGTCCTTAAACTTATCCGCAAAGACTTTTCCAATCTCTTTCATCAAGTTCAAATCCACTTGGTGAGTCAGAAAAGAATCCACTTTAAGGATGTTTTCGCCTAAAACATAGCCATCTTTTAGAATACGTTCTTCTAATGTTTTCATAAGTCCTCCTTAAAAATAATCGACAGAATAAATGCAACTCCAACTCGGTTCAAAAACCGTACATTCTTAAACCATTTGTTAGGATAGTTATGATTTTACTGTTTTTATTTTGAAAAAGCAACTGTTTAACGTGTTGCTTTGTATAATTTTACGAACAATATACACAACTTACATCGTAACGTTCATTTTTAGAGATAAGAACACAAAAAAACGAGCAGGAAAACCTGCTCGTCTAAAATTTACGTTTTAAATTATTTTTCTTCAGCTTTTTTATTTGTTACAAATACGATTGCACCAATTGTAGCGAAGATTGCTGATAATACCCAGTAAGCGTCACGAATTGAACCAGTGTTTGGTAATTCTGGGCTTGGAGTAGTAGTTGTTGTTCCAGGAGTTGGAGCCACTACTGTAGTTGTATTACCTGTTGTAGAACCTTCTGTTGTAGCAGCAGTAGTTGAAGCTGTTGTTGCTTCTGTTGTAGTTGTTGCTACAGTTGTTGAAACTGTTGAAGATTCTGTTGTTGTAGTTGCTGCAGTTGTTGCAGCTGTTGTAGATTCAGTTGTTGTTGTTGCAGCTGTTGTTGCAGCTGTTGTTGACTCTGTTGTCGTTGTAGCTGCAGTTGTTGAAACTGTCGTAGCTTCTGTTGTTGTTGTAGCTGCAGTTGTTGATTCTGTAGTAGATTCAGTTGTTGTTGTCGCTTCAGTAGTTGTTGTAGTTGGTTTGTTTGAAGTATTCACAACTTTGATCACGTTTGAATCATCAATTTTCTCAACTTTTGAAGTATATCCATCAGGAGTGTTTACTTCTTCTACTGAGTACTCAATTTTCTTACCGTCTTTAATACCAGGTAAGTTCGTGAATTCTGCTTTCCAGTCTGACCCTTTTGTTAAAGTCTTAGTCATACCGTCTAATTTTTGACCATTAGCTACTAATTGAACTGTGATGTCTTTACGGTCTGCTTCGCTATCGCCAACCCATTCTTTTTGAACTGTAACTGTTGTGTCACCAGTCACCCAGAATTTCAATTCTGTGTTGTTCCAGAACGCTGGATCTTCTTGTGGAGTTGTGATTTCGTCAGATTTCAATGTAGCGTTGTTGTCTACACGAATTGTAGTCTTAGGAATTAATGTTTGGTATTCAATGATTAATTCTTCGTCTGTAGCTGTTTTGAAAACATCGCTTACGTCTGATAAGTTCACAGTGAATCCATTTCCGTCTGCATCAAATTTAACATGCTTCCAGAAATCCCAACCTGAAGCAACTACTTGTCCACCTTTTCTTAATGTGAATGATGGTTTTATGTAAGTTCCCACAAAGAATTCACTTGCTGCATGGTTCGCAGCTGGAGCAAAAGTGATTTTAGAGTAATCTACCGCTGGAGCTTGAATGCGGTCTGTTACCACTGGATTTGTTAAAGCTTGTTTTTTGCCATCTCCGTTAATACGGATGAACCATTTAGTTAAGTAGTAGTCATCTCCAACATTCATCCATGCATAGTTTTCAGATGCATCTAATTTGAATTGTTTAGATACATAGTCCCCTGTAAGGTTGTATTTATTAATTACAGATTCAAATACGCCAGGACCGTCAGGACGTGTGATTACTACTGATTCAGAACCTACTTTTGAAGTCGCTGTTTTGTTTCCAGGGTTTCCTGGAGTGTTATCCCATTCCGCTTTGTATGAGAATCCACCTTTTACGTTTTGGTTCATTGATTCGATTGCTTTTTTGAAAGTAAAAGTAATCTTTTTGCCTGTCATCGAAACAGTCGCTACTTCAGCACCATTTGCTTGTAGTGATTGTGTTGCGATTTCAGTGATGTTGACACCTTCTGGAGCATCGATTGTGAAAGTATCTCCTTCTTTAACAGATTTACCTGTTAAATCCCAGTCAAAAGAAAATGTAACCTTTTGACCAGCTGCTGTTGCTTTTAAGTTTGTAACTGTTGGTGTTACTGTAGCCGCGTTAACAGGTTGCATTAAAGTTAAACCTAAAATTGCCCATGCAATCATCGCAACGAAAGCTACTGTTTTCTTGAAGCTAGATTTCATTTTTTTCCTCCATTCCTTTTTCTGGCTCTGTGGCCTCATCTTGTTTGAACGCCCAAAAACGTTGTCCCACGTAATTTAATAATACGTACAAGCCCATTCCAATCACGAGCGCGATATTCCCTTGTAATTTTTCTCCGACTCCTTGGAAAAGATACAGGGCTAGTGGTTTGGCAACCCCATATGCTAATAAATAACATACGGTCAAGTTAATCGCAAATCGGAAAATGGCTTTTCGGCTGGTTTCCTTCACTTCAAATGTATACTTTTTGTTAAGGAAATAACTAAGAATCCCTCCACATAAGTAGTTCATCGCTGAAGAGAACCAATAGTTCATCTGCAGTATATTAAAGCAAAAAAACATAATAGCGGTTCCAAACAAAGTATTAATGACTCCTACGACGATAAATTTTAAGAATGTCTTATCAAATATTTTGAGTAGTTTATTTTTCAAATTGTTCCCTCCAAATTTATCCCTATTAGACAAATTATACACTTTTTTTCGCAAAAAAACACAACTTACGACAAAATTATCATAAGTTGTGCAAATATTTTTCTGTTTGTTTCGAAAGATTACTCTTCTTCGTCTTCTTCGTCTTCTTCGTCGAAGTCTTTATCTAAATCTTCGTCATCGATGATAATTAAGTCTTCTTCGACACTTGCTTCATCTACTAAGTCTTCATCAGCACCTAGTTCGTTCAAGTCAGAACGGTAAACATCGATTTCATCTTCTTCATCTACGTCGTCATCAAGATCCACATCGATATCGTCGTCTAAGTCATCGCTATCAAGATCTTCGTCATCGATAAGCTCTTCATCTTCTGGATCATCATCGTTGTAATCGATAAGATCATCGCTACCGAACGCGTTAACTTTCTTACGTTTCTTACGAGGTTTCTTCACTTCTTCGTCTTCCATAGATGTTGCAATTTCTTCATCGATAGAATCGATTGGATACCAAGCGCGTAATCCCCAACGGTTATCTCCAAGTGAGATAAAGCTTCCGTCGATATTTAAGTCTGTATAGAAGCGAGCCATACGTGATTCTAACGCTTCGTCGCTTAATTCCATGTATTCTTGAATTTCTACTAATAATTGGTTGAAATCTAAAACTTCATTCTTAGCTTCTAAAATAGCATGCGCTACTTCGACCATTGATAATTCGTTTTTATTAATGCCATCGAGTTTCTTTAATTCCAATGGTTACACTTCCTTTCCGGTTCATCTTAAACAGTATAGCACAGATTCTTCATATTGTGCTACTTTAGAGAGATTTTTTATGCATTTTCCCCTGTTTGTAAATGGAACGTCACAAGCGAGCTTGTAATCAGCTGTCTTTGTTGGAATAACTGATATTCTAAAACTACTAGCACCGTCTCTTCGGCTTCTTCCACGTGTAGTTGTTTTGTCTGAATATCAAAATGCATTTGTCGACCAGCACCCAATTCATAAATCCCTTTAGTTGCCTTTGTTTTATTGAATTCCATTTTACTACGCGCATCACCCTGACGATGAAGTGTAACATGTGGCACTTCCCCCGTCGTATCCACTTCTACTTTCACACGCGTATTCGTCTCATTCTCTACATAACTAAGCACAAACCCAGAGTCCTTACGAAGACGCGTCGCATCCGCAAGCATCCGCTGCTTCATCGTTTCCCCGCCTTGACTTAATACCGTTTCAATCGTTAACTTCACATTCCATCCCCCTCTCGTTCACTTTCCTTCTCCCTTTCTGGATTTTTAGCGGGCAAGCAACCTCTGCATTGCAAACCCCTATTCCAAAAAGGTTCGTAAATTCAAAAAAGTCTTTGATGGCGGAAAATTTTCGGAACTTTTTGGAAAGGAGAACCTTTCGGATGTTATAAAAACAGTTATGGGAATTCGTATTAAATGCGAATTAGAGGGCGTAAGGAATTTTTCCCTACGCCCTCTTTGAGGCTTTAAAGGTGAGAGACCATAGGCTCGAACCGGTACCTCATAACAGTTTTTATAACAGCAATCCGAAAGGATTCGAACCCCAAAAAGGAGCCGAAAAAATTCGTAGCCATCAAACATAATTTATTGTATTAGTATTTCGCTAACTCTTGTTGTAATAGTTGGTTTACAACGCCAGGGTTTGCTTTCCCTTTTGTTTGCTTCATAATCTGCCCAACTAAAAATCCAACAGCGCGGTCTTTACCATTCTTGAAGTCTTCAATAGACTGCGCATTGTTCGCCAACACATCTTGAATAATCGGTAATAACTGAGCAGGATCACTCAATTGAATCATACCATGTTTTTCAACAACGCCTTTTGCAGTTCCGCCTTCTTCAGCTAATAACAAGAATACTTTCTTCGCTAATTTCGAACTGATAGTTCCATCTGCAATTAACCGAATCATTTCTGCTAAGCTTTCTGGCGTTAACTTCAAGTCTTTCAATCCTAACTTCTTGCTGTTCATGTGCGCTGAGATATCACCCATTAACCAGTTTGAGGCTTGTTTAGGGTCGGCACCAGCAGCAACCGTTGCATCGAAGAAATCAGACATTTCTTTTGTTAATGTTAAGACCATTGCATCGTATTCTGGTAAGCCAAATTCGCTCACATAACGTTCACGACGTTTACTTGGCATTTCAGGAATAGAAGCACGCACTTCTTCAATCCATTCATTTGAGATTTGGAAGTTTGGTAGGTCTGGTTCTGGGAAGTAACGGTAGTCACTTGAACCTTCTTTGACACGCATTAAGATCGTTTGACCAGTCGCATCATCAAAACGACGTGTTTCTTGTAGGATTTCTCCTCCATTACGTAGAACATTCGCTTGACGAACTTCTTCGAACGCTAAGCCTTTACGTACGTTGTTAAATGAGTTTAAGTTTTTCAACTCTGTTTTTGTCCCGAATTTTTCTTGACCATAAGGACGGATTGAAATGTTCGCGTCGCAACGCATTGAACCTTCTTCCATCTTCACGTCAGAAACACCTGTAAACATGATAATTTGACGAAGTGCTTCAAGGTACGCATACGCTTCTTCTGGAGAACGCATATCGGCTTCCGATACGATTTCAATCAGTGGAGTTCCTTGACGGTTTAAGTCCACATAAGAGAATCCGTCTGTTCCGTGAGTATTTTTACCTGCATCTTCTTCAAGGTGAACACGTTCAATATGAATGCGTTTTGTTTGTCCTTCTACTTCGATATCAATCCAGCCATCATGACCGATTGGGTAATCGAATTGAGAGATTTGGTACGCTTTTGGATTATCAGGGTAGAAATAGTTTTTACGGTCGAATTTTGTATCTTGAGAAATGGTACAGTTCAACGCAAGAGCTGCACGCATTCCGAATTCTAACGCGCGTTTATTCACGACAGGAAGAACCCCTGGATATCCCCAGTCGATGACGTTTGTATTTGTATTTGGTTCCGCACCGAAATGCGCTGGTGATGGAGAGAACATTTTTGAATCAGTTTTTAATTCAACGTGGCACTCTAAACCAATAATTGTTTCAAAGTTCATGTCATTGTTCCTCCTTATAATTGTGGGCGGCGTAAGTAGTAATCATTTGCTTGTTCAAATGCATACGCTGCTTGGTAAATTGTTTTTTCTTGGAAGTAATTTCCGATTAATTGAATTCCGACTGGTAGGCCTTCGTTTGTGAAGCCAGCAGGAACTGAGATTGCTGGTAGTCCAGCTAAGTTTACAGGAACTGTTAATAAGTCTGCCATGTACATTGCGATTGGGTCGTCACTGTGTGCGCCTAATCCGAACGCTGCAGAAGTGGTTACAGGTCCTAAGATTAAATCATAGTTTTCAAATACTTTTGCAAAGTCTTGTTTGATTAAAGTACGTACTTGACCCGCTTTCTTGAAGTAAGCATCGTAGTAACCAGAACTTAAGCTGAATGTTCCAAGCATGATACGACGTTTTACTTCCATTCCGAATCCTTCAGAACGGCTCTTCACGTATAAATCTTCTAATGTTTCTGCGTCTGTTGAACGGTGACCATAACGGATTCCGTCGAAACGTTGCAAGTTCGAAGAAGCTTCAGATGAAGCGATGATATAGTACGCTGGAATACCGTATTTAGAGTGAGGTAGGCTCACTTCTTCTACGATAGCCCCCATTTCGCGGTATTGGTCAGCCGCTTTTAAGACAGCTGCTTGAACTTCAGGGTCCACACCTTCCGCAAAATATTCTTTTGGTAACGCGATACGCATGCCTTTGATGTCGCCTGTTAACCCTTTATGGTAAGCTGGCACTTCTTGTGGCACACTTGTTGAATCGCGGTGATCATATCCAGAAATCGCGCTTAATACTAAGGCGTTATCTTGAACCGTACGTGTAAATGGTCCGATTTGGTCTAAGCTTGACGCAAAGGCAATCAAACCGTAACGAGAAATACGACCATATGTTGGTTTCATCCCAACAATCCCTGTGAAACTTGCAGGTTGGCGGATAGAACCACCTGTATCTGAACCTAGAGATGCTAATACTTCACCAGAAGCAACTGCAGCAGCAGAACCACCTGAAGATCCACCAGGCACTTTTGTTAAGTCCCAAGGATTTTTTGTTTTCTTGAAGTAAGAAGTTTCAGTTGAACCACCCATGGCAAATTCGTCCATGTTTAATTTACCAACGTTAACCGCACCTTCAGCTTTTAATAATTCCATTACGTGCGCGTCGTAAATTGGGTTGAAGTCTTCTAACATACGGCTTGAAGCAGTTGTTAAAAGGTCGCGCGTTACGATATTGTCTTTAATCCCGATTGGAAGGCCTTGAAGAGAAGCTTCTTCGCCGTAGCCTTTTTCATCAGCAGCAGCTGCTTGTTGCAGTGCTTCTTCTTCATTTAATGTCACGAACGCTTCTACTTTAGGTTCTAAAGCATGGATACGTTCGAATGTTTCTTTTGTTAATTCCACAGAAGTGAATTCTTTATTACGAAGGCCTTCGTGAAGCTCAACTAATGTTTTGTTTTCAATAATACTCATGCTTCACCCTCCTCGTTTTCACCCATAATTGCAGGCACTTGAATAAATCCATCTTCGCTTGTTTTCACATTACGCATTAACAAGTCGCGGTCTGTTCCTTTTTCAGCAACATCTTCACGCATCACATTCACTAATGGATATCCGTGAGTTGTGACAGGCACACCCGTTGTATCTACTTCGTTTAATTGTTCCACCATATCAATGATATCGCTCATTTGTTCTGTAAAATGAAGGATTTCATTGTCGGCAAAAGTTAGCTTTGCAAGTTTGGCAACGTGTCTAACTTCTTTTTCCTCAATGGCCATGTTTTTTCCTCGCTTTCAAAATCAATACTTTTCTATTTTAAAAGGCACTTGGGCCTCCGTCAATGTTAATCAAAGATATGGTATGTGAAGACGCCTTGTGACATATCTTGTAATAAGAATGCCTCCACTCCATTAATCGAACTAATGCGAACTTCGACCGGCGTTGTTTTCGGTAAGTATTTATTCGCAACATCCGTCACGTGCTGTGCTAAAGCGATAATTTCTGATTCACCATAGAATTGCGTCATGATATTCACGACCATCTTCTTAGCTACATTATCTTGATACATCACGCGAGCCGTTACCCCTGAGAGGTTCGGGAAGAAGTTTTGCACTTCTGTTCTGAAGTTTTCAAATGCTGTTGACTCTTCTGTCGCAGATTCGTTCACTAATGGAAGCACAACTACTTTTTGGTTCACTTTTGACCAGTTTGTAATTTCAGTTCCTTCTACTGAAGTCGCTTCAAGAACGTATACCCCGCCACCGATATCATCTTTAGATGTTTGACGGAACACTCCGAAGACGATTGGCACAGCCTTCAATGCATCGTTTTGACGCAGTCTTGTTAGGATAGTATTTGCAATCGCTTTTGCTTGTTCGATCATCGCTTCGTTTGAGATTTCAGTTTCAGCATCTTTGCCATCGTTTGTGTAGTAGTCCACACTATTCATCGCAATCCCAATACTAATTCCACCTAATTCAAAGTTGTTTTCCGTTTGAATCATGTAGTCTTGTTCGAGAATCTGCGCTAAATAAATTGGCGCACGTCCTGTTGGAGATGTATCTCCATTATCAGCAGGATTTAGCCCGTCTGGATTTTTATCACTCTTACGCGCAATCCATTTTGCGGTTGTTTCTGCATCGATGATTTGGCCTTCTCTGAAGAAGTATTGGTTCGTTGGGAACACGCTTCTTGAAAGGTCAATCAATCCTGTTTCAAAGTTCTTTAAGTTGAACCCTGTGTTTAAGCTTAAAGTCGCTCCACGGTTTTGGCTCACTTCATACTTTCCATTTGTAATGAGCGCGCGGTAAAAATTGTTTGATAATTGATTTGTTGTTGATTGTACTACTTTTGTATTGGAATCTTTATTGGTATTGGTACTTGGTTGATTCGCTCTTGTAACATCTGCACAGGCAGCGAGCGAAATCACACTGGCTAATCCGAGTAATCCCAATCGTAATGTTTTTCTCATGTGACATCCTTTCTATGCAAGAGAATCGAGAAATTGTTGCTCGCTCCACACTTCGATTCCTAGGTCATTTGCCTTCGTTAATTTACTTCCAGCAGAATGCCCCGCAATTACCACATCCGTCTTCTTCGAAACAGATCCAGTCACCTTCGCTCCAAGCGATTCGAGTTTTTCTTTTGCATCTTGTCTTGTTAATTGTTCTAAAGTCCCTGTTAATACGACCGTCTTACCGCTGAGGACGTGTCCTGAAGCGATAGAATCGTCTTTTGTCACTCCAAGATAGGTCATATTCACGCCACTATCTTGCAATTCTTGAATTAATTCTTGAACAGATGGTTGTTCAAAATAAGTTTTTACACTATAAGCAATAATATCACCTAAACCATCAATTTCCAACAATTGTTCAATGCTCGCTTCTTGTAGAGCCGTCATCGTTTTGAAATGTTGCGCTAATTCTTTCGCCGCCTTGGTTCCCACATGACGGATTCCAAGTCCTATTAAGAGGCGCTCGAGTGAGTTTTCTTTACTCTTCTCGATGGCTTCTAAGATGTTTTCAGCGCTCTTTTGTTGCACTTTATCTAGAGCTAACAACTGGTCTAGCGTTAATTGATATAAATCTGCCACATCGAGAACAAGCCCTTCTTCAAAAAGTTGCTTGATGACACGTGGCCCAATTCCACTCATATTCATCGCATTACGAGAAACAAAGTGGCTCAATCCTTCTGTCAATTGAGCAGAGCATTTTGGATTCAAGCAGCGAATTGCTACCTCTTCTTCCAAATGTTCTAATTTTGCATGACAGACCGGACAAGTCGTTGGAAACTCATACGGCTGACTCGTTGCAGGACGTTTCTCTAAAATCACGCGTGTGACTTCTGGGATAATGTCTCCTGCTTTATGAATCACAACGGTGTCTTCGAGGCGAATATCGCGTTCTTTAATCAAGTCAATATTATGCAAGCTCGCACGGCGCACCGTCGTTCCTGCTAGTTGAACGGGATCCATCACCGCAGTCGGTGTCACCACTCCTGTACGTCCAACCGTCCACTCGATATCACGAACAATCGTTTGCGCCTCTTCTGCTGGGAATTTATACGCAATTGCCCAACGTGGAGCTTTCACCGTAAAGCCGATTTCTTCTTGGGCGGCAAAATCGTTCACCTTAATCACCATACCATCAATTTCGTATGGTAAATCTGGACGCTTCGCTGCAATCGTCTCGATGTAATTCCATACTTCATCAATCGTTTGGCATTTTAAGCGTTCTGAATTTGTGACAAAGCCAATCTCTGCCATTTTTTCTAATAGCTCTTCTTGTGTTGAAACGTTCAGCTCTTCCACACTTGGGCTGCTGTAAAGAAAGACGGATAAATTTCTCTTTGCCGCGATTTTTGGGTCGAGCTGTCTAAGACTTCCTGCCGCCGCATTTCTTGGGTTGGCAAAGACTTCGAGTCCTTCTTCTTCACGCGACTGGTTTAATGCCACGAAAGATTTCTTTGGCATATAACATTCCCCGCGCACTTCGATATTCCAAGGTTCTTTGAGAGAAAGTGGCACCGATTTAATCGTGCGAACATTTCCTGTTACGTCTTCCCCAGTCGTTCCGTCACCACGAGTCGCTCCAAGTACAAGCTGTCCGTTTTGATACGTCAATGCGATTGAGAGTCCATCGATTTTCAATTCACATACATACTCAATCGTACGGTTCGTTAATTTACGAAGACGCGCATCGAATTCTTCCAAGTCTTCTTTTGAGAAAGCATTTGAAAGGCTGAGCATTGGATTCGTGTGCGTCACCTTCTGGAACTGGTCGAGCACTTCTCCACCCACACGTTGCGTAGGTGAATCAGGCGTCACGAATTCCGGATGTTCAGCTTCAAGCGCCACTAGTTCATGATAAGCCTTGTCGTACTCTGCATCGGTTGCAGTTGGCTTATCTTCCACATAATACTCATGACTCCAACGATTTAATTGTTCTTTTAGCTCTTCAATTCTCTGTTGAATCGTTGTACTCATCTTCATCCTCTATTCTTCGATTTTTTCGATTGGGGCAAAACTTGCAAGGAGTCGTTTAATCCCCATTCCTGCAAAGGCCACATCTAACTCTTGACGATCTCCTTCACCAGTAATGCGGACAACGGTTCCTGTTCCCCATTTTTTATGTGACACTTTCATGCCTACAGTCCATCCATCTGTTGAAGATGAACTTGCTTGTGGCTTATCTGCACGTTGAATACGTGCTGGTGTCGTTTGTTTCTTTTGTAAATAACCACCGCCAGTAGACGATTGGCTACTTGAGCGGTAGCGGTCAAATAGTCCTCCGCCACCTGTTGATGACGTAGACTGAGAGGTGCTACGTGCTCCATAAGATGACGTTTGGCTACGCGTTCCATAAGAAGATTTTGAATCATTCGTATAGAAACTACTTGAGTAATACGAATCACTCACCGTTACGCCTTCTTTTTCTAATAAACTGTCATCAATTTCTTGCATGAATCGTGACTCACGATAGTTTTGTGTCTTCCCGTAAAGAAGTCGTGAGTACGCACGGGTCATAAAGAGTTTCTTCTCGGCACGAGTAATCCCTACATACGCCAAGCGACGTTCCTCTTCTTCGCCATCTTCTTGCAGTGAGCGTCCTGACGGGAAAATTCCATCTTCCATTCCAACAAGGAAAACAACGGGGAACTCAAGCCCTTTTGCCGCGTGCAAGGTCATTAATGTGATTTGAGAAGCGCTCGTCTCTTCTTCACTTTCCATATCTGTCACCAGTGACAAGTCCGTTAAGAATTGGACGAGCGGTGATTCTTCGGCTTCTCTATCGAGTCTTTGATCCTCGAACTCTTTGGCTACCGATAGAAACTCGCGCATGTTATCGATACGCGCATCGGCTTCCATGGTACTCGCTTGTTCTAATGAAGCGATATACCCTGATTTATTCATCACTTCTTCGATTAGGTCCGTTAATGTGACAAACTCTTGCATCTTCGTTAAATCAGCGATGAGTTGTGCAAAATCGGCTAAGCCTTTCCCTGCTTTACCAGAAATACCATTTAATGGACTTCCAGCTGCTTCTAAAAGGGAGAAGCTATGCATTTCGGCAAAGAGAGCGAGTTTTTCAATACTCTTATCTCCGATACCACGTTTTGGTGCATTCACCACACGTCTGAAACTAAAGTCATCCGTTGGGTTCACTAAGAGACGTAAGTAGGCAAGGAGGTCTTTAATTTCCATGCGCTCATAGAAGCGTTGGCCTCCGACCATCTTGAATGGCATATTCGCCTTTAGTAAATCTTCTTCGAGGGTACGTGACTGCGCATTACTTCTGTAAAGCACCGCAAAATCGCTGTAGTCATACCCGTCAAAGTTCACCATTTTTTGAATCGTACTGATGACATAACGAGATTCGTCATATCCAGACTGCCCACAGTAATACGTGATTTTTTCACCCGCTTCATTGTCTGTCCACAACTCTTTCGGCTTACGATTCACATTGTTTTCGATGACTTGGTTAGCTGCTTTTAAGATAGTCTTCGTTGAACGGTAATTTTGTTCGAGGAGGACCACTTTTGCATCTGGATAATCTTGTTCAAATGACAAGATGTTCTCCATATCAGCTCCACGCCATCCGTAAATACTTTGGTCGGCATCCCCTACCACACAGATGTTTTTGAATTTATCTGCAAGAAGTTTCACCAATAAGTATTGCGCGTGGTTGGTATCTTGATACTCATCCACGTGGATATAGTGGAATTTTTGTTGGTAGTAATCCAACACATCTTGATGTTCTTGGAATAATTTCACGGTCAACATGATGAGGTCATCGAAGTCTACCGTCATATTTTTGCGCATTTCTGCTTGATATTCTTTATAACATTTCGCATAAATTTGGCTCACGTAGTCCAAATGGTTCTTCGCAAATGTTTCAGCGTCTTCGAAATTATTTTTCGCATTGCTGATAGTTGCTAAAGCTCCACGCGGCTCGTAGCGATCCGTATCGATATTGAGTTTTTGCATGATTCGTTTCATCGCAGAAAGTTGGTCGCCTGAATCGATAATCGTGAACGACTTGGCTAAACCGATACGCTCACAGTCGCGACGAAGAATACGCACGCACATCGAGTGGAAGGTTGAGACCCACATATCTTGTGCCTGTTCTCCAACCAGTGCCGCTACACGCTCTTTCATCTCATTTGCGGCTTTATTCGTAAACGTAATCGCTAAAATATTCCACGGTTGTACCGCTTCTTCTGCCAAAATATAGGCCATGCGGTGGGTTAACACACGCGTCTTCCCACTCCCCGCACCGGCCATGACAAGAAGTGGCCCTTGCGTATGCATGACCGCTTCTTTTTGGCGAGGGTTCATTCCCTTAATTAAATCACTCGAATTTTTCACAACTCTGTCCTTTCGTAAAGGTTATTGAACGTTGAAAAATAAGTCTGTCACTTCAATTTCTCTGAGTAAATCCACACTTGAAGCTCCGCGAAGTCGAATCACACCAAGTACGTCAGTTGGACGTTTTGATGTTAATTGGAAGAACTCGAAGTCCCATTGTGGTTTCAATAACGTTAATAAACTTGCTTTTTCCATCATCGATTCGTAAATTGGCACGATGATCATTTCTTCTTTGATTTCTTTGTATTCGATTGGCAATCCTGTTGCCACGCGCACAAGAATTTCAGACATGCTATGGCCTAAGAAGGCGCTACTGAACTGTTGCTGCACGAGTGGTAACTGGTTAACTCCATCCACATAGAAAATACCGTTATTTCCCATCTTCACTTGAATCGAAAGAATGGTCGTTCCAGATAAATTATCCATAATCTTGAAAGCAATGCGTTTCAATTCTTGCACCCATTCTGGATTTAGTCGACGAGAAACGATACTGTATTTTAATTTTCCAGTGATGTAGACATCTTCTGAAATCGGAAGGACTGTCACCCGGTCTTCGTAGTCACGCACGACGGTCACTGTGAAATGACGTTGCGCCGGAACGAAGGCCGTTAACATACATGGACCTTCTTCCAATTTTTCAAGAACGCGCTCTTCGAAGTCTTCATCGTAAAGTTCTAACTTTTCTTCCACGCGATTCATTACAAGATTGCTTTCTAAGTACGCTGGAAGGCCGATACTCTGGACAATCGAAGGTAATTCGCCGACCGTTGTCACTAAGCTATATGGTGCAAGGTTAATCGCATGCGTATCTAAGAATAACTTTTCAACTGTACGATTTTGCGAAATCTCTGCCAGTTCAAACGATTGATAGTATCGAGTTTTACTGCTGATCTCGTAAAGCACATCGACCGGCACTAAGTTTGTTAATAATAAAACCGTGTCTACTTTTTCTGCGAAATCTAATAACGCTTCACGATCTTTGTAAGAAGAGACGATTTCATATTCAGCCATCGAAATAGCCGCTTCGTTCGATTGGTGATAGCAGTACACAACGTACCCCATTTTTCTTGCTTCGCGAGCGATAGATGCAACTTGCTCATCTCCACCGATAATTCCGATGATGGCTCCTGGTAATAACTGACTCATTTATATCCTCTCCTTTTACTGAACCGTTTGAGTGTTACGAACTCTTTCGTACGGACACGGTTGTTTCTTCTGTTGGTAATTGATCGTATTTATATAATTCATGCTCTTCAATCATTTGAATAAGCTTTTGTGCATAGGTTGGGTCGGTCGCATACCCTGCATCTTGCAAGGCTTGTGCTGCTTGCTTGTAGTTTCTAGCCCCTAGCACCTTGTGGTAGAGCGTTGGGTCCCAGTCCACGCCGTACGCTAATAGTTGCGCATGGGCCTCAACTGATTCTGCCCAGCTTTCATACACGCGAAATCGTCCGTTAATCGTAATCCATGTGTTGTTCACGAATTCTGCGGTTTCTAGGATGACATTTGGTTCAGTAGCAGACCCTTTCACGCCGTATAAATTATAATATTTACTTGCTAATAAACTCTCTCCCCAGTTCGATTCAAGAATCGCTTGCGCTAAACTCACACTTGGCAACACGCCGTAGTCTTTATACGCTTGTTGCGCCGCTGGGATGAGTACTTTTAAAAATTCATCTTGTGTCACGTGTATTTCCTGTGGCTCGGATTTATGTTCAGATAACCATGTGATGGTCCCGGCCAAAAGAACGCTTGCTACAGCTACGATGAGAAGTCCCGTCAGTTTCGATAATGACTTGAACCACTCGACAAGATGAAAGACGAATTTATTTTTTCTTTTCTTTCTTTTCGCCACAGTTTCACCACTTTCTTTATCTTTTCAATTTTATCATAAAATGGCCTATAAAAAAATGGATACCCCCTTGTTTCCAAAGAGAGTATCGCATTCATTTTGCAAACTTCTATTCCTCTAAATCAGATTCTGGAACAAATGCATTTTTGCTATATTCCAAATACTTTTGTTGCGCTTTTTCATCATGCATCCATTCAAGGAGCGCTTGTTTTTTCGTACCGATTTGTTTATAGGTAATTCCTACCACACGAATCTCAATAATATCTTGGTAACTCCAATGACCGTATGTGGTTGCCACTCGTAAAATCGTCACGTTTTCCTTGAATTTACCCTTGCTGACAGCAGCCGTCTTCCAATCCACGCGAACATTTTCTTGACGAATCCAGCGACTCGCAATCGCCACCTTCAAGCGTAAATATTCAGCCACTGGGTCCGAAGCGACTTCTGGAAGCACATCGGCATTTCTAGCCACTTTATTCGCGAGCATCCACTCATAATCCGTAAACAGACGTGCGATTTTTTGCAGATTTTCTGCCTTTAATCCGCGTTCCCCGTTTTTCCATCTCGTCCAACTTTGACCACTAATCCCTAATTCTTCTGTATAAAATGCCTTTTCTGAGACATAACGTTCTCTAACAGCGTTCACTACAATTAATACAAATGCTTCATGCATCTTCATCACCTCTTGAATACATTATACACCTATTAGGTGCATTACTCAATAACTCTACCATTTTTTAAACACATATATTATAATAGCGATATCTAAAAAAAAGCAGAGGTGAGAGCGTGCCACAATCGTCAAATAATCCATTCCATATCGGACTTCGTACTTTTAAAACAGCCGTGTCTGTGTTTATTTGCGTGGTTCTCTTTAGAATCTTACATCGTGGTTCACCGATGCTAGCAGCCTTATCTGCTATTTTCAGTTTGCGCATCGACCATCAGCAAACGTTTAAATTCGCACTTTCTCGTTGTATCGGAAATACAACCGGCGGGGTCGTGGCTATCATCTTATTCTACGTAAGAGCCGTTCTCCCATTTCCAGAATATACCGATTTACTACTGGCACCTGCTGGTATCGTAATGATTATTTTATTCTGTAATCGATTCAACAAGACCGGTGTGATTAACTCATGCGCCACTTTCCTTGTCATCTTCTTCAATATAGAGGCAGGCCAAAATACCGCCTACGCGATTCAACGAATTCTCGATACAATTATCGGAGCGCTCATTGCGATTGGGGTAAACCACTTACTACCAAATCCACATCTTAAAGAACAACAATCTTAAATAGAAAGAGTTCTACCACACTGGTAGAACTCTTTTTTTACTGTTTTTTATTTCATACGCATCATGCCGTACATACGTGTATCGATAAAGAACACATCATCCTTCACATCAATCGTCTTCGAAAGAAGAATGTCTTTTTTTTCCATTGATTGCACACGTAGCGTTGGTTTGCCATCAACCAGAGTGATCATCACAAGATTGCCTTTGTTCAAGTACACTTGTGGTGCATAGACATCTGTTTCAGTCGTAAAGGCTTCTTCTAGTTTCTTCGCCCCTGCATTAAGAACATAGTATTTTGTCTCGTTATTTTTGCGTTCACTTGCCTTCACATACGTATCCGACCCAGTGAATGCAGGCACCTCATCTGCCAACGCAATATAGGCTTTGTCTCCCACTGTGTATAGAATCGATTGTACCGCACTCATGCCATTTTCAGGTGTGATTTCTGTAAACTTCTCAGTCTCAGCATCAAAAGTCATTAAGCGGAATTTTTCATCTCTTGAATACATACTCTTAAACAGCAGCACTTGCGGGTCATACATGCGAGAGCTCTTAGCTTCTCCCCATGCAATCGAAGCGTATTCCTCTGGTAATTTCACGCGTTTTGCCGGAGTTGTTGCTCCCGTTTCTAAGTTCACAGAGAATGTTACTAAGAAATAGGTTGGTGCTTTCGAGCCTCTATTTTCATACTCAGGCATCGGAACCACTCCATACACGGTATTGCCTTTTCTATAGAAAGTGACATCCGTGATGAAATGACTATCGTCCCCGCGCACTTCTTTCGTAATCGGAACCGATACAGTTGTGACCTTCTTCGTCTCTTTATTGATGATACTAAAATTCACTTTTGGATCTGTTGTGCTTTCAAAGCTATAAGTCAAGCCGTATAGAAGGTCATACCCCTTAAACGCCACCAGATTGTCATAATTTGGACGGTCTGTAAAAGAAAAGTCAGCCAATCTCTTTTTCGTTTGGAAGTTGTAGGCATTCTCGGAAAATCCAACACGTTTTACGTCTCCATCTAAAAGTGCATACTCTGCGCCCTTAGACGACGTCAAATCATCTGTGGAATACGACATTTCAAAGGTTGCTCCGTCGACTAATTTTTTCTCTTCATCGGTTAATTGAATCGATACCGGAGCAGGCTTCACTTCTTGATACGCTGCGTGCCCAGCTGTTGCTAGAAACACAAGTCCACTAAAGGCAAATACTGCTGTTGCAAATTTACTTGATTTCATGATAACCCCTCCTTACACACTAACCTTATGATTTAATAAATAATCGCTTAGTAGCATATTTAAAACAATCCAAATGAGCATGCTACCGATTAAAAAGACCATCGCTTCATTTCCAATTAAACGAACGACAAATTGTGTGCGCATGATAGCTGTGAATGTCACAACAATGACTAAAACGTAGAGGACGACCGAAGTTACCTTACGAACGTACCCCTTCTTCTCAACCCCAAAGACAAGAATTGCGAGTTGGAAGACCGTTACGATGAGGGCTATCCCCATCGTCAAAATGAGAAGAAACTGCACCGCATATTGTGGCACTAGAAGCGGCATTGCCATAGAGTTTGTCACAAGCGACCATGGTGTGATGTGGTACTGTGCAAACTCTGGAATAAAGAAGCTTGTGAGGTAGTAGTTTAAGAACACCCCAACTACTTGAACGGCTTGTAAGAAGAACGTAATCACAAGCATTGTTAATAATTTAGCCCAGTAGATTCCAAAACGGGATCCTGGAAGCATGAGTAGACGGTAAATAAATGAGCCTTTGCTGCTCCATTCTCTCGACCAAATCACTGCCGAGTAAACCAAAATCGCTGTTCCCGCAAAGAACACTGGAAGTCCGATTGAGAGTTGGTCTAGCACGACTTGTTTCACGATATCAGGACTCACAATGCGCAATTGTCCGGTTAATAACCCAGTCGTCGCAAGGGTCTTCACCTTCAACCCTAGTTGCAATAAGATTTGAAGTAAGGCCACCACGAGGATGAATCCTTTCGCCTGGCCGATATTATAAATCGTTAAGTTGATGACTTTCTTCATGGTAAGTATACCTCCCTCATCACATCGACAATTGATTTGCCCTCTTCTTCGCGGACTTCTTCTGGATAGAATTCCTTCACTACACGTCCATCGTTTAAGAGCACTGCTTTATCGACGATATACTCAATATCATTAATTTCATGCGTTGTAATCAATACGCCCCGTCCATCAAGTAGGTCGCTTGTAAACACACGCGCGATTTCTTCACGGGTAAACACGTCGATTCCTGAAAATGGTTCGTCCATCAAGATGTAATCTGTATCCAGCCCCATCCCGAGAAGCAAGTTCAGTTTAGCAACATTCCCTTTCGAGAGTGATCGTACTTCATCTTTTAAATTCAAACGGAAAAAGTCTAATAAATGTCTTTCCTTTTGACGATTCCAGTTTGGATAGAACGTGCGCATAAAATCAATTGCCTCGTCCACTGTTTGGTCTGGAGAAATAATCGAACTATCTGTAATGTAGCTCACCTTTTCCGCAAACACTTTACGGGCTGGCATATCATCGATAACAACTTTCCCTTTATCAAATGGTAATAGTCCTGCAATACAGTTCATAATCGTTGTTTTCCCAATTCCGTTGACACCAATAAGAGCCGTCACTTCCCCTTTTTTCGCGTTAAATGAGATGTCATTCAACACTTGTTTCTTTCCAAATCTCTTACTTAAGTTTTGAACAGTTAACATAGTACCGCTCCTTCCTTACAATTGTTTTTTGAGATGTTCGATAACATCTTCTGCAGTTAAGTTGAGAGGCTTAATCGCTTCTGTAAAGCTTCCAATCGCCTCATCTAACATTTCATCTTTTAGTTGCTCAATCCGTTCTACATCTTCTGTCACACGACTCATGACATTATTTCCAGTCGTAATCAACCCCATGACCTCCAATTCATGAAAGGCACGTTGGACCGTATTGGGATTCACTTGCATGGTTTGCGCAAATTCACGCCGACTCGGCATCTCTTGGCCTGCTTCCATTCTGTGGGAGGCAATTTCCGCTTTGAAATAGGCGATTATTTGCTCGTAGACCGGACTTCTTTTATCAAATACGATCATTAGTAACTCCTTTCTTTGATTCCCAATCAGTGTATTAACCGGTTAATACACTTATCTTTAACTGTATTATGCGCTTAATACACCTGGATGTCAATAGCGTTTTCAAAAATATTTTTAAAAAATAAAAAAGACGACTCAAATTCGAGTCGTCTCAACGATTATTGTAATTTTAATTTTACCATTTCTTGCAAGATGAGGTTCGCTAATTCCGCTGCCCCTGTATCGTTTGGATGAATCTCATCATCAAAGAGCCATTGTTTTGTATGTCCTTTGGCGTAAGTTCCCCAATCGATTAAATGAACATTTGGATAACGTTCTGCAGCTGCTTTTAACTGTTCATTTACTTCTTTAGCCCATTTAATTTCATATCCGGCTGTGACTAAGAAGATTTCACGGTTCCCCGTTGCTTGAATCAGAGAATCGATTTGAGAAGCCGCAAAAGCCCCATTCGAACCGAGGACGAATACCACGGTTTGAGAAAGTCGACCTTGTTGCGCAAGCTTCTGAACGATTGGCGTACTGTAATACAACTGACGTCCCACTTCTCCGTCCACATAGGCATTCGGGAAGACTTCGCGAAGTTTATTCGCAGACGCTAGTAACACTGAGTCACCCACAAACGTAATCGGCGTTTGCTTCACCTGCTGTTCCGTGTTGGCTTTCGCTTCATTACTAATCGTCGTTGTTCCTTCTGTTGTCGGTTCGGCCGTCGTCTCTTGTAAGAGCGCTTGGTTTTGACGAATCTTCTCCTCAACCTCTTGTACGGCTGAGTTTTGATTCTTTTCTTGTGCAAATCCAAGACCTGCAAGCCCGATACAAATCACATACATGAGTGAGAACACGAGTCCAAATTGCTTCATACCTTTTGGAAGATTCGATTTTCCATAGGCCGTTAAATTATACGGACTATGCGCTTGTCCAATCGGAAGAACGAAGCGGTCTCGTTCAAACAGTTGATACGTGATTTCCGCCATCACAAAAATTAATGCAAATTGAATTCCTACTGATAACCACTGTTCATTAATCTCACGTAAAAACGTTGGCGCAATCAGATGAATCGGATAGAACCATAAGTAGTATGAGAAACTTCTCTTTCCAAAGAACGTAAATCCTTTGAAGCTGAAGAGGTAATGAACCCCCACACCCTCGCGAATCGTACAAGAGAGAAGAAGCATCATCACAAAAGATGAAATAAACATCATCATATAATACACTTCTGCTTGCGTTCCATTGAACGTTGTAAACATCCAGCCTAAAGCTCCTAAACAAATGAGGCTCAATGCGTTTGGAACAACAGAGCCTGATTCTCGCTCAGGAAGTAGTAATTTTCCTTCATGAATGTAACTAAGTAATGCCCCGAATGTGAACGAAAACAGACGCGTTGATACTAAGTAGTACACATGAGACGGATCTTGTTCAAACCAATAGAGTGCTGCCATTCCCGCTGCAGACGCGAGCGTCAAGAATGCGAGTAACGCGAACTCCTGCATTCTGAGGAAGTTCAATTTCTTCATCAGTTTTCGAAGCAGATACCCTACGATTAATAATTGCACATAAAGGGATACATACCAGAGATGCACAAACGGACTCGGATTCGCCGATTGTACGAAATAAGATTGCTGCGAGAAAATTTGATAATCATTATTCACGAAGAATAATGCCGAAAGCGCCATGCCTCGGATATTGGATAGTAATTGCGGTGCCGCCACGAATAAAAACGCGACCGTCACGACAATCATAAAGAGCATCGGGAAGAACATTCTCTTCAAGCTTCTCACTGGGAAACGCTCTTTATAATCTTCCGCGAATGTTTTGATATTATTCCGGAACGTCAAGTAGCCTCCGACCACTAAAAATCCGTTAACGGCTAAAAATCCGCCCGGTAATAAATGTTGGAAATAATAATATGTAATAATTGCTAGTATAAAAAAACCTTTCAAGCCATCGAATGCCGCACTCCGTTTTTTCTCTTTTTGCTTGGGAGGATGTGGGTGCGTCGGCGCTTGAGAAGGTGTTGTTTGATAATTCATAGTCCCCACTGTTTTTCTCCATTCCTTAAACTCCTATTTATTATAGCTCAAAACCACTACACTTGGATACTAGGAATATTACATTTTTGTTAATTTTAAGAAAACAGTTTCCAGTTGTTTCTGAGGCGTGAACAAAGGTCCATTGTGTCTATAAAACACAAAAAAGCTAGGCAAAAATTCGCCTAGCTTTCTCGCTTTTAATTTTAGTGTTCTGAAGCACCGCTTGTAGCATCTACTGCTTGTGCTTGAGCTGGAGCTGAATGTCCGCTATCTGAAGCACCACTTGTAGCATCTGCTGCAGGAGCAGGAGCTGAGTGTCCGCTGTTTGAAGCGCCACTTGTTGCGTCAGCAGCTGGAGCAGCACCATTTGCGCTTACTAAACGTTGTCCAGTTGTTTGTAAGTACCAATCTAACCATGGTTTGAAGTCAAATACGATTTCGTTAATTCCAGCGTAAGAACCATCAGGATAGTACATTGCTTGGTAGTTGTGTACGTTGATGATTTCTGGTGGAGTGTTTGGAACGATTGTACGGAAGTAATCCACGTTTCCTGCACGTAAGTTCGCAATGA
Organism: uncultured Streptococcus sp.; assembly: GCA_902479935.1. Classification (GTDB taxonomy): domain Bacteria; phylum Bacillota; class Bacilli; order Lactobacillales; family Aerococcaceae; genus Granulicatella. Next base: position 56,337 of record CABSQV010000002.1, on the reverse strand, counting down.
GGTATTCCACATTTTTGAATGTACGTGGTGGGTGAACTGTAGATAAACGATTACCAGATTGAGCTGGCACACGTGGAGCCAACATCTTGTTAGCTGGTTTGTTGAAGTTATAGTACAAGAATTGGTTGTTGTCATCGGCATATGTTACTTCAAATGGTAAAGCTTTTAAGAACATATCGATTTGGTCAACCGTTAATAAACCATGGTCTAAGCGCACATAGTCGTTTCCTTGCGCTGCTCCAACGATTTCACTTGCTTTTTCAACCCATTCTGGATCATCTGGGTCTACCCCTTCAATTGTTGTTGAAATAGGGTTTGTACAATATAAATCTTCTGGTGGTGTTGGTAATGGTTTACGTAGCACTTTGACAACCTCCACATATTTCACGAAGTTTTCTAAGCAAGAACGTAAGAATGATACTGTTCCTTCGCTCTTAATATTGCCTTCTTCGTCAAATGCTTCTTTTGCTTTTCCTAATAGGAATTCATTCCCTGGCAATACATATGCGTTTACCCCTGGAGCATCCAAGATTTTACGTAAATGCACTTGCGCACGTGAAGTACCTTGGTCATAGTGAGAAGCTCCCATAATCATTACAGGTTTGTTTTCGAATGGGTGTAAGTTGAATGACATCCATTCTAATGTGCTCTTCAACGCAGCTGTGATTGTGTGGTTGTGTTCAGGTGTAGCGATAATCACACCATCTGCACGAATCAATTTGTTGTACATGTATTGTACTGGGAAACTCTTAGATTGATCTTCGTCTTGGTTGAACATTGGAATATCTTTAATTTCTAAGATTTCAAACTCGAATAAGTCACTGAATTTCTTTTCGATAAATTGTAATAATAAACGGTTATGCGAAAATTCCGCATTTGATCCTACGATACCAATAATTTTCATTTTCTACTGTCACTCCTTATTTTTTAGAACTGTCCCATGAGAAGTTTTTCGCTTCTTTTTCACGAGCTTCGTTTGCACGAACTAATTGTTTTGTAATTTCAATGAATAATAAGTAATCTTCGAAAATCTTTTCTAATTTTTCAACAGTTGCTGTATCTTTTAAGTTACCTTCTTCGTCGAATGCTTGTAAGGCTTGACCTAATAAGAATTCATCACTTGGTAAAACGCGTGCTTTAATTTCTGGCGCGTTTAAGATTTGACGTAATTGACTTTGTGCACGTGAAGAACCTAATGTTCCGTAAGATGCTCCTGTAATCATGACAGGTTTGTTTAATAATGGGTAGATACCATAAGATAACCATGCTAAGGCGTTCATTAATACAGCTGGGCATGAGTGGTCATATTCTGGTGTACTAATGATGACTCCATCCGCTGCAGCGATTTTATCTGCAATTGCTTGTGCTTCTTGTGGCACTACTTTTGGAGTTGGTTTGTTGAACATTGGAATGTCTTTAATTTCGACTAGTTCAATTTCCGCCTGTTCTGAAAAATGTTTTTGAATGTATTGTAATAGTTGACGGTTTGTTGATTTTTTAGAGTTTGTTCCGACTAAACCGATTAATTTAACCATTTGAGTACTTCCTTTCGAGTAATTGAATCTTTGAAGCAAGTCCTGATGTATAGAAGATACGATCATCTTCCAAAATCAACACAGCTTCGATGTTAGGGTGTTGTTCCACTTCGAATAAGATTTCGTGTGCTTTTTTTCCAAAGAGTCTAGTCGTCCATATCTCACAATCCACGGATTGCTTCGATACAATCGTCAGACTCGCAACGTCTGTTTCGGCTGGATATCCAGTATGAGGGTCCAAAATATGATGGTATTTCTTCCCATCCACTTCTAGCACCCGTTCGTAGACACCTGATGTCACAATCGACTCATCTTGAATCGGAAGAAGCGCCACATTTTCTCCACGCAGGAGTTTAGGGTTTTGAATCCCAATCCACCAATTCCCATCTTCATGATGAACAGCTGGTCCTAGTGTAAGAACATTCCCACCAAGATTTATGAGCGCAGAGGTTACTCCAAGCTCTTTTAGCTGCTCTATCACCAAGTCGGCAATATACCCTTTGGCAATACAACCAAGGTCGATTCGCATTCCTTCTTCCAACAGAAAAATCGTCTGACTGGCTTCATTCAGTTCGACTTTCGTTGCATCGGTCAGTTGCAGTTTGGCATTAATCTCTTCATCCGTTGGTACTCGTGCATCACTAAAGCCCACGCGCCATGTTTGAACAACTGGGCCAATCAAGATATTCATCCGACTTCCCGCAGCTAAACTGTTTTCCAGTCCTATTTTTACTAAATGAAAAATCTCTGGATGAACACAAACTGCATGTTTTCCCGCTGCCAAATTCACGGCCATTAGCTCTGAAGTTGGGTCATTCGCGCTAAAACGATGTTCATATCGCTTCAATTGCTCGAAAACTTCAGCCAATAAACGCTCGCCTTCTGGATGCGCAATTTTCAATTCGATGACGGTTCCCATCAATCGAATGGTACCTGTATGATACTGTTCCAAAACTGCCATTTCTCCTAAACGAATTTTGTGATAAAAGTCACAGAAACGCCTACACAAAAGCGTTTTCTACTCCTTACTTTGAATGTAACACAGTGGAAATTAAATTTCAAGAGCGCAGGTCTAAAACTAGCAGTAAAAAAATACATAGAAAAATGATTCCTATGCATATTTTCACTATATATTAAATTTTATTTACAGTCTGCCTTTTGAAAATTTCGTACAGATACACTCTTCCAAAGCACCAATAAGCCGAATCTTGCTCTTTATGAGAAGCAATAAAACTTATTACTAAGTTTGGTAAAGTTCACTAAGTCGAGGGACGAAAAAAGCCCGAAGCCCTTCCCCTCCTGAGAAGCAAGAAACTTAATTGGAGCATGTAAAAAATGAGGATGCCTCGAGGGACTACAGAAAAAGCCCTTTGGATTCTATAATAACAACAATAGCGACTAGTAACCGATGCGAATTAGATTCTCTTGAAAATTTATTTTCTAGAGAATCTTTGAGGCTCGGTAGGCGTAAGACCTAGGCTTACGCCGGTACAGCTGTTGTCGTTATTATGAAGATATCCAAAGGGCTTGAATGTAGCCCCTACGGGACTCCCATTAAATCTTTTTAACAAACTCAGATTTAAGTTTCATTGCGCCGAAACCATCTATCTTACAATCGATATTATGATCGCCTTCCACGATGCGAATATTCTTCACACGTGTTCCTTGCTTAATATCTTTCGGAGCGCCTTTCACTTTTAAATCTTTGATGACTGTTACAGTATCGCCATCTTGTAATTTATTTCCGTTTGCATCGGTGGCTACTGGGCCTTCTTCAACTTCTGAACCTGGTTCCCATTCATACGCACATTCTGGACATACTAGTAATACGCCATCTTCATATGTGTATTCTGAACCACATTTAGGGCAATTTGGTAATGACATTTGCTTTCCTTCTTTCTTTTAAAAATTCGTCTTAACGACGTTTACGAATCATATCTAAAGGTTTCACTGGCTCAGATACTTTCATCTTGCAGATCATCATCGCATGAGGAGCTGCTTCGATTTCTTCGCCATTTTCATCCCACAATTGTGTTAATGCTTCTTCGTGGTGACGCATTCCTGGTCCGTAGAATTCGATATGGTCTCCAACCTTGAAGTTATTACGTTGTTGTACTGTTGCCATTTGAGTTTCTGGATCATACTCAAGTACTTGTCCAACGAAAGCATATTGAGGAATTTGACGGCGTGGGCCAAATAATTGTTCTTCTTCAGTTGGAATTTGGTAGTAGAATCCAGTTGCTAACTCACGTTGCGCTGCTTTCCATAACTCGTCAATCCATTCTTGTTTACATACATAGTTATCTGGATCTTCGCAGTAAGAATCTACTGCTGCACGGTAAACGTTCGATACTGTTGAAACGTAGTGGATTGATTTCATACGACCTTCAATCTTCAAGCTATCTACACCAGCTTCGATTAAGTCTGGTAAGTTTTGAATCATTGCTAAGTCAACGGCACTCATCGAGAATTTCTCTTCGATTCCTTCTTCACCAGCACCGACCATATTCTTTTCGCCGGCAATTGGCATATCGAATAGACCATATTTCCAACGACAAGACTGCGCACATCCACCACGGTTGGCATCACGATGCACCATGTGGTTTGATAATACGCAACGGCCTGAATAAGAAATACACATTGCACCGTGGATAAACGCTTCGATTTCGACATCCACTTTTTCTTGCATTTCTTTGATTTCGTCCATTGATACCTCACGCGCTAACACGACACGCTCTAATCCTTCGTCTTTCCAGAAGTTTAGCGTTTCGTAGTTGGCTGCTGAAGATTGTGTTGATAAATGGATAGGTAATCCTGGCGCTTCTGAGGCACAAATATCCATTAAGGCCATATCACTGATGATGGCTGCATCGATACCGATGTCACGAACCGTACGGAAGAATTCTCCCGCTCCTTTTTCGTCACCTTCGTGCGTAACCATGTTGGCTGCGATATATACTTTTGCGTTATGTGCATGGGCAAAATCAACGGCTTCTTTCATTTCCGCAAAGTCGAAGTTTCCTGCACGGCTACGAAGTCCATATGCTTCCCCACCAAGGAAAACCGCATCTGCTCCGTATAAAATAGCTGTTTTTAGTTTTTCAAGAGTACCCGCTGGAGCAAGTACTTCAGGTTTTTTCAATATTTTTCTTCCCATTTGACTCTCTCCTATTTCACATCTTCTGGATTTAATAAGTAAAATCCTGCTTCAAGGCCACGTACTTTTGGATGGTGTGCGCGCACTTGTAATTCAAGGCTAGCGCTCTTCTCTGGCGTCCATGTACCTGCTTCGATTTCATTACGAGCATTGACGAATAATTTCGCTACTTCCACGAAATCTTGACCTGGAGCTAACACGCCGTCTAATTTCCATTGTGGAATACCCATTTCTGTTAATTCTAACAAATACGGCGCAAGAGACACGTCGTTATTCGCGAAAATATGCGTTCCGTTAATGTCTTCGTAGATTGAATAGTGAGAATCTTCATCGGCAGGTTCTGATACGAATAAACCGCGACGTTTTTCAACCGATTCTTTTTTCTCGATATAGTTAAAGTAGTTATTTAACAGTGGGCGTTTTGAATGATGGATACAAGTCGCACCGTACACAAGAACTTCGATTGGAATTTCTACACCTGCTGCCAAGATTTTCATTTCTTCACGAGGAATTTCACGCGCAATCACCGCACCAACGGCACCACGTTTTCCCCAGAAGTTGATTTGACGACTACTTGTTACTAAAACCGCGGCATCATAACGATATGGAATTGAGTATTCAGGGTTCTTCATAATTTGAACCACACCTGGATCTCCTACCGCGATGTTATCGACACCGATTTCCTTTAAAAATTTCAAATACTCAGGTACAAGCGCAATTCCTTCATTATGGAAAATCGCGTTTACAGCAACGCTCGCTTTCTTTCCATATTGGTGCGCCAATTCCGTTAATTCTTTTTGTTCCTCACGTGTAAACGACATAGGAAGGCGAAGTCCGAATTGGTCTTCCCCAAAATAGATCGTGTCCACGCCCGCTTCAAGCAAGTCTTTTGCTTGTTGGATAGATTCAACTGTTGCAATCAGCTCTATCATCCAAAGGCCCCCTTTGTTTCTATTAAATTTATACTCATCTAGAGTATCATAAAATGGCTCATTTTTCTAATGTTGTATAGAAAAATAAACAATCCACCCTATCGAAATCGTAGGATGGATTTTATTCTTATTCGACTTCTAATTGAATGCCAAATCCTTCTGGCAAAGCAGTAAATACGGCAATCTCAGATGGAAGTAGGTGCCCGATGACGTTTTGTCGAACGTCTTGTGGCAACTCAACTTTAGCAATTTCGATTTCACCTTGGTAACGACCATACTGGCTATTTGCTTGATTGATTTCTCCAACGGTGCGGGTTGTTGTAGAAACCTCTCCGCCAAGTAAGGCCCAGCCGCGAGTACCGAGTACGCGGTACACAAAATCACTGGCATCGATACGGTCACGAAGCACTTTACCTATTAATTCCACGGGTGCTTCTGCCTTCAGAGACACGAACCCTTCTTGGAATTCCTTCATGACTTTTTGTGTAGCGGCGTTAATAAACGTATCCCCCACTAAAATCATATCGGTGTGCGCCTTAATGAGTTCGCAAATCGCCAATCGCGTATCTAATGTACGATGCGTTTCAACGGTTGGTAAACCTTCATGAAGCGGTCCTCTTAAAGGCTCATCTCCTGGAATAAAAGCCAGTACTTTTACACCAAGCGCATGTAATTTTTGATTAATCGTGGTGAATTTTTCAAGCGAAATCCCTGAATATACTTTTGGATAATAATTATGACAAGCGATGATTCGACGAGAAAAACCGAGTCGTTCTAACACTTTATATTCACGGTGGGTAAACGTCGACGCATTCACGACAAGCGTAAACGCCTTGCCGCAACGTTCAATAAACGCTTCGTCTCCAAATTCGTCCAGACGTAAGTACGATAGCCCCGCATTTTTCAGAGCCGCAATATTTTCTTTGGTAAGATCTTTATGGGCGATGTCTGGAATTAAATCTACTTCATATGAGCGAGCAAGCTCCACAAGACGAGCCATATCCGAGATTTCTAACGGATGTTCTGGTAACTGAAAAGAAGTGAAAGCCACGGTTTGACGCGCGGCTTTCATTTCTTCTAATACTTGTGTAACGACTTGTTCACCAAGATTGATATAGATGGAGCGCCCAAAAGAAATGTTTGCTCTATTTGTTTCCATATACTTCGTTAATACGATCTTCATCTACACCGAAGAACCATGTGATAACAAATCCACCGATGTAAGCTCCAACCATTGCAGTTAAGAAGAGTGCTTGAGTTCCTGGTACCATGATTAAAGCACCAAATAACCCAGAAACCCCTTGAGATACAGTACCTAAATGGAATAGAACTGCTAACATACCGCCGACACCAGATCCTAAGCAGGCTGTTAAGAATGGTTTACCTAAAGGAAGTGTTACAGCGTACATCATTGGTTCCCCGATACCTAAGATACCAACTGGTAATGAGTCTCTTGTTAATTGTTTTAATTTTTTGTTCTTAGTCTTCAAGTATAATGCTAAACCTGCACCCACTTGTCCACCACCGGCCATCATTAAGATTGGCAATAGGTAGTTGATACCTTGACTTGGTCCGTTTGGATCGTTTAATAGCACGTGGATTGGAGTTAAGGCTTGGTGTAAACCAACAGATACGATTGGTAAGAATCCAGCCGCTAAAATGTAACCACCAAAGATTCCTAATTGTTCATATACGAAGTTTAATACTGTGTAAATACCTTGAGTTAACGCAGCGCCAGCAGGTTGGATGATTAATACTGATAAGAATGCGCCAATGATTAATGTTAATAATGGAGTCAAGAATGTTTTCAACATTGTTGGAATCACTTTGTCAACAGCGCGTTCTAAGTAAGCTACTACAATCCCCATCATTAATGCAGCTAATAAACCACCAGCACCTGGGTTGAAGGCTTTACCAGTAAATGGCATCAACACTTGACCAGCGTCTGTTTTTAATAGAAGTGGCATTGTTGTAACACCAAGTGACATACTTCCGGCGATTGCCCCAAGAATAGGTGTTCCTTTGAACTCACGAGCGGCATTGTACCCTACATATAAAGGTAAGAAGGTGAATAGACCCCAACCCATTGTACGAATGGCTTGGTACCACCATTCGAAGTTATATGCGTTTTGTGTTGTCACGTTAATAACGTTTGAAATACCGTTAATTAAACCAGCTGCGATAATCCCTGGTAATAATGGCACGAAAATGTTAGCGATATGTTCCAAGAAGCGTTGAACAGGGCCTCTATGTTTTGCTTTATTTTCTTTTTTGTTTTCTTTTGCTAAATCAGCAGCATCTACTTCGTCCACGCTACCTAATTCGATTCCTGTTAATTCAGAAAATTCGCGACCCACTTCAGTCACTTTGCCAGGTCCTAAAACGATTTGAACCCCTTGTTCACGTTCTACAACCCCTAATACTGAATCTACATCTTTTAATCCAGCCACATCCACTTTAGATGTATCTGCTACTGTCAGACGTAAGCGAGTCATACATGTAGCGTTGCTGACCACATTTTCCTTCTGTCCGACTTTATTTAAAATTTCACTTGCTACTTTCTTTGCATCCATTTTATTAAGCCTCCTTATTTTTCATTGCCTTTACGATATTCATTTGATTTTCCTGAAGTAGTCTTTCTGCTTCTTGTGCCGAAATATGATGTATTTGAGAGATAATAGCGACTTTTAAATCAAAATCATTTTCCTCAAGAACACGTCTTGCGTCTTCTGGAGAAAGATCGGTAATCTTCGCAAGAATATTGCTTGCTCGTTGTTTCAACTTTTGATTCGTTGGTTGAACATCGACCATATATCCTTTGAAGATTTTTCCTACTTGAATCATCGCAGTCGTCGTAATCATATTGAGAATGATTTTTTGAGCCGTCCCTGCTTTCATTCGAGTAGAGCCTGTAACCACTTCTGGGCCAGTAATCGCTTCGATACCAACTGAAGCGACTTGAGAGATTAAAGCGTTCGGAGAATTGGAAATCGCACCTGTGAAACATCCAACCGTATTCGCATAGGCAAGGCCTGCTGCGACATAAGGTGTGCGTCCACTCGCGCTAATTCCGATGACTACATCCTCTTTGACAAGATCCAAGTCTCTTAACTGTGTCTCGGCTAAGGTCTCATCGTCTTCGGCGCCTTCAATAGCGTTTCGAAGAGCATAATCTCCACCCGCAATGATTCCCACTACCATTTCCGGTGATACACCGAATGTTGGCGGGCATTCGCTTGCGTCCAGAACACCAAGTCGACCAGAAGTCCCCGCGCCCAGATAGATCAATCGGCCTCCTTTCTCGAATGCTTGTACAACGCCTGCTGTAACTTTTTCAATTTCTGGAATGCACTGTTCAATCGCATCGGTGATTTTTCTGTTTTCGTCATTCATATAACGTAAAATCTCACCAATTGACTGTGTTTCAATATCCTTACTTCTGTCATTGACTTGCTCTGTCATCAATTTTGAAATATCATCCATTTTCTCCACCTCCTCTTAAAAATTCCACTAAAATTCATAATGAAATCGTTTTTCTTAGACTTATTATACAGCGTTGTAAATTTTATTTCAATACTGTATAATGAAATCGGAAACAATATTTCTCGAAAAAGGTAGGGATTCCATGAAAAAGTTTTTAACAGCCACAGATAAAAAAATTGAAGAATTTATTGCCAACCACTCTGATGTCGTGCTTTCTTCGAGCATTCATGTATTAGCAGATGAAATTGGGGTTTCGTCTTCTTCTATTAGTAAATATATTAAAAAAATTGGGTTCCGTTCTTATTCACGTTTTAAAGTGAATTTAGCACAACAAAATTCACAATCCATCGACGAACAAATCGACAAGGATGACTCAATTAAAACGATTCAATCCAAATTAATTAAGACGGTAACTCGTTCCTATGAAATGACGATTGAACTGATCGACGACGATACACTCGACCATGTGATTGATTTACTCAAAAACGCAAATAAAATCTATACTTTTGGGGTCGGTGCTTCAGGACTAGTCTGCAGCGATATTTACTTTAAACTCAGCCGTATCGGTAAAAATATCGTGTATCATACAGATTCACATATCCAATTGGCTAGTTTGAGTAGCGCTACCGAAAAAGATTTAGTCATTGGGGTCAGCTACTCTGCAAACACAAGAGAAGTGACTTCCGCCTTTGATATCGCTAAGAAACGCGGAATCCCAACGGTATCCATCACCGCGCAAGGCAACGGCAATCTAGACGCGCTCAGCACGTATTGCCTCAAAGTTCCTCGCCATGAAAAATCGATTCGTTCTGCAGCCATTACCAGCCGTAACGACTCACTCTTCTTAGTCGACTTACTCTACTTAGGTCTTCTTCAAAAAGACGAAAGCCGTGAAAACGACATTCTAGAAAGTAGTTATAAATTGACGCATGAATTGAGAAAATAGACGAAGAAATAAACAAGCCTATTGGGCATTTTCATCTACTGAACCACCCTCATATGGGTGGTTTTTCTATAAATTTTTAAACAAGCTTGAAGGAAATCTTGAATTGATTTACGATAATAATATACGTTGAGAGGAGTTTTACTATGAGAATCGGAATTGATGGCGGAGGCACAAAGACAAAAGGAGTTTTATACAAAGATCATGAAATCGTTGATGAATATATTGGAGAGATGGGAAATCCGATTGTAAACTTCGAGTTTGCAGTATCAAATGTAGTACAAGTTATTGAGCACTTACTCTTAAATAACAATCTCCAATATTCAGATATCCACTGTATTTCTATTGGTATGGCAGGAGCAGGAACAGTTGTCGAAAAATTGACCGATGCTTTTAGTAAAAAAATCTTGTGTCGTTTCGTAGTTGATTCTGACCTAAAAATGAGTCATATTGCTACATTCAAAAATAACGACGGGAATCTATTCATCTCAGGAACAGGGTCTTCGCTCCTCTCAAGAAAAGACAGAGAATTTATTCAGAAAGGTGGTTGGGGGCACATTCTAGGGGATGAAGGTAGCGGCTACTGGATTGGAAAACAGATTTTAAAAACATATATTGACTATCTAGACTTCGCTGAATCGCCTCTAGATTTCTGCGAATTAGTTCCTACGCTGGAAGAACTCTTCCCTGACAGAAGCACTATTGTACAAACGGTCTATTCAAAACCAAAAACAGAAGTTGCTAAACTGGCTAGTTTCTGTAGCACTTATGACGCCAATTACTTTTTACACACTCTCGCTCAACAAGCTGGAAAAGATATCGCAAGAACACTATTATCTTGTAACAACGAAACTATCATTCCTGTTGCTTTTGAAGGAAGTGTCGTTAAGAATAATGCCACAGTACTGAATAGTTGTATTTCTGCAATTGAGTCTTCTCAAAAACGTTTAAATATTATTCCCTCTAAATCGGCAACGGAAAGTGTTTTTTATTTATAAAAACAAATGCCTATTGTGAAAATTCACAATAGGCATTTTTGTTTTTCTATAAAGTTGGATAGGTAATTTGCCCTAAAATAACACTCTTCTTCGCACCCGTTGCAGAAGGAACATTAGATGGCCTTCTATGGTACGTTTGGTTCCCTAAAATCACGAACGCCAATGCTTCTTTTGCTTCAGAAGAAAAACCATGTTCTTCTTGTGTAATCACTTGAACTTCTGGCATCTCTTTTTGGATGAGCTCAAGTAGGTAAGAATTATAGGCGCCACCGCCACCAACAATGCACTTCTTCAAATCATATGCACCAATCAAATGTTTCTTATAATGATATGCAATCGAATAGGCCGTAAACCACGTTAACGTATGAATAATGTCGTTCGCATCATTAGAGCGATACTTTTCAAGAAGTCCTCTTGTAAAATGTTCTCCAAACATTTCTCTACCCGTAGTTTTCGGAAGATCCATCTTAAAGTAAGGATGCTCTTTTAGCTCTTCTGCCAGTTCCGGTATCATCTTTCCTTGTCGAGCATAGAATCCATCCTTATCATACTTCTCCCCATAGAAAGTTCGAACAGCTTCGTCAATCATCATATTCCCTGGACCCGTATCGAAAGCAATGACTTTTTTCTCATCGCCCTTTTTAGGAAGAACTGTCACATTTCCAATACCTCCGATATTCTGCAGCGCCACTGCTTGATGATCTTCACCATATAGTAAAGTTTCACTATAAGGAACTAAAGGTGCTCCTTCCCCACCTACCGCCATATCCATTACGCGGAAGTTTGAAATCACATCTGTTTTACATTCATTCGCAATGATTGCCGCTTCTCCAATTTGTAATGTACTTGGAACATAATCATCATAAGCTTTCGGGATATGGAAAATAGTCTGTCCATGACTTGCGATAAACGACAAATCTTCTAATCGAACATTGGACTCTTTGCAAATACGTTTTACTGCATCCGCGAAAAGATAGCCTAATTCAAAATTTAAGGAACAGATTAAATCCACAGGGATTAATTCTCTGCTACAGCATTTTCTAATTTTTGTTCGTAAGCTTTCTGGAATATCTACAGTAATAAAGTTTAATTGTTTTACTTGTGTGGACTCATCGTACCCTGTGATTTCACAAAGAACTGTATCCACACCATCTAAAGATGTTCCAGACATTAACCCTACTGCCAGCATTATTGAACCTCCTTAATAAATTGTCGTGTTCTAACAAGCAAGTCTTTTGTAATATTAAAATCTTTCTTCGCAATTCCGTAATACAGTAAATCGGTAATCGTTAATAAACTATTCCGAGAAGTGATAGAGCCTAAACGAATTTCTTTTTCTTCCACTGGAACAAACAATCGGATATCTGACAATGTTGATAAAGTCGATTTTAAGTTATACTTTGTAACTCCTACAATTTTGGCCCCAAGTTTTTTTGCAACTTTGGCAATCGAATTTACGGATTCTGTCTCGCCACTATAACTAATGACAATAACAACATCGTCTTTCTCTAGCTGTGCTACACGTGCCATCAATGTATGTAAATCACGATCGTATATAATTTCTTGATGGATACGCGTCATTTTATGATAGAAATCTAAACAAACAATACTACTTCCGCCAACTCCTAATAAATAAACTGTTTTTGCCTCATTAATCGATTCAATGGCTTTTTCTAAAGCATGATAATCAAGTAAAGCAAAAGTTTCTTTGATATTCTGAGTTAACATATTTTCTGTCTTTTGAAGCAGTGCCATCAAAGAATCACTTGGGTTTAAAAAGGTTTCAATATCACCTTCATCTAAACTTTCTTTTTCTTTTGCTAATTCTACTTTAAACGCTGGTAAACCTTTATACCCCATTTTCTTTGAAAATCGAACCCAGGCCGCTGCAGAAGTTTTTGTAATTTCTCCTAATTCTTTAGCATTCGTATCAAGTACTAAATGCTTATTTGAAATAACAAACTCTGCTATAGTGCGTTCTGTTCCCGTAAAAGCATCCATCGAGCTTTTAATTTTATACAACACACTCATATAACACACTCTCTTCAACCGTTAAAAAACATTTTTTCTTTAACCGTTATTTTCTTCTTTATACTTTTGAATGAAGTCTTTATACCAATAGAAACTATCTTTCTTATATCGCTTATAACTTCCATTACCTAGATTATCTGCATCTACATAGATAACACCATAGCGTTTATCCATTTCACAACTTCCAGCAGATACAATGTCAATGATTCCCCAAGCAATATAAGCTTCAAGTGGAACTCCATCTTCTAGCGCCAATTGTGCTTGTTCATAATAGCTCTTCATATAATCAATTCTATACTCATCATGAACTTCCCCATTTTCAGTCAGTACATCACGTGCGCCTAATCCATTTTCTGATACGATTACCGGCTTTCCATATCGTTCATATACTTTATGTAATGAAGTTCTTAATCCCACCGGATCGATTTGCCATCCCCATTCACTGGCTTTCAAATATGGATTTTTAGTCGAAACTACTAAATTTCCAGCTGTTTTATCTGCTTCTTCCATAGTAATTACAGATGATGTATAGAAAGAAATTGAAACAAAGTCGCAAGTATTCTCTCTTAATAGTTTCTTGTCCTCATCCGTAATGTTTAGAACAATATTTTTGTTTTTAAAGAAGGTTTCTGCATAATATGGATACTCTCCTTTAGACAAAATATCCATGCAGTACCATTGGTTCATTTGCTCTTCAAAAACTAGTTTTAGATTATCCTCTGGTCTGCTAGTTAACGGATAGTAGCAGAAACAAGCAATCATTGAACCAAAACGTCCTGGAAGTTTCATCTCTCTAGCTAACTTGATTGTTTTAGCACTTGCGACAAATTGATGATGTAAAGCTTGAAATACATCCGTTAAATCAAATCCATTTTCACCTTTCAATAAACCCACACCATTGTATGGGCTAAAGTACCCTGCATTAATCTCGTTAAATGGCAACCAATATTCGACTAAGTTTCCCCATCTTTCAAAAACAAAGGTAGCAAAACGCATGAAATGCTCGATACATTCTCTTCCTTTCCACCCACCATACTGCTCTACCAAATAAATCGGCATTGCATAATGATTGAGAGTCAAAAAGATTTTAATTTTCTTTTCTGTTAGGAGATTAAAAACTCGATCATAATAAGCGACCCCTTCTGGAGAAGGTACTTCTTCTACTCCATTTGGAAAAAGTCTTGCCCAACTAATAGAAAAACGATATAAATCTAACCCTAACTCATCTAGGTATTCAATATCTTCTTCCAAATGTTCAAAACCTTTTGTCCCGTTTCTAAACGGATAATACTTGCCGCTATCCAAGCGTTTAGCTTCTTCAATTTTTTCTTTCGTTAATAATCGTGTTTCTTCTGTTGCGTTCGAAGTTCGTGGTAAATACGCACGGCAATCTTGCGTATCTAACCCTTTCGAGTCTGTGAAACCACCTTCATATTGGCTAGAGGCGGTAGCTCCACCCCATAATATTCTTTGCTTTTTATCCATTGCGTTTATCCTAATCTAAATTTAAATTTTTGCCATGGTTTTAATTCATCTAAAATAAAGTGTTCAATATCCACTACTTTTCCGACAACATTTGTCTTGCCTGAATTTTCCATATCCTTCAAGGCAATTTGTAACTCTCCAGCATAATGACCGTATTCACTACTTTCGATGATAATATCCCCTCGACGAATCTTATCTGGAGCGTTAAACACTTCAAAACGATGTCCTTTATACTTCACACGACTCTGTGTTGAACGAATAAAGTAGTCATTTTGATCTCCTCTATTAAAATGGAATTCCTCTAATACAATTTTCTTTTCAATTTCCGGAATCCCATCCACTAATTCAACATCAAAAGTTACTAAATCTAAATCAAGTCCTTGTAGTGATTGTAATTCTTTGTCTGTTGGATAGCAGTTAGAAATCAAAATATCATCCACTAATTCCATAGCAATATGATGTTTAATTTGTACATTTAACGGCAATTCACGATGAAGTTCTAGAGTTGGTAAACCCTCTGTTGTTGGCCAAGGCCCAAATGCATTTTTATCAGCGCAAGTGACAAAGGCTGCAGTTTTTAATCCATACTGATTAAATCGTCTCGTACATTCTTTATAGAAATCTAAGTTCAAACCTGAATAGCGGTGTGGGTAAAAATTATGGCAGCCATACAATTTATATTTATTTGGTCTGTAATCCATAATCGTATCTAATGTATGCACGTTATTACTCATGTTGATTTCAATAATTAACCCTTGAGGATTATACGTCATAATTGACTCTTCTAACCCTGAAAAACCTGCATCTAGACGGATTCCATCCGCTCCAATTTCTTTAAAGAAAGATAAATCTTTATACGAAATATTCAGTTCCCCAAACACTCGAGGCGAAACGTCTACAATAACTTCAAAGCCAAGCGAGTGTGCATATTCATTAATTTCAGTAAATTCTTTTTTAATTTCTTCTGCTGGTTTATTCACAGATAATAAACACGAAAAAATTCTAGAAAAGCCGAACTCACTTGTTTTTTTTAGATAACTTTTAATTTCAGCTAGAGTGCTTTTTTCAGGATAAATTGATATACCTAATCGTCTCATTCATTTTCTCCTTACTCTTTCATACAGAAAAGCCCTGTTACTAGAACAGGGCTTAGAACTTCATTCTTATTGCTCTTGCTCTTGAGCTAGTAATGATTTGTCGTACATTGCAAAGAATGGATAGTAAATTAAAATTGATAATAAGATTAATACTACGTTTAATACAATGGCTCTCCAGTCACTACCTGTAGCTAAGAATGCTCCAATTGGTCCAGGAAGTGTCCAAGGCGCACTTGCAACCACTTTGTTTACTAAGCCTGCAGACATTGCAATCCAAGTTACTACCCCATTTGCTAATGGTGCTAAGATAAACGGAATGATTAATTGTGGATTTAATACAATTGGTGTACCGAAAATTAAAGGTTCATTGATGTTACATACTGCTGGAATAAATGCTGTCTTACCGAGAGATTTACCATATGCAGATTTTGAACGCCAGATTAGTAAGATAGCTAATCCGATAGTAGCCCCAGAACCACCAATCATTACAAACCATTGATAGAATGGTTCAGCTGCAATATTAGGGATTGCAGAACCGTTCGCAAAGGCTGTAGTATTTTCTTCTAATAATACTAACCATAATGGTCGTGCAAGAGATCCGACAATTGACCAACCGTGGATACCAAATGACCAGAAGAATTGTGATAAGAAGATTACTACAATAACAGAGAAGATTGAATCTGTTGCTTGTACTAATGGAGCAACGATACTACCTACAATCTTATGAACATCAATACCGATGAACATTGTAATTGTTGAAACAAGTAATAACACGATTACTGTTGGTGTCAATGCTTCAAAAGAGCGTGCAACTGACGCTGGTACTTGAGGTGGCATTGAAATCTTGAACCCACTCTTTTGAGTGAAACGATAAACTTCAACGGCTACGAATGCGGATAAGATTCCAATAAACATACCTGCGGACCCCAGATTACTCATAGGAAGCACGAACCCTGAAGGTAATGATGCTAAATAATTTTTCAAAGGTTCACTTGTTTCCGCTAAAGCTTTAACTTCTGCAGAAGCAGCAGGAATTGCTGCAGGAATGATGGTTAATAAGTATGCTAATTCTGCTAAGATACCACCTGATAAACCATCTAGATCATAAGAAGATGCTAGAGAGAAACCAATTCCAAACACTGCATAGAGTGTCATGATGTACATTGACACACGGTAAGGTAATAAGATTTTAGCTTGGTTTGCTTGAATAAATTGAGTAATTCCCCAATCTTTTGGCATTGAGTTTGGAAGAAAAGCAATTACTAAAAACATTGATGCAACAACAATAATTGGTAAAGTTGCAATAATACCATCACGAATCGCTCTTAAATGACGTTGTTCTGCTAATTTTGCCATCGGCGTCGACAGCTTTGTATCCATAAATTCAGTGATTTTATCAAACATATAATATCCCCACTTTCCTTATTAAATTTCTAATTCTTCTTTTATTTGTTGAAGTAGTTTTGGTCCTCCCAACGGAGTATATCCTTGTGGCTTAATGAGTAAGCATGGAACCCCTGCTTCATCCGCACTAGCTTTTAACACATCGTAGCGATGACGAATTTGAGGAGCTACAAGAGAAATTTGATAATCCTCTTTTACTTTCTCAGCAAAAGCTTGTGTTCCACATTCGTCCACCTGAATATCTAACCCTTCCTTAGTTCCTGCTTCTTGTAATGCCTTGGCAACAATTGCGCTTGACATTCCTCCTGAACAAACTAATAAAATTTTCATACCTTTCACCTCCAGTCGCTTATAAAATTACTCCAGTCATTACGATAAAATAATAAATAATTCCGATGACAATACTCCAAATACCACCAACCCACCAAAATGCTTTAGTAATTCCTTTTTTAGAGTTTACAAAGTATTGAGAAAATGAAACTGAAAAGCCCGCAATAAGACCTCCTATAATGACAAAAGGCCATCTAAAGTCGATATGAATCAAATCGCAAATTGCTGGAATCACAAACATTGACACTACCATTGCGGCAATAATAAGCAATACACTTTTATAACCAAACATCGGAATATCATAATCTGTGGTCCCCATCGCTGTTTTATATTGCTTCTTTTGATCCACATTTTTAACAGTCCATTTTCTGAATTTAGCCATCGTTTTCTCCTTACTCTTTATGCTCTAACTTCCAAAGTCTTTCGTTCATTCGAATTACATTTTCTGCTAGAGTTCTTACTTCTATTGAAGTCATCAGGTGATCTTGAGCATGTACAAAAAGTACAGTAACTTCGTTTCTTTCACCTGCAGCCTCTTTTTGAATTAAGTCTGTTTGTACTTGATGGGCTTTATTTAAAAAAGTGTCGGCCTCCTCAAGTAATTTTCTAGCCTCTTCAAAATTACCTTTTTCGGATTCTTCCATTGCTTCATATACTAAAGCCTTCGCATTTCCTCCGTTACTGATAATTTCAAAAATAATCAATTCCATATCTTGCATTAAACATCACCTCCTAAATATTGGATGGCGCGTTTAATATGTCCATCTCCATTTGAAAGAGCAGCTTCCGCAGTATCTCTATCCACATTCATAATTTCCATAACGAGTGCTTTCTTTACATTATGGCCACTTTCTTCATAGAGTTGCTCTGCTCTTTCTTCATCAACTCCTGTTAGAGTTCGAATCATATTTTTGGCTCGAACAACCAATTTTTTGTTCGTTGGTTTCACATCAACCATATAATTCTGATAAACTTTGCCAAGTTTAACCATAACACTAGTCGAAATCATATTTAGTATTAACTTTTGCGCTGTTCCGGCTTTCATTCGAGTCGATCCCATAATCGCCTCTGCACCCGTAACTGCTTCAATTGGATAATCCGCTTCTTCTGAAATCTCGGCATTCTTCACACATGAAATAGTTCCGGTCAACGCACCAACTTGTCGTGCATAGCGCAGACCCCCTAATACATAAGGAGTTCTACCACTAGCAGCTAAACCTATCACACTATCTTTTTCGGAAAGGTTATAATAGGCTAAGTCTTTTGCAGCAAGTTCAAGTGAGTCTTCTGCACCTTCCTGTGCTGTAAACATAGCGTTATCTCCACCAGCCATAATTCCAACAACTAGTCCTTTATCGACTCCATATGTTGGTGGACATTCCGCCGCATCTAACACTCCTAGTCTTCCCGACGTTCCTGCACCAATATAAAACAGTCGTCCACCGACTTTCATTCGATTTACAATCTGGTCAACTAGGATAGAGATATCCCCTATACTCTCTTCAACGATTGAAGCAACCGTCTTATCCTCATTATTAATTTTTCGTAGGATCTCTTCCGTTGATACAGCATCGATATCTATGGTTCGGTGATTATTTTTTTCAGTATCTAACTTAATTAAATCTATCATCATCCCACTTCCTTCTGACATTAGTTTATCATAAAAGCGCTGTCATTGAAATAGGGTTTTAATGATTATTTCGTATTTTTAAAAAATAATTTCATTGTTTTGTGTTAATCCATCTCAATTAACACAAAAACTCGAAGCAAATTTTGCTTCGAGTTTTATTTCTTCATCATTTGTTTAACAAACTCCAACTGTTCTGCGTTGCACTCTTGCCCTACTTTATTTTTAAGATTCAAATGGAATACATGTCCTTGAGGTTTCTTTTTCTCTCCATATTCCTTAAAGACGACTTCCACACTCTTCTTCTCCAGCACTTCCTTCAAGCGGTACGAATGCTTTCGTAGGAAGTCTCCATTACTCGTTGTTAGATGGACTGGCGGAAACCCTGAAGTAATATACTGCGCCGGGCTCATTTGTTTCACTGCTTCAACGGTTGGTTTCTCTCCTAGTAAATCCGTAAGAAACGGCGTCAACGCGCGTCCTTGTTTCTTCCATTCCACTTCCATATCAAATACGCCACAGTTTAACAGCAAGCCTTTTGGAATAAATCTTTCATCAACTTTAATCCCAGGAAAACTGTTCGCATAAGCCTCGTTCAACTGAACAGCCGTATAAGCCGTCGCTAAATGCGCTCCTGCAGAATCCCCCACAAAGAACAGATTCGAGATATCCAAGCCGTATTCTTCTGCGTGGTCTACAACCCACTCTACCATAGCCCCGACATCTTCTAAAGGAGCTGGAAAAGTGTGCTTTGGCGCAAGTCGGTAGCTAGCATTCACTACCGCAAATCCTTGAGTAGCTAAATACATACAATACGGAGCGTATACCTTCTTATCCCCGTAAACCCACGCACCGCCGTGAATATTAAGCAACACTGGCAATTTGCCTTCCGCATCTTTCGGACGATAGAGATCCAGCAGATGCCACTTGTCGCAGGATCCGTAAGATACATTTTCAATAGCCTCCACATCCGTCGGCGGAACCCAACCCAAGTCTCGTTTTAAGTCCCCAATCGTAAATAACGTACGGACAATATGACTCGTAAGTGACATTGCTAAACCTCCTTTCCTGTTAAAGCTACTCATTTCTTTCTAAAAATGGTGTTACTAATTCCATCCACTCCACGGGAAGATAAGTGGATAAATATCCGTGATTATATCTCTTTGCTTCATACAGCGTGCAATTAGGATGCATTTGTTGAAATAGCTTTGCCGATTTCTTTACGCACTTCATTTCCTTTTCTCCATAAATATAGAGGACCTTTGCTGAACTATTTGAAATCGCTGGTTTCAGATGATAACTGGCCATATAGGTTTTATAAATCGTTACTAATGTTTTGATGGGCAATCGTGGCATATCCTCCAAATAGTACCTTTCTAATTCTTCTGGATAAGCCATCTTAGGATACATCTTTCTCATGAGTTTTAGTTGCATTTTACAAGCAGTCTTACCGAACATCAACTTCCCAAAACATTTTACAAACAAGATACTCATTTTTGCTAGTTTCGGTTGTGGAATACAGAGGCTTCCATCAATAATGGTTTTGTCAGCTATATGAAAATCTAACGAAAGTAACTCCATGACAATTTGTCCGCCAAGAGACACGCCACCAATGGCAAATACATGACCATCGCATTGTTCTTTTATATACGCCAGAATTTCCTGTGCAGATTGTTCTGTGGACACATATTCTTTTTGACACTCCTCACCATGACCATCTAGCACTGGTAAAATCACATGGTATTTATCTGACAGAAGACGTGCTTGTCGCAAATAATTCCACCAGGAATTCCCTCCACCATGAATCAATATAATATGAGGATTATGATTATCTCCAAATTCATGAAATTTCATCATAAAGCCCTCCTTTCCAGCATCAAATCTCTTTTATTCTACACAAAAAAGGTCGGACTGGATAGTCCGACCTTTAAACATGTCATTAAAAATTATTTTAATGTTACTGAAGCGCCAACTTCTTCTAATTGAGCTTTTAATGCTTCAGCTTCTTCTTTAGCTACGCCTTCTTTTAATACGCCAGGAGCGCCATCAACTAATGCTTTAGCTTCTTTTAATCCTAATCCAGTTGCTTCACGAACAACTTTGATTACTTTAATTTTTTGATCTCCAGCAGAAGTTAATTCTACAGTGAAGTCAGATTTTTCTTCTGCAGCTTCGCCAGCGCCACCAGCTACTACAGCTACAGGAGCTGCTGCTGTTACTCCAAATTCTTCTTCGATAGCTTTTACTAAGTCGTTTAATTCTAATACAGTTGCTTCTTTAATGTCAGCAATGATTTGTTCAATGTTTAATGCCATTTTTAATTTCCTCCATTTTTTGGTTATTTAATAAAATTTTGTTTGTGATTTTTAAGTTAGCTAGCTAGCTTTATTAAGCTGCTGCGCCATCTTTTTGATCTGCAACGGCTTTGATTGCCAATGCAGTGTTGCGAACTGGTGCTTGTAATACTGATAATAGCATTGAAAGTAACCCTTCGCGGCTTGGTAATTTTGCAAGAGCTTCGATTTCTTCTTTTGAAGAAACTTTACCCTCAACAACACCTGCTTTAATTTCTAAAGCTTCAACTTTTTTAGCAAAGTCAGCTAAGATTTTAGCAGGAGCTACTACATCTTCGTTACTGAAAGCTACAGCTGATGGTCCTTTGAAAATGTCATCCATTCCTTCTAAACCAGCTTCTTTAGCTGCACGTGATAAAATGCTGTTTTTAACAACTGCAAATTGTACACCTGCTTTACGTAATTCTGCACGTAGATTTGTTACTTCTTCTACAGTAATTCCTAAATAGTCAACAACAACAACTGATGATGCGTTTTTGAACTGTTCAGCAACTTCTGTAACTAGTTGCGCTTTTTTAGCAATGATTGCTTCACTCATCTTCGTTTTTCACCTCCTGAAATTTAGGTAGGGCATAAAAAAACTCTATACCCACAAAGACATAGAGAAATAAGATCAACTTGTTCTCCCTCGGTAGGATATTAAGGCTACTGCCCCCTACTGTCTTCGGTCGCATTCAACTTTTATTAGTTTACATGATTGACTTTCTTCTGTCAAGAAAGAACTCAATTCTATCTCAAAAGTTTACATTTTATCTTTTTTGCTATTTTTATGATAAAATATTGATAAGAAAGGAGCATGTATTATGATTCATATTAGACCCGTATCCGATTTACGTAATAAGTTTCCTGAAATTGAAGAGATTGTCTTAAACAAAAATGTTCCGGTATTTCTAACTAAAAACGGTCACGGCTCAATGGTCGTCCTCAGTGTAGAACAGTATACTACCCTGATGGAATCGGTTGAGAGAGAACTCGACGTTGCTGACAGAATTGCCGAAACTGACGAGACCCGTTATACACATTCCGAAGTGTTCGATCAAATCAGAGGAAAAATCAATGGAAAATAGTGAGTATCAACTATCCTACCTTCCTTTATTTCAAAAAGATTTAACGGATGTTGTGCACTATATTGCTGATGAATTGAAAAATCCTTCTGCAGCGAATCGATTAGTCGACGATATTGAAAAAGCTATTTTTAAGAGACTTCTCAACCCGCTCTCATTTCAACCCGTTCCCTCTAATCGTGTACGCAAACATCCATACTACAGAATTCGTGTTAAGAACTTCTCTATTTACTATGTGGTTATTGGACACACAATGGAAGTTCGTAGACTATTATATAGAAGAAGAAACATTGATTCTTTACTACAATAAAAGACAAAAACGCATACTGCCATAGAGCAGTATGCGTTTTTCATTCATAAAAAAGAACCAAGCACAAGGCCTGGTTCTATCCATTTTTAAATTATAGAGAAGCTACGTCTACTTTAACCCCAGGGCCGAAAGTAGTTGTCACAGCAACGTTACGTACGTATTGACCTTTAACTGTAGCAGGTTTGATACGTAATAATGTTTCGTGAATTGTTTTGAAGTTTTCTACTAATTTGTCATCTGAGAATGAAACTTTACCGATTGGAACGTGGATGTTACCAGCTTTGTCAACACGGTAAGTAACTTTACCAGCTTTGATTTCTTCAACAGCTTTAGTTACGTCCATTGTAACAGTACCTGTTTTAGGGTTTGGCATTAAGCCTTTAGGTCCTAATACACGACCTAAACGACCAACTTCACCCATCATGTCAGGTGTTGCAACGATAACGTCGAACTCAAACCATCCGCCTTGGATTTTTTGAGCTAATTCGCTGTCACCAACGTAGTCTGCACCAGCTGCTTCAGCTTCTTTAGCTTTTTCACCTTTTGCGAATACTAATACGCGTTGAGTTTTACCTGTTCCGTTTGGAAGCACAACTGCTCCACGTAATTGTTGGTCAGCTTTCTTTGGATCTAAACCTAAACGGTATGCAACTTCTACAGATGCATCAAATTTAGCGAAATCTGTTTCTTTTGCTAATGCGATTGCTTCTTCAACTGAGTAAGCTTTAGAAGAATCGATTTTTTTAGCGGCTTCTAAATATTTTTTGCTTTTCTTTGCCATTGTATAATTTCCTCCTATTGTGTGGTTTTAACGGTTTTACCTCCCACAAAGTCCATGAGTGAAACACTCGTGCTAGGGACTTTTGGAAGCTGCATTTGTTTTTAGCCTTCTACTACAAATCCCATTGAACGGGCTGTACCTTCGACCATGCGCATAGCAGCTTCTACGTCTGCTGCATTTAAGTCAGGTGCTTTTAATTCAGCAATTTCTCTAACTTGATCACGAGTTACAGTAGCAACTTTTTTCTTGTTTGGTTCGCCTGAACCTTTTTCTACTTTAGCAGCTTTCTTTAATAATACTGCTGCTGGTGGTGTTTTACAGATGAAGTCGAATGAACGGTCTTCATAAACTGAAATCACAACCGGAATGATTAAACCTGCTTGGTCAGCTGTACGAGCATTGAATTCTTTACAGAATCCCATGATGTTCACTTGTGCTTGACCTAAAGCTGGACCTACTGGTGGAGCTGGAGTTGCTTTACCTGCAGGAATTTGTAATTTAACTAGTTTTACAACTTTTTTAGCCACGAGACATTACCTCCTTGATTGTTTCGTGCGTGGTTTAATGGAGATGAAGATTTCTCCTCCCACGGTGTTCCGACATGTGCATTTTCATGCACTTTGGTATTATATCAAAACTTAATTTGCAATGCAATCTTTATAGTATATTCTTTTTTAGAAAAACTTCGTTTTTTCTTACAAGCCCTTTCGAACTGTTGCGGTTGCTTCATAGCTACTGTAATGGGGCACCGGATTGAGCCTATCGTCTCAATTCCTACCAAGCTTCAAACTGACTCTACGGGTTTTACCCTAGAGTCAGTAATTCACATTGGTTGCTATCCCCCATTACTGTTGCTATAGAACCGCAACGTTCTTCAGGCTTGTAAGAAAATGAGATTTTTTTGCAAAAAAGTTAACTGCTAAAAATTGCGGTGCAATGGGATTTGTGCCAAAAGATGAAATGACATGTCGGTGCCTCTAATGGCCTCCCGTGCTGCAGAAATGGCATAAGGACGCATTTTGTGCAGGGAGTTTGAGGTGCATATGAAAGCTGCCCAAAATTCACTTATAAGTGAATTTTGGGCAGTTGTGCTAGTTGTTAAATTCAATAAAGAAAACTTTGAGATAATCGCTTAGCGGTGTGGCTACTGGGACTGCAAAATCGCTTGGCAATCCTTTTTTCAAGACGATGCGGAACTTGCGATTGCCTTCTGCTTCGCGGATGCCTTTCTCAATCATTTGTTGGAATTGTGATTCGCTCACATTCGCAGCGTTTGTTGATAACACGAGCGTTCCTTTTGGCGCAACTAATGGAGTGATTTGGGCTACTAGTTTGCCGTAGTCTTTTGCCACAGAGAAAGTTCTCTTCTTCGAGCGGGCAAAACTTGGTGGATCGACTACGACCGTATCAAACTTCAACTGTTTCTTCACGGCGTATTTGAAATAATCGAATACGTCCATCACATAAATTTGTTGGGTTTCTGGGTCGATCCCATTCACTACAAATTGTTCTTTTGTCTTTTCAAGACTGCGGTTGGCAACGTCCACGCTAGTTGTTTTTGTTGCGCCACCCATCGCTGCAGCCACAGAAAAGGCACCGGTATAACTGAAGGTATTCAACACGGTACGTCCTGCACTGTAACGCTGGCGAATCGTTTCGCGCACCTCGCGTTGGTCTAAGAAGATACCCGTCATCAAACCTTCATTCATATAGGTCGCGTATTTGACCCCATTCTCTAATACGATTAATGGTTCTGGCGCTTCTATCCCGCCGACAAACTGGCTTTCTGGCAAGTCCGCTTCATTCTTGAAACGAATCTTTTCGTAAACCCCTTTGACGCCTTCAAACGAAGCAAGAGCCTGCGTCAAAATCAGGTCACGGTAATGATAGACACCCTCGCTATACCAAGAGACCACGATAAAACCGTCATACCAGTCAATCGTCACGCCTCCAAAACCGTCGCCTTCCCCATTGAAGAGACGGAATGTCGTCGTATCTTCCGAATGCAATAGTGCGCGTCGGTTCTCGAAGGCCATCTTGAAGATGCCACTAAAGAACGCATCATCCAACGGTTCGTCTTCTTCGCGGCTATACACCCACGCGACTCCCTTATTTTGGAACCCAACATAGGCCATCCCTAAGAAGCGACGTTGTTGGTCAACAACTTTCACCACTTCGCCTTCATCTGCGCGAAGTTCTTGCGTTAGGTCCATCTGACTGATCAGTGGACTTCCTTTTTTAATCAATCCCGCTGCTTTTTGTTTCACGATGATTGTTCCCATAGATTATTTTCCCCTCCATTTCATAATGGCACGATACAGTAGGAATCCAAGCCAACTTCCTAACACATTACAGAGAATGTCGTCGATATGGCTGACTCCTGTGTAAAAGATAAATTGAAAGAACTCGATGGCAAAAGAGGTCCAGAACCCGTACCAGAGTGAACGAGAGTGTCCTTTTTCTTTTCCATAGAGCAAACCGCAGAAAAATCCAAGTGGCATAAACCACACGATATTTCCTACTACATTATAATACGCTGCAAAGACCGAACCTTGCATAAATAATTTAATACTATCGACAAATGGCACCCACATAATATCCGAGAGCGGGTGAGAGACGACTTGTAGCGTAAACGTCTCGTTCGTGCTTCTGAAAATCGTGAGTTGCGCGAGCAATATAATATAGAAGATAAATAAATTTCGGTAGAGTTCCCACTTCCAGACGATTTCGCCCTTTTTCCGTGAGAATAAATAAATAGACCAAACAATCAACCATCCAAGAAACAGGATAATTGCGTGGTCTACACTGAAAATAAACAAACGAACAAGTGGAAGGTGATTCACTCGCCCATCAAATAATTGGACTAGCCATTGATAGAATGGGCCAAGTAAATACATGTTCTTCCTCCTTGTTCGTTCTCCTTAAATTACAATTCACTTTCGCCAGGGAATACGACTCTAAAAGTTGTACCCTTGCCGACTTCACTCTTCACAGAAATTTTACCGCGGTGACTATCCACTAGCGACTTCACAATCGCAAGGCCAAGACCGCTTTCTCCGTACTTCGTGCTCTTTCTTGAAACGTCTGCTTTGTAGAAACGTTCCCAGATTTCTTTAATTTCGCTCTCGTCAATTCCGATACCCGTATCTGAAATCTCGACAATTGCTTTTTTACCTTCATTCCATGCCTTCACCAGGATTTCCCCATTATCCGTAAATTGGTTCGCATTCTTTGTGGTGTTTACCAAGATTTGGACAAAACGGTCATAGTCGGCATAGACGCTGAAGTCTTTATCACATTCATAGCGCAATGTATTGTTTTTTACTTTCGCTAATTCGCGAATTTGTTCTACAACGGTTTGGATAGCTCCAATCCCTGCAAAACGATGTTGCACTAATACAATTTGGTTCGAACGAATCTTCTCGTAGTCGAGGTTTTCGTTAACGAGGCGAATCAATCGTTGTGTTTCACTAGAAATCAGTTCCAGCGAACGGCCACGGCGAGACTCTGGTACCATATTGTATTTCAAGCCATCGAGCAATCCATTCATGGTTGTCAATGGGGTACGCATTTCGTGCGCCACGTCCATCATAAATTGGCGGCGGACATTTTCTTGTCGCTCAACCTCTTTTTCAGACTCGCGGAGCGAATGCGCCATGTTGTTAAAGTCTTTCATTAAGTCGTCAAACTCGTCACGACTCTCAACTGGAAGCTGAACATCGAAGTCCCCTTCCGAAATCTTATGCGTCGCTTTACGCAATTTGTTGATACGACGTGTTTGATAGTTTGCAAAGACAAAACTCATCATAATTCCAATGATAATCGCTGTACCAAACGCGATAAACATCGAGTTACGAAGTTCGCGTACTTCGGTTTGAATACGACTCATCGGACTGGCTAAAGCCACATATCCTTTATACTGTCCATTTTTAATAATGGGATAGTATACCGTGATTAAGTTATCTACGGCTTCTCCGGTAAAGTTCATTTGAACTTCTTTCAAGTTAATCGCAGCACCATTTTTTAAGTGGTTTAATTCATCCTCTGTCAGTGCAGAGTTTGTATCTAAACTTCTAGAAGGATAGGTCATCTCGTTGTTTTCATCAAACATCGCTATACTGACATTTTCCTCGCGTAAAATGGTACCCAACTTGTAAATATCCGCATCGCTCATATCTGTCGCAATTAATCCTTTGGCGTACGACTGCAATTGCTGAGACCGCTGTGTATACACATTATTACTCATTACGTTGTAGAAAAGAATTCCACATGCAGCAATCGTCAACAGCACAACGGATACGAACCCGAAGAGTTGCTGATAAAAGTATTTCATGGATTACAACTCGCTATCGTCAAATTTATACCCTACGCCCCAAACCGTATGAATTACGTGAGGACCAACAGCTTCGATTTTTTGGCGAAGTTTCTTGATGTGAGCGTCAACGGTACGTTCGTCACCATAGAAAGGATCTTCCCAGATTTTTGTTAATAAGTGTTCACGCGTGAATACTTGGCGTTGGTGTTTCGCCATTACCATTAATAAGTCAAATTCTTTTGGTGTTAAGTTTTCGATTTGTTTACCATCGATAAATGCTTCGTGTGTTTTCGTATTGATTTTCACGTGATCTGTTTCAACATCGAATTCTGAAGCAAATGTGTTGTCTGCAACAGTAGCGCGTTGTGTACGACGTAATAATGCTTTAATACGAGCCATGATTGTTACGGCACTGAATGGTTTTGCAACATAGTCATCCGCACCAATTTCAAGACCGATGACTTGGTCACTTTCTGAATCGCGTGCTGTAAGCATTACGATTGGAACGGTTTGGTTCACTTGGCGGATTTGACGGCAAATTTGCATTCCGTCCATACTTGGTAAGTTCACATCTAAGATGACAACGCCCCATTTGTTTTGGTTTTCTAAGAACGCATCAAGCCCTTCTTTACCATCGTGGTAGAAGCTTGCCTTCCAACCTTCGTTTTCAAAAAACATCTCCATCATTTCGCAAACTGCTTCTGTATCTTCAATCATTAAGATATGCATGACATACACTCCTTTTTTATAGCTAAATTATAATTATTATAAGTTTTCTTCACAGATTGTACATCATTAATATGAAATCACACACCACAATTTATGAAGAAAGTGTGAAGCTGCGTATTTGAAATGCGCTAATTCACTATTTTTTCTTTTTTGCACTGCCTCCCAAGCTGAAGCGCAAATGATTCAGTAGCGCCATTTGTGCGTCACTCCAGGGATTTCGGCGCGTACTTCCTTTATGATGGAAAGTGCGTGCCATCTCTGTTTGTTTATCCCTACTACTTTCTAATTCCTTATAAAAATCTCTAGCTGATTTACGCAGGGCTCCTTTTTGGAAAATAAGCCACTGTTCGGCCAAGTCGCTGGTTGCTACAGATACTTGAACAAGACGCATATTCATTTCTGATACGGTACGTTCAATATAACTATCCGCCGTCTCCCCTTCAGCCGTAAAAATCACTTTCACTTCGGCTTCGTCAAACGACTGGGTAACGCCTGGTACAAACTGCGCATCAAAGACAATCCAGACTTCGATATTTTCAAATTTCTGAAAATTCGAGCACCGTTGAATGAGTAAATCCCTCGCGCTCTCTAAGTCGTCTTGCTTCTTCAATGCCACAAGCTCCGGCCAAGCACCAATCATATTGTAGCCATCAATAATATAGAGTTGCTTTTTCAATGTGCATCCCCCGTTTCCTATAACGAACGGTTACGGAAGACTTCGTACATCATTAAGGCACTCGCCACGCTCGCGTTCAGACTTTGGACATGTCCCACCATCGGGATGGTCACCATTTCGTCCACGCTTTCTTTCACGATACGAGACACGCCTTTCCCTTCGTTCCCCATCACGATTGCAAGAGGGCCACTTGTATTCCATTTGCGGTAATCTGTTCCATTCATGTCGGTTCCAAACACCCAAATGCCACGCGCCTTCAATTGTTCAATCGTCTGCGTTAAATTCGTCACGCGGACAACCGGCACATGCTCGATAGCACCCGTTGAAGCTTTGGCAACGGTCGCTGTCAATGAAGCAGATCTGCGTTTTGGAATAATAATGCCGTGAACGCCTGTTGCGTCTGCCGTACGTAAAATACTTCCTAAGTTATGTGGGTCTTCCACGCCGTCTAAGATAACGATAAATGGATCTTCGCCTTTTTCTTCGGCCTTCTTAAAGACGTCTTCTAAGTCGGCAT
Source organism: uncultured Streptococcus sp. (assembly GCA_902479935.1). GTDB lineage: Bacteria > Bacillota > Bacilli > Lactobacillales > Aerococcaceae > Granulicatella. The sequence continues at coordinate 26,569 of CABSQV010000002.1, read as the reverse complement.
ATTCGTAGGCTGCAATCGAAGCCACAAGTCCTTGGTGAACGGCATTGCCGACAAGGTCTTCAATCTTCGTCTTTGGAACGGTTTGAACTTGAATGCCTTTTTCACGTGCGAGTTCAATCACCTTTGCGGCATCTCGTCCAGAAGTTCCTTCTTGGATAAAGACGCGGTTCACACGGTCCGGCGTTTGCAAGGCTTCCACCACTGCATGACGACCAAACACGAAGTCCACCACTTCTTGTACTCCCTCACGTTCTACGTGTTCACGAGCTGGGCGCTGTCTCTTCTCTGCGCGCTCAGGTCGCCCACGGTCTGAACGATTTCCGTTTCTTGATTTTTTCTTTGGTGCATATTCATTTCGTGCCATATTGCTATTCACCTTCCACTTGTTGTAAGCACCAGTTGATGAGTTCTTCTAGTCTTGCTTGTTGGCCAGATAAGTATAAATAACCCATTAATGCTTCAAAACCAGTTGCAATGCGGTAAGTTCCTACGTCTGCATTTTTGGCAACCGTATGGCTCTTACTATTGCGTCCTCGTTTGTAAATTTCTAATTCTTCTTCATTTAAGAAGTTTTCTTGTTCCAGCATTTGTTGCATCAAGCGTGCTTGCGCCTTTGCCGAAACAAATTTTGTTGCGGTAGCGTGCAATTGATTTGGCTTTGTTAATCCTTTTTGCATCACGTGATTTCTGACATACACTTCATAAATCCCGTCACCCATATAGGCTAAGGCCAAACCGTTTAGCAGCTTCCAGTTTTTTTCTGTCATGCTTCTCTTCTCCATCGTGTTCCTTGTGGAGTGTCTTCTAATACAATCCCTTGTTCTTTTAGTAAATCACGAATCTCGTCACTGCGAGCAAAGTTTTTCGCTTTACGCGCTTCAAGACGTTCATCGATTAAGGCTTGAATATCATCATCGAGTAGTGCTTCTTGTTTTTCAACGATACCGAAGATTCCAAATAGAACCGTTGCTTTTTCAAGGAGTGCTTCGAGTACTGCTTTTGAAACGACTTCTTGTTCTAAGTACACATTCCATTCTTTCAACCATTGGTATAACACAGTCATACCGTTTGCCGCGTTGAAGTCATCATCCATTTCTTTTTGGAATTCTGCTTCAATTGCTTCGAATTTTGCTAATCGTTCTGCATCTTCTGGCAAAGTATCTACGGCTGCTTCTAAGCGGTAGCGTGCGTTCTTGAAGGTCGTTTGTACTTTTTCAAGATTCACGGCTGCTTCTTGAAGAGCCGCTTCACTAAATTTCAATGGACGACGATAGTGCGCACTTGCTAAGAAGAAACGAAGTACTTGTGGGTCAAGTTGTTGGATTAAGTCGTGAACGAGCACGAAGTTTCCAAGTGATTTACTCATTTTCTCTTCGCCCATTGTTACAAACGCATTATGCATCCAATAGTTCGCAAATTTCTTACCAGTTTTTGATTCACTTTGCGCGATTTCATTTTCGTGGTGAGGGAATGCTAAGTCTTGTCCACCACCGTGAATATCGATGGTATCGCCTAAGTGTTTTGTCGCCATTACAGAGCATTCAATATGCCATCCTGGGCGACCCTTGCCCCATGGAGAGTTCCAGCTAATTTCATTTGGTTTTGCGCTCTTCCATAATGCAAAGTCTAGCGGGTTGCGTTTCTTCGCATCATCTTCTGAGGCTGTACGATTACTTGCCCCGATTTGTAAGTCTTCGATGCGTTGATCGCTGAGTTCCCCATAGTCTTTGAATTTTTCAGTGATGAAATACACATCGCCTTCTGATTCATAGGCCATGCCTTTTTCGATTAAATCTGCTACAAAGGCAATAATGTCATCCATTGTGTTCATTACCGTTGGATTTAGTGTTGCCTTCTTCACGTTTAGGGCATTTGTATCTTCAAAGAATGCTTCGATATATTTCTTAGAGACTTCTTCAGCCGTCATGCCTGTTTCATTGGCCACGCGAATAATTTTATCGTCCACATCTGTAAAGTTCGAAACGAAATTCACGTCATAACCGCGGTATTCAAAGTAACGACGAATCGTATCAAAGGAAACCGTACTACGTGCATTTCCGATATGAATATAGTTATAAACCGTTGGACCGCACACATACATGCTCACTTTTCCTTCTTCAATCGGTTTAAATGCTTCTTTTTGTCTTGTTAAAGTGTTGTAGATTTGAATCATAAGTTTCCTCCGATAGTCGTATCTTTTTCAATCTCTTCTGGTGTATGAACACGAACCACTCGTGCCGGCAACCCAACTGCCGTCGTATGAGCAGGGATGTCCTCTAACACAACTGCCGCTGCCCCAATCTTGGCATATTCTCCAACCGTTACAGGGCCAATGACTTGCGAATGTGCTGATAAAAGCACCCCATTTTCGATGGTTGGATGACGCTTGCCTGTATCTTTCCCAGTTCCGCCTAAGGTCACCGCATGGAACATTTTGACATCGTCACCGATAATCGTTGTCTCTCCAATGACTATTCCCATTCCATGGTCGATAAAGAATCGTCTTCCAATCGTTGCGCCTGGATGAATCTCGATGCCCGTTAGGAACCTGCTAAATCCAGCGACCATCCGTGCAAGAAGTCTCATTTTCGCCTTTGTATGCAACCAATGCGCCACCCGGTGTAAGACCGTTGCGTGATATCCTGGGTACGTCAAGACAATTTCCAAGCTGCTTCTTGCCGCTGGATCATTTCTTTTATAAGTTTCCATATCTTCTCTAAAACGCCCCATTCCTTCACTTCCTTTGCATTTGTCTATTCTATTCATTATAGCACAGTTTAAAGCACACAAAAAGCTGAAAAGCCGGGCGCGAAGCCTAGCCTTTCAGCTTTCTTAGAAATTATTGTAAGTCTAAAGTCACATCTACTGTTTGTAATGGTACATCGTAGAATGGATCTTCGCGGCGACCTAAGAAATCTTTGGCTTGTTGTGGGAAGAGTGCGTACATTAACACATCTTCGTCAGATTTAGCGTATTCTTTAATCTCTTCGCGAATTTCTGGTAATTGATCTTCGATTAAGTCAGCTGGACGAACTGTCACAACTTCTGCATCTCCGATAATTTTTGCTTTCACTTCAGGATTAATTTCTGCTGGAGCTTGTCCATATAATCCTAAAACGTAGTCTTTGATTTCTTTTGGAACGAGTTTGAAACGTTCGCCTGAAATCACGTTCATTACCGCTTGTGTACCAACCATTTGTGATAATGGCGTTACAAGTGGTGGGTACCCTAAGTCCGCACGTACTTTTGGCACTTCTGCTAATACTTCTTCGTATTTGTCAGCTAAGCCTTGTTCAGTTAATTGACTTAATAGGTTTGATAACATTCCACCAGGTACTTGGTAAATTAATGTTTTTGGTTCTGTATCTTTTACTTTAGGGTTTAAGATTCCTTCTGCACGGAATTTATCACGAATGCCGTTGAAGTAAGCTGTTGCTTCTTCCACTTTCTTCATGTCAACGCCTGTTTCGAAGCCTAAATCTTTAAGTGCTAAAGCCATTGATTCAGTTGCAGGTTGACTTGTACCACCAGAGAATGATGATAAGCAAGTGTCGATGATGTCTGCGCCTGCTTCAGCTACTTTTAAGTAAGTCATTTCAGAAATACCACTTGTAGCGTGAGTGTGAACTTCTAAAGGAAGATCAGTTTTTTCTTTAATACGGCTTACTAATTCGTAACCTGTTTGAGGTGTTAATACCCCAGCCATGTCTTTAATACAGATTGAGTCTGCACCGAATTCTGCCATGCGTCCTACTAAATCAACATAGTAGTCTACAGTATGAACTGGACTTGTTGTGTAAGAGATTGCTGTTTGGCAGTGTCCGCCTGCTAATTTTGTTGCTTCGATGGATGTCTTCATGTTACGAACATCGTTTAAAGCATCGAATACACGAATAATGTCGATTCCGTTTTGTACAGATTTTTCTACGAATAAACGTACCACATCATCAGCATAGTTACGGTATCCTAATAGGTTTTGTCCACGTAATAACATTTGCAATTTTGTATCTTTAACTGCTGCGCGAATTTGACGTAGACGTTCCCATGGGTCTTCATTCAAGAAACGAATACAAGAGTCAAAAGTTGCTCCTCCCCATACTTCTAACGCATGGAAGCCAGCTTGATCTAATGTTTCCAAGATTGGTAACATATCTTCAGTTGACATACGAGTCGCGATTTGACTTTGTTGTCCGTCACGCAAAACCGTTTCAGTTAAACGGATAATTTTGCTCATAATATCTTCCTTTCTTAAGGTCTTTCGATGGATGTGTATGCTGCAACGATGCGAGCAATATGCTCTTGCATCTCAAGAACCGTGTGCTTTCTAGAACGGGCGCACACTTTTGCGTCCTCATTGCAGATGAAACAACGTCTTGGAGTCATTCCAAGGGCTGTTCTGGAAATGGGCGTTGGAGTCTCTCCAGCCATTTCAACAACATCGATATCGAGTAATCTCCCGAGTGGGTGTCCTTCTTCAAACTCCGTACAAGCGCGCTTTACAGGAAGTGCGTCTGCGCGAAGGACGCGGTAAAATTCCATTCCTGTCCCAAGTGAGAAGTCTTCTTGGTGAAGCTTCTCAAAAGACTGTAAAGCCTCATCTAATTCAGAAATCACAGAGGCGAAGACGGTTGTAATCGCCTCTGAATTTTTAACAGGACCCGGAATATTGAGTGTGATGGACACCAATACACACGGATTAAATTGTTCTAGTAATTGTTGTTGGGTACGAGCACGTCTTTCTCTGGCATCAAGCATTTGCATGATATCCACCGGTGCTCCATCAAACAAAGAATTAAACATTGCGAACAACGTCGATGATGCTTCCATCACGGTATTCGATCACCGCAACCACTTTATCACCATATTGGATTGGTTCTGGGTTTCCAACGATGCTGTATGCTTTTTCTTGTAATTCTTTGATTGTGTATTGAGGTACATCTAACCCTTTGAAGTGTTCAATTAAGTCTTGACGGTTAGGGTTGATCGCAATACCGATTTCAGTAACAACCACGTCCACACTTGTACCTGGAGTAATCACAGTATTTACTGATTCTACGAATGTAGGGATGCGTCCACGTACTAATGGGCTGATAACCATTGACATTTTTGAAGCAAAGGCTGTATCACAGTGACCACCTGAAGCTCCACGGATAACTCCGTCAGAACCTGTCATTACGTTTACGTTGAAGTCTGTATCTACTTCTAAAGCAGAAAGGATTGCAACGTCTAAGCGGTTAATTACTGAACCTTTAGATAATGGGTTTGCGTACATGCTTGCGTCGATTTCATAGTGGTTTGCGTTGTTTGCAAGTGAAATTGCTGATGGGTGGTCGAAGTCTTGAACGTCGATGACTTTCTCAACTAAACCTTCTTCTAACAATTCGCACATTGAGTTTGTAATACCACCAAGTACAAAGCTTGCTTTGATGCCGTCTTTAATCATTGATTCACGGATGAAACGAGTTGCAGCAAGAGAAGCTCCACCTGTACCAGTTTGGAAAGAGAATCCTTCTTTGTAATATGGAGAACCAGTGATTACTTTAGAAGCGTATTCTGCGATTAATAATTCTTTAGGGTTCTTCGTGAAACGAGTTGCCCCTTTGGCAATCCCTTTAGGATCCCCGATTTCATCTACAACAACCACATAGTCCACATCTGTTTGTGGAATGCTGATTGGAGTGTTTGGATAAGGTACAAGGCTGTCAGTAATGGCAACTACTTGGTCAGCGTATTTAGCGTCGATCATTGCGTATCCTAAAGAACCGCAAGTTGCTTTTCCTTTTGTACCGTTGATGTTACCGTACTCGTCAGAACTTGGAGCTCCGATGAAGGCAACGTCGATGTGGATGTCTCCTGCAGTGATTGCACGAGCACGTCCACCGTGTGAACGAATCACAACTGGGTTTTCCATGATACCGCTAGAGATTGCTGCCCCTAATTTATCACGTAAACCAGATGAAGTGATGTTTGTAATGACACCGTTTTTGATGTGTTCGATTAATGGTTCGTGTACGTTCGCGATTGAAGATGGAGCGATTGATAGGTTTTTAATCCCCATTTTTGCAATTTCATCCATAACCATGTTGATTACATAGTCTCCTTCACGGAAGTGGTGGTGGAATGAGATTGTCATGCCATCTTTTAAGCCAGTTTTTTCAATAGCTTCACGAATGCTACCTAATAATTTTTCTTGACGAGGTTCAACAGGTTTGATTTTACGGCTAGCTGCTTCATAAGGTTTAATGCGAGCTAACTCACCTTCGTATACCCCATATTGATCTGCATATTCTTGTGGAATTTCACGTCCAGCTTTATTTAATACCATCTTAAATTTCCTCCTCGCTAATCAATCCAGCCGCTTTTGCCAATGCGATTACGCGCTCAGCACGTTCCACGATTGGTTTATCGACCATTTTACCGTTAACTGAGATAACACCTGAACCTTTAGCTTCAGCTTCACGAATTCCCCAAATAACTTCTTTAGCGTTTTGAATTTCTTTTTCTGTTGGTGCATAAACTTTATTAACCACAGGAATTTGACGAGGATTAATAACAGATTTTCCATCGAAACCTAATTGTTTGATGCGTTCTACTTCTTCACGGAATCCATCCATGTTATCTACGTTAGAGTAAACAGTATCGATAGCAGCGATTCCTGCAGCACGAGCCGCGTGTAAAATCATGCTACGAGCGAAGAATAACTCTTGTCCATCAGGGTAACGACGAGTTTTCATGTTTGTTACGTAGTCTTCAGCACCTAAAGCGATACCGATTAAACGGTCACTTGCTTTAGCGATTTCGCGAGCGTTTAACACACCTTCAGCAGATTCAATCGCAGCCATCATTTTAGTGCGACCTACTGGGATGTTGTTTTCACGTTCAACGCGAGTGATGATTTCATCCACGTCTACGATATCTTGAGCTGTTTCAGTTTTTGGTAAACGAACAACATTAACACCAGCTAATACAACGGCTTCAATATCTAAAGCACCTGTTGTATCTAAACCGTTGATACGTACAACTGTTTCTACATTGCTGTAGTCAAAAGTTTTTAAAGCGAAATGTACTAATACACGAGCTGAGTCTTTCTCTTTTAAAGAAACAGCATCTTCTAAGTCAAACATAATAGAGTCTGCGCCGTAAAGTGGAGCGTCACGCAACATTGCTGCGTTTGAACCAGGTACGAACATCATTGTTCTTCTTAAGCGTTCCATGAGTCGATCTCCTTCCAGTCGTAGTTTTCAACTTCTGCTGCACGGTGAACCACTGTCACTGTACGAGCTTGAATTGTGCAATCTAAAGCACCTTTATCAACTGCGATGACTTCTGCTGAAGTAACCCCTAATTCTTTTAAAGTTTCTTCGATCACACGACGGATTTGATTTCCGAATTGTTTTTCGACACTACTTTCTAATTGAATGTCGATTCGACCAGCGGTACTTGGATTTAAAGTGATCATGATGTCACTTGATTCCAAAGTGCCGACTACTGCACTTTTTTTAATTTCCATTATTGTTTCCACCTTTTCTTTTGGATTTTAACCAATGAAATGTTTTTCTTCTAAATAATGATACGTAGTTGCTGGAACGAGTAGTTTCAACTCGTCTACGTTTTTGTCTTGAATGGCAGCGCGCACCCGCGTCGCACTCACCACTTCGTCCCTAGCAGAAAGTCTGTCTATAATTACTAGATCTAAGCCGCTCCCAAAAGCAGCTCTTAGCGCGTCATTATAAACGGAGGTTACTGGGGAAAGTGGTTCTTGACCAACATAACGTTTGGTCAATTGTAACGTTGGAACAATGTTTTCTAAGAAGAGTGTTGCATCCAATGTTGCTTGCACTTTTGCCACTTCTAAATCCGCCTTCTCTTTCAAGAAGTACGATGGGAAAGTCGCACTTGAGACCATGTAGTCTCTCGTTGGGAGCACCGTTACGTTTGGCAAGTGACTCACGCCTCGTTTCACCATTTCCATTCGGTCGTTCGTATGAAAGAACGAACGATCCTCGGAAACAACGAACACGTAGAGGTGACTCGACTGACTCGCAGCCGTTTCTACCAAGTACTGATGCCCCAGTGTAAAAGGATTCGCATTCATGACAATGGCACTATTGCTAGTTCCTTCTACGAAATGTTCTTTGAGTAATTTCAAGTAATCACTAAAAGACGGAATGCCTTGTTCTAAAAAGGCAAGGTTTTCTGTCTCGGCAACTACGCGATACCCCAAAGATTTAAAGAAGACAATATTCTTTGGTTTCGTGTAGACAAAACTATTTGTATAAGAACGTTCTCTTAATTCATCTAAGAGAGCCATCACGAGATGCGTTAACAGATTTTCTGATTGATACTTTTTACAAACCACTAAACATTTTAAAATGTTGCGGTCTAGAGAACCGGTTGCTGCAGGTTCACCAGAAGTATGGTAAATCGCAATCGTATAATCAACCTGCTCTGTTTTGCCAAGGTTAGCTTGATCCATTAACCATTCCCAATCTTGGCGAGCTTTCTTATCGCGGTCGAGCCATAAGCGTTTGAGAATGAAATTTTCCATGGAACTGTCTCCTTATTTTGGCGGGAATGCTTTTAATAAAGCAGCAGATACGGCATATAGAATTCCTAATACTAGGAAAACTCCACCCATCCCTAAAGCCATTAATTCAAAAGCTTGTGTTAAATGTTCTGCGTTGAAAGTCATCGTTTTCCTCCTTTTCCTTCTATATTATTACATGAAGAATGATAATAATAATCCACCAGCAATAACTGAAGCGATTTGTCCAGAAACATTAGCTCCAACAGCGTACATTAAGATGAAGTTTTGAGGATCTTCGTCTGTCGCCATTTTTTGGATAACACGACTTGACATTGGGAATGCAGAGATACCTGCAGCTCCGATCATTGGGTTGATCTTTTCTCTACGGAATAAGTTCAAGATTTTAGCAAATACCACACCACCGATTGAGTCCATGATGAAGGCTACTAAACCGAACAAGATGATCATTAATGTTTGAACATTTAAGAATAAATCAGCTTGCATTTTAACTGAGATTGTAATCCCTAATAGAATAGAAACAATGTTTACTAATTCATTTTGAGCCGCTTGAGCTAAGTTATCTAAAACGCCACATTCACGTAATAAGTTACCAAACATTAAGAATCCAACAAGTGGTAATGAAATTGGAGCAATGAACCCTGCCACAATTGTGATAATGATTGGGAACAAGATTTTAGTTAATTTAGATACGCCTGAAGCGTGGTATGTCATACGAATACGACGTTCTGCTTTTGTTGTAACCATCTTGATAGCGATTGGTTGGATAATCGGAACAAGCGCCATGTATGAGTAGGCCGCAACCGTAATCGCTCCAAGTAATTGAGGGGCTAATTGGTTCGCAACGAAGATTGATGTAGGGCCGTCAGCAGCACCGATGATACCGATTGAAGCTGCTTCACGAATGTCAAATCCGAATAATACAGCTACAACGACTACGAAGAAAATACCGAATTGAGCTGCCGCACCGAATAATAACATGAATGGGTTTTGTAATAATGGACCGAAGTCGATCATCGCACCGATACCGATGAAGATTAATAATGGGAATAATTCAGTTTCGATACCGATTTCGAATAAGATTTGTAGAACCCCGTGTTGTTGTTGTCCACCAACGACTTGGTCAAGAACCCCAGTTCCAGGGAAGTTTACTAAAATTGTACCTAATCCCATTGGTACTAATAATGTTGGTTCGTACTCTTTTTTAATCCCTAAGTACATTAATAGGGCACCGACAAGCATCATGAAGATTTGGCCGCCAGTAATAGACATTATATTTTGAACTAATGTTTCCACTGTTTCACTCCTTGAAAGTTATTAAAATTAGTTAATTGTAATTAAAGCGTCTCCTGGGTTTACCACTTGACCTTCTTTAACGTGAATTCCTGCTACAACCCCTGCTTTAGCTGCAACGATTTCGTTTTCCATTTTCATTGCTTCTAAAATCATTAATGGTTGGTTTTCGCTAACAGTGTCTCCTACGTTTACTAAAATACGTAAGATGTTCCCTGGCATTGGAGATGGCATTGCGTCTGCGCCGGCTGGTGTTGATGCTACAGGAGCTGCTGGAGCTGGAGCAGCTTCTACTGCTGGTGCTGCAGGTGCCGCTGGAGCTGCAACTGGTGCTACAGGAGCTGCTGGGGCAACTGCTCCGATTTCTTCCATTTCTACTTGGTACTCTTGACCGTCTACTTTAATTTTGAATTTACGTAACATATCGTAACATTCCTCCTAAAATATATTATGATTTGCGTTTTTGGTAGATTTCTTTAACAGCCCATTGACTGTCGTTTGATTCACCTGCAGCAATCGCTGAGGCAATAACCGAGATAATCTTGGTTTCTGGGTTGCGTTTAAGGACGCGTTTGACCACAAATTGGCTTTCAGGATAATCTGATGCCGCAATCGCCGCTGCAATGATGGAGACGTGCTTAGCTTCTTCTGCTTCTACCGGTACAAAAGCTTCTAATTTTTCCCATTCAGATTCTGTCTGTGCAGACTGCGTCGATGCGTGTTCCGTTGCTTCAGAATTCTTCTTGCCAAATAATCGTTGGAGAATTCCCATTCCTTCACTCCCTTCCCAACATAATCTACATGCAATTATTATACAGAAAACATTATCATTCCTAAACTAGAAACTGGGGTTTTCCCTGTTCTTTTGGTGTTTTATTATATATAGGATATAAAAGTTATGCTCAATTTGTCACATCAAACTGTTCTTTTAATGTTTTTCGTTATGAAAACACTATCTTTTTTATTAAATATTGTTTAAGATATCGCTATAAGTAAACGAATTCATTCTACCCAATGAGTTCGTGGAGCTCCCATTCAGGTTTTAGCGACTGAACGGTTCTCCAACTAAAAAAACAAATTTTTTTAATAAAGAAAGGAAGATATGATGGTTATCACAATTTCAGCTTACGTAATGATGGCAATTTTCATGTACGTTATCATGAAGAAAAAAATGTCACCATTTACAGCTTTAGTATTAATTCCATTAGTTTTTGCAATTATTTTAGTTGCTACAGGTCAAGTCCAAGACGTTAACATCGGTACATTAATTCGCCAAGGGTTATTCGGAAATAACTCAAAAGATAAATTAACAGCGATGAAAGGGACTGCTGAAACAGGAATTATGCTTCTATTCGCAATCCTTTACTTCTCTACAATGTTAGACGCTGGATTATTCGATCCAATCACTAACAAAATGATCCGCTTCGCTAAAGGCGATCCAATGAAAGTTTTAATCGCTACTGCTATCGTAGCTGCTGCCGTATCATTAAACGGTGACGGAACAACAACTACATTAATCTGCTGCTCAGCATTCGTGCCAATTTACAAAAAATTAGACATGAAATTAATGAACTTAGGGGTTCTTGTTATCTTACAAAACACTATCATGAACTTATTACCATGGGGCGGACCTACTGCTCGTGCGATGTCAGTTCTTGGTGTAGAAGCAGATATCCTAGCTTACTTAGCACCAGGTATGATTCTTTCAGTTCTTTACGTAATCTTCTTTGTTGCTCGCTCAATGGGTAAAAAAGAACGCGCTCGTTTAGGTATCCAAGAATTAACTGAAGAAGAATTAAACGAATTGACTACAATTTCTGATCCTGAAGTATTAGAAAAACGTCGTCCACAAAACTTCGTAATCAACGCTATCTTAACAATCGTATTAATCGGTTGGTTAGTTGCTGGTTCATTCATCAATTCAATCGAAGTGAAACCAGTTGTATTATTCTTAGTTGGTACAGGTTTAGCCTTAATGATTAACTACCCAGACTTAAAAGCTCAATCTAAACGTATTGGGGACAACGCTGGGGATGCTGTACAAGTAGTATTACTAGTATTCGGTGCCGGAGTATTCATGGGATTATTCCAAGGAACTGGAATGGCAACTGCTTTAACAGATAGCATCGTTCAAATCATCCCTAAACAATTAGCAGGATTCTGGTCATTAATCATTGCATTAATCTCGATCCCTGGTACATTCTTCTTAACAAACGACGGATTCTACTACGGAGTATTAATTCCATTCGCTGAAGTTGGACGTCAATACGGCTTCACAGATATGCAAATGGCATTAGCTTCATTAATGGGTCAAGCATTCCACTTATTAAGCCCATTAGTAGCGTTCATCTACTTACTATTACGTCTAACAGGATTAGACATGGGTGAATGGCAAAAAGAATCAGCTAAATACGCAGCTGTTATCTTCGTCATCTTCGTTGTAACAATCGTATTAATGGGTCACATGCCATTATACTTACCACAATAATCAAACAATTGAATTTGTGAAAAAGACTTGTTTAGGCTTAGCCTAACAAGTCTTTTTTTGTGCATTTTACCATCTTATCGTTTATACTATTTCTAATGTTTACAATAATTTCCAGGAGGCTACTATGTCAGCGATTATCCAAGCGGTAAAGAAAAATTTAGATATTACCCAAAACAAACCTCTTAAAATTTCGCTCTACGAAGCATTTCGTAAAACGATTATCTTAGGAGAAATCCCTGCAGGTACGCGTATTAACGAGAAAGAATTCTCGACTGAGTTAAACATCAGCCGTACACCCATTCGCTACGCTCTTAACGAGTTAACGAAAGAGCACCTAGTAGAGCACATCCCTAAGATTGGTGTCATCGTAAAAGGAATTTCCATTAAAGATGCCCATGAAATTTACGAAATTAGAAAATCACTCGACACATTGGCAACAATTAATGCGATGAAACTTATGACGAAAGAAGACTTCAAAGAGTTGAGCGGCATCCTCGAAGAATGCGAACGTCTCAACAACGAAGACAAAGTCGACGAAGTACTTGCAAACTTCACGACTTTCAATGATTTCATCTACGAAAAATGCCAAATGACACGTCTAAAAGAAATCGTATTTGAATTACGTACATACGTGATTTACTTCCGCGACCTATCGATCCGTTCATCAGAACGCCGTACAAAAGCGCTCGAGGAACACAAACTCATCTATCGCGGCATGCTCAATAACGATGTGGAACAAATCACGCTGATTACACACGAGCACTTAGACCGCTCATTACAATTTATTTTGAAACAGATGGAGAAATTACACATTGATTAATCCTGAGTTTTTAGCAAAAGTGGCTACAGACGCACTTCTACAAGAAGTCAATCTCGCGCCAAAACCCGGCTTAGTGGACCCTATTTCTGTCGGCGCTCATAAGGACATGACAAAGGAAACCTTCTATCAAAGTATCGTTGCTCTCCGCCCTTATTTACTGGCCTACGCCGAAGCAGGAAGCCGCCACAATGGCACTCCACTCGACTTATTTAACGAGCTTCGATTCCTTGGAAAACAAGCCGAAGACGCAATGATGGCCGCTACCAACAATATTAACACTCATAAAGGAGCCAACTTCTCCTTTGCCCTCGTCTTAGGGGCTACAGCTCATACAAAAGGCAACATTCCTGAAGCCTTGCATTACTGCCACCTAATGACGCGCCACCTCATCGAAGTGGACTTTGCCAACCTCGACCAAAAAGAACATCTCTCTTACGGTGAAAAACTCTACGTCGAACATGGCATCACAGGAATTCGAGGCGAAGCAGCAACAGGCTACCCAAGCCTTGCAAAAGCCCTCGACTATTACAATACACTAGACACGCACACACCACGTCACCGCGACCTACTCCTTCTTCTCTACTTGATGACTTTCGTAGAAGACGGAAACCTTATTCACCGCGGCGGAATCGATGCGTATAAACAAGTGCAACAAGAAGCACAACAATTATTTGAAGAAGCCCAACCCCTAACAGAAACTGAACTAGCAAACCGACTCGAGGACTACGACAACGTTCTTATCGAGCGTAACTTGAGCCCAGGAGGCAGCGCAGACCTACTCTCGCTCACCTTCTTCTGTCATAAAATACAACAAAACGGATGAACCCTCATCCGTTTTTTCTTTGCCCTTTTTTCCTCCAAGCGTACACTTTATGTTCTTAGTTTTATCAAGTACCCCCATGTTTCCCCTTCCCTGCGCCAGAGAACGTGACATGCGCATGTTCTGTCGCACTCTCCTATTCAAGAAAGGATTAACCTTTTTTAGCGAAAGGGGCCGATATACGAGAGAAACCTCGGATTCTATAATAGCAGTAATGGGGAATCGTATTAAATGCGAATTAGTAGGAGTTAGGAATTTATTCCGTACTCCTACTTTGAGGCTTTAAAGGTGAGAGACCCTAGGCTCGAACCGGTACCCCATTATCGCTATTATGAAGACATCCGAGGGAATCTCGAGTATATCGGACCGTTAGGTCCTCCTTCTTCTATCTATGCACAAAAAAGAGTTAACGCAGTTTGCGTTAACCCTTTCTGTTAGCTTTTATTTAATAAGAGCAAGTGCGGCTTGCACGTGTGCAATGCTGCGTTCTCTTCCAAGCAATTCGATCGTTTTGCCGATCTCCGGCCCGTGTGTTTGTCCACTTGTTGCCACACGAATTGGCATAAACAAGTTTTTACCCTTCACGCCAGTTTCCTTTTGAACTTCCTTGATTGCTGCAAGAATACTTGGTTCATCGAATGTTTCCATTGATTCTAATTTCGCAACAAAAGCGTTCAATACAGTTGGAACTGTTTCGCCTTGAAGCACTTCTTTGGCTTGTTCATTTTCCACTTCGAAATCTTTTCTGAAGAAGAGCGCTGATAACTCAACGATTTCATTCATGTAGCTCATTTGGTCGTGGTATAAAGCCACTAATTTCACTAACCAAGCATGTTCTTCAGGAGAAACTTCGTCTTTTACAAGGCCTGCTTCTTTTAATTGAGCAATCGCCATTTCAGCCACTTCTTCTAATGGAGTTTTCTTCACGTATGTGTTGTTAATCCATTCTAATTTCTTAGGATCGAAGGCAGCTGGTGATTTACCAAGACGTTTTTCGTCGAAGATTTCGATGAATTCTTCACGGCTGAAGATTTCGTGTTCCCCTTGAGGAGACCATCCTAGAAGCGCGATAAAGTTGAACATCGCTTCTGGTAAGTAACCTAAGTCTTTATATTGTTCGATGAATTGTAGAATTGATTCATCACGTTTAGATAATTTCTTACCTGTTTCCGTATTAATGATTAAAGTCATATGTCCGAAACGTGGTGGTTCCCAACCGAATGCTTCGTAAATCATTAATTGTTTTGGAGTGTTCGCAATATGGTCATCTCCACGTAAAACGTGAGTGATTTCCATGAAGTGGTCATCCACTGCTACTGCGAAGTTGTAAGTTGGCATTCCGTCACGTTTCAAGATAACGAAGTCCCCACCGACACTTGTAGATTCGAATGAGATGTCGCCTTTAACGATATCGTCGAATGCGTAAGTTCCTTGTTTTGGAACACGGAAACGAACAACAGGAGTGCGTCCTTCTGCTTCAAAAGCGTCACGTTGCTCTTGTGTTAAGTGATCATGTTGACCGCTGTAGTGCGGCATTTCGCCACGAGCACGTTGCGCTTCACGTTCTGCTTCCAATTCTTCCTCTGTCATGTAGCATTTATACGCTTTGTCTTCGGCAATTAATTGCTCGATGAGTGGATTATAAATGTGTTCACGTTCTGATTGACGGTATGGACCGTATTTGCCAGGTTTGTCTGGACCTTCATCCCAATCCATTCCAAGCCATGTTAAGTTTTCTAATTGGCTTTCTTCACCGTGTTCAAGATTTCTCTTGCGGTCAGTATCCTCGATACGGATGATGAACTCTCCACCATAATGTCTCGCGAATAAATAGTTAAATAGAGCTGTACGGGCATTCCCGATGTGTAAGTGCCCTGTTGGACTTGGTGCATAACGTACACGCACTTTATCTGTCATTGTAAAACTTCCTTTCTTTTGTCATCCTTCTTATTGTAAAACTTTTCCATGGGGATTTCCATGATTAATTTACAACTCTTCTAAAATATATTTAAAATCTTTTTCTTCGAGCTTTTGAATGAGAATCACTCCGTCGCCCAGTGGAAGTAAAGTTGATTTTAATGTTGGGTCGCTTTGAACCAAATCAAGGAACATATTGAGGCGGCGATGAATCTTACGCACACGTCTTGGGCGCTCCATCACATCATCTAAAATCGTTCCTCCTTGGAAAATATCATCCACCATTAGCACGCCGCCCACTTCAAGCACATCCATACAATATGGGAAGAACTCGATGTATTTAGCTTTGGCGCTATCCATAAATAGGAAATCGTATTTCCCTTGTTCCAATGTAGGTAAAATATCTGCCGCATCGCCTTCCAGTTGAGTGATACGGTCGGCCAACCCTAGTCTTTCAAAGTTCGCTTTGGCACGGCTATACATTAATTCGTAGCGGTCAATGGTCGTGACTTTTGCTTGTGGTGAAGCTGTTGCCATCAAACTCGCTGAGAATCCGACTGCCGTTCCAATCTCTAAAATATTTTTTGGCTGGTACAATCCAACAATAAAATCTAGAAACACAGCTGTTTCATGAGGAATAATTGGAATCCCTAATTCATTGGCTGTATTTTCTAATTCACCCAAGCCCCCCGAGAAACGGCGTTGACTTGAACGCATGTACTCGACCAGTTCCGGTTTGACAACTGGTCTGTGCATCATTTCGTTTAACATAAATTCTCCTTTGATTAGAATCCGCCACCGCCGGATCCTCCACCACTACCACCGCTCGATCCGCCAGAGAATCCTCCGCCGAACCCACCAGAGTTGCTGCTTCCGTTCACAGAAGAATTCGCAGTGTTGTATGAGCTTGTAAATGTACTATTAAAATCAGAAACAGGATAGTAAATCGTTCCGTTTTGATTTGAATAGAAAATACTGTTTGGTAATTGGTCTGGTATTAATTTTTTCAACACTTTAATCACGTGTTCAGCCACGCCTAAAGAGATGGCATAAACAAGGAAGTGATCCCACAGTTGAATACTTGGTAAATCTTCGATCCGCTTCATTGGTGAGAGATCTTTTAGCATTTGTTTAAAGGCTTGCCATTTACGATAACGTAATTCCCCTTCAAGAGAACGACGGTTGGCAAAAATTCCTGTACCGATCAGCGTTAATGGTCCAACGACAAGGAGTACGCCTCCAACAGTCCACAATAAATAATTTATATTCTTCGTTAAGAATGCCGCTCCAATCGTTAAAGCCCCGATGATGACGAGCAAGCATCCTGGGAAACCACTACGTCCTTGAGGTTCGTCTTTACCAAAACGCGTTACGCGGTATTTCTCAGCCGCAGTATCGACAGCGCCCATCCATTTTTGACACTCATTGTAGTAAGTCGTTGAATGGTTTTTCGCATACTTCTTCACTTGTTCGAGTTCAATCGATGTACTTCCACCGCCAACAACTTCAAAGAGTAAATGAAGCGCTAGTTTTTCATGACGAAGCATTTCTTTCGTATCGTCCACAAGCGTAATGGTATACGGCTCTGTATCGGATAATTTCAAGACTTTCTTACGAACAAGGTCCATCACCGTCGCACTAAAGTCGGTCATATCTGTTTTTCCGTAAACCGCCTGATTCATAACGGCTGGCGTAATATCTTCAGGAAGTTCATAGAGATGATCTGGAATATGTTGTACCTTAGCAAGACGATTACGGTTCGCAAAGAATCCTGTCGCAAAGGCATAAACCATGTTCAAGACTAGGAGGACCCACCCAACAATCATTCCGAAGAATCCTGTGTTTTTAAGGGCCTTCTCGTCATTGATGAGCTTTTCCTCTTCGGCTACGATACGGTCAAACGCTTTTTCATTTTTCACATTTGTATTCGCATGTGTCAATGTTTGTGGGAATAACATATGGACTTCTACAAAGTCACCACTTTTATTTTCTGGAGCCGTTAACGTTACGGAACGATAGTCGCTCGCAATTTGCACATTCCCGTTTTGACCAGCACCATGTCCCCACGCACGAAGCGTTTCCCTTGAAGCCGTTCCAGGAATATTCATCTTCACCGTAATATTGTGTTGGTCGATTTCCCACTCTTGTCCGACTACTTTACGATTTAATTCCGCCGTATCCAAGTAGTTCGTAATGAGTTTTGGAATCGTATATTGGAACGTCACTTTTAATTTCGAGTTCGAGAACGGGAAAAATACTTTAAACTGAATCTTCGAACCGCTATCCGTTAATTGATACGTTCCCTTTTTCCCAGAATTCTCCTGGTTCATTAACAGACGCCCTTCACTTGTTTCTAAATACGCATTGACATCTGTTGGTTTCCCAAAACCAGAGTAATCCAAGTTATAGAAGACCCCATTATACGCACCGTCCGATTGGAAGGTAATGGTTTCGAAGAACTGAACGTCCCCATTTTCTAAAATATTTGCTTCGATATCATACTTATCAACGACTAAACTTCTCGCATCAACCGTAGTACCGAGTCCCAAAAAGGCAACTAATCCTAATAAAAACGCGATAATCCAACGTTTCATTTGTTTCATATGCTCACCTCTATAAAAGAAGTGTGCGATGACTGCCGACTTCCACGAAGCGCTTCGCCGTCACCGTCACACAGATTGTTTTCGTTTCTTACATTACTGATCCGACAATATTTAATTTCTTCTTCAAGTAGAATTTACCAGCAAGAGCCGCAGCCCCGATGAGTAAGTACCACTCGTAACTCATCACGATGTTAATCACAGATGGGATGTATTGTTGACTTAACACCACTAAGATTAACCAAGCAACCATCGCAACCGTACTTACCACTAGGTAACGGATATAACCGCGTTGACCTTTTGGATTGTCAAATTTAGGTGCGTTTTTAGAAATTGCGAGCATGACAAATGCCCCTGCAATAAAGTTGATGAGAAGTGTGAAGAGTCCCATTGGTTGCGTATCTGCACTTGGGTTTAACATCAACATCACTCCAGTAACAAGAGCGAATAATCCGCCGACAAGTAGTCCTCCGTCAACGGCAATTTGCCAGTCTGGAGATTTTGCATCTGGTTTTTTTGTTGGCCCAGCTACGATTGATTGAACGCGTTCTGTTACCGTACCGAACAATTGACGAGCCGTTACGCCCGCTTTTTGTTTTTCAACGATTTCTGGAAGCATTACTGATAATTCTTTTTCGATTTGCGCTTCGTCAAATCCAGCTTCTTTCAATGCGCGTTCTAGTTGATAGATGTATTGTTCATTTTTATTTGTTAATTCTGCTTTTAGAGCGTCTACTGACACTACTACTTCTTCTTGTACGTTTTGTTCTGACATGCTACAATCCTCCGATAACCTTATACATTAAATCTAAAGAGCATTACGTCGCCATCTTGCACGACATATTCTTTACCTTCTTGACGAACTTTTCCGTTTTCTTTTGCAGCCGTCATACTACCGTATTCAAGTAGGTCTGCGTAGGCTACAGTTTCGGCACGGATAAATCCACGCTCGAAGTCTGAGTGGATGATTCCCGCACATTGCGGAGCTTTCATGCCGCGGCGGAATGTCCACGCGCGGACTTCTTGTTCACCCGCTGTAAAGTAAGTCGCTAATCCTAATAAGTGGTATGCTTTTTGGATTAAGATATCTAACCCTGAGATTTCGATACCCATTTCTTCTAAGAAGACTTGTTTCTCTTCTTCCTCTAATTCGGCTACCTCTTCTTCGATTTTCGCACAAATCACAACGACTTCTGCGTCTTCTTTTGCAGCATAGTCTTCCACTAATTGCACATATTGGTTATGGCCACCTTCCATCACGTCATCTTCAGAGATGTTTGCGATGTAAAGCATTGGTTTTGTTGTTAAAAGGAATAAGCCTTTCACGATTGGAAGTTCTTCATCTGTGAATTCAATCGTACGTGCTAATTTTCCTTCTTCTAACACAGGTTTGATTTTTTCTAAAACTGCAAGTTCTGCAACCGCGTCTTTATCTTTTGTTTTTGCAATTTTTGCCACACGAGCGATGCGTTTGTCTACTGACTCAAGGTCGGCCAACACTAACTCTAGGTTGATCGTTTCGATGTCAGCGATTGGGTCAACTTTCCCAGCCACGTGTGTAATATTTTCGTCTTCAAAACAACGAACCACTTGGCAAATCGCATCTACTTGACGGATATGGCTTAAGAATTTATTTCCAAGACCTTCCCCGCGGCTTGCCCCTTTAACGATCCCCGCGATATCTGTAAATTCAAATGTCGTTGGGACAGTTTTCTTTGGTTTCACTAATTCTGTTAGTTTTTGTAAACGAAGGTCTGGTACTTCTACCACTCCGACGTTTGGGTCAATCGTCGCAAACGGATAGTTCGCTGCTTCGACCCCTGCTTTTGTAATTGCATTAAATAATGTTGACTTCCCAACGTTTGGTAAGCCGACGATTCCAGCTGTTAAGGCCATTTGTCACACTCTTTCTTTATTTGTTTTCTTCGGCAACAGAAATCGTCACCTTTTTCATCTTCTTCTCGAATTCCCGTCTTGGCATTAGGACCATTTGACCACAGTGATCACACTTGATACGAATGTCCATCCCCATACGGATGATTTCCCAGGAATTCGTTTGGCACGCATGCGGTTTTTTCATTTCCACATGATCGTGTAATTGATACGTTGTTCCTGCTTTCATACAGACTCCTTTTTAATCGTCTAATTCGATTTCTAATACTTCTAAAATACGTGTTAAATCCTTTTGAGAAAGGTACTCAATCTCGATTTTTCCACGCTCGCCTTTTTCGACGATTTGCACGCTTGTTCCAAATTTATCCATTAAGCGTTCTTCTGACTCAACGATATACATAGATTTCTTCGGCTTCGCTGCTTTTTTAACAACCTTTTTGACTGGTTCATTGATGGATTGAACGAGTTGTTCCAAGGCACGAACCGTTAACCCTTCCTTCACCGCTTTTTTAGCGACCGGTAAGATTTTCGTTTGGTCTTTTAATCCAAGTAAAGTACGTGCATGTCCTGAGGTTAACTCTCCGCTTTGAACGAGTTCTTGTACAGGAACTGGCAATGTTAATAAACGTAAGAAGTTGGCTACATATGAACGGCTCTTGCCGACACGGTTTGCGACTTCTTCTTGTTTTAATTTCAATGAATCCATCAATGTGCGGTAAGCCATAGCTTCATCTAATGGTTTCAAGTTTTCACGTTGCAAGTTTTCGACAACCGCGATTTGAATCATCGTTTCTTCAGAATAGTCACGTACGATGGCCGGAATCGTTTCTTTCTCGGCTAATTTAGACGCACGCAGACGACGTTCCCCAGCCACAAGCTCGTAGCCTTTAATTTTCGACTTACGAACGATGATTGGTTGGAAGACTCCATTTTGACGAATCGATTCAGCTAATTCTGCCAATCCCTCTTCATCGAACTCTTTACGAGGTTGGTATGGGTTTGGACGAATTTCTGAAACGGCAATTTGTTGAATTTGTTCTGAATCTTGAACCTGCTCCAATGCATCGATGGTATCCAAGTCATTCATAAAGAGCGCATCAATACCGCGTCCAAGACCTTTTCCTTTTTGATTTTTACTCATGTGCCAACACTTCCTTTGCTAACTCCATGTACACTTCAGCACCACGAGAGCGTGGATCATAGTCGACAATCGCTTGTCCGTAACTTGGCGCCTCAGATAGACGTACGTTTCGAGGAATAATTGTTTTATATACTTTTTCACGGAAATACTTAATCACATCGTCTTTGACTTCGTTCCCTAAGTTCGTACGCGCATCGTACATCGTTAAAAGAACGCCCTCAATCTTCAACTGCGGATTGAAGTGCTTGCGAACCATCGTGATGGTGTTCATGAGCTGTGACAACCCTTCAAGTGCGTAGTATTCACATTGCACAGGGATAAGAACTGTGTCGCTGGCCGTAAAAGCATTCATTGTCAAATGCCCTAGTGAAGGTGGGCAGTCGATAAAGATATAATCGTAGTCATCTTTAATCTTCTTCACGGCTTCCTTCAAGCGTTGTTCACGACGTGGTTGACTCGTTAACTCGATTTCGGCACCTGCTAACTGAATCGTAGAAGGAGCAATCATCAAGTTCTCGCGCGTTGTGGGTACAATGACATCAGCCATTGGTACTTGGTTGACTAAAACATCATACACATCTTGTTCTAGTTCTCCTTTTTGCACGCCAAGACCACTCGTCGCATTTCCTTGAGGGTCACTATCAATAATTAATACTTTTTTGCCATGAACGGCAAGTGCTGCAGCCAAACTCACTGTCGAAGTTGTCTTCCCAACTCCACCTTTTTGGTTGGCAACGGATATCACACGTCCCATATTCTTCCTCCATGTTTTCTTGTTATAAAAAAGGGAGAATGCAAGCATTCTCCCTCTCGCATGTCTACAAAATGTTCTTCATTTCTCGCAATATTTTGTTCTTTTCTATTGTAACAAAAAAGCGCCTTTTTTTGTAGTCATAGCGGTTTATTTTACGAAAAAAGCTTTGCTGCTATTGCGGCAAAGCTTTCTTTTGTTGTTCATTAAATTGTAAGTACGCGATGGAATATTCTTTACGCATTTGTTCGCCTTCATCCGTTACCTTGATTTCAACATTTGTAATCAGATTTCCAGCGCCATCTGTCTTGATTTTCAACTCGACTTTAGACGTATCCGTCGTCGCAATTCCAAGAACCGACGTCAATGCCTTACGAATCGCTTCATCGTTTCCTGTATATGTCTTCTCGTATCCAGAGAACGTCTTCTTCCAAGGCACCTCTTGATGAATTTCCTTCGTCAATTGAATCACTTTCGCATACGGGAAAACAACCGTATTTTGAAGACTTGAGGCTGCCGTGATCGTTTGTTCCCACTTGTCTTGATAGTAGCGAATAAATCCAACATTGGCATCCGCAATCACTTCAAGTTGGTTTGTGACCTTCCCAGCATTTTTATCGATTTTCGAGCCGTATCCTGTGCCATCTTTCCATGCGCTAGCACTCGCCACCGTTTGTGCACCAGGTGTTTTCGAACCTTCCTTATAGTCCGATTGCTTCACAGTAATATGATAATTGGAAACCGACTCTTCTGAACTTACGACTTGATCTTGTACTGCTTCTGTTGATAAGCCATTTCCACAAGCAGATAAAACGCATAGAAACGCTATTAATACTGTACTTTTAATCCATTTCATGATTTTACCTCCTCCTTATCATCCGTTTTATTATAGCAAACTTCCTACAAAAATTCTCTTAAAATAAAATATTAGAAAAATGGCTACAAAATAAGCTGGGCACTAGGCCCAGCTTATACAGTTTGCGTGGCAACGTCCTACCCTCGCAGGGAGAAACCCCCAACTACTATCGGCGCTAAGAAGCTTAACTTCTGTGTTCGAGATGGGAACAGGTGTATCCTTCTTGCCATCGTCACCACACTTTATCTTCTGAAAAAACTTTCGTTCTTTCAAAACTGAATCTATATCCAACTCCATCAATCTACCAGCTATACAACTCGTGGTTAAGTCCTCGACCGATTAGTACTAGTCCGCTCCATGCCTCGCGGCACTTCCACTTCTAGCCTATCTACCTGATCGTCTCTCAGGGGTCTTACTCATTTAAAATGATGGGAAATCTCATCTCGAGGGGGGCTTCACGCTTAGATGCTTTCAGCGTTTATCCCGTCCACACATAGCTACCCAGCGATGCTCTTGGCAGAACAACTGGTACACCAGCGGTGTGTCCATCCCGGTCCTCTCGTACTAAGGACAGCTCCTCTCAAATTTCCAACGCCCGCGACGGATAGGGACCGAACTGTCTCACGACGTTCTGAACCCAGCTCGCGTACCGCTTTAATGGGCGAACAGCCCAACCCTTGGGACCGACTACAGCCCCAGGATGCGATGAGCCGACATCGAGGTGCCAAACCTCCCCGTCGATGTGAACTCTTGGGGGAGATAAGCCTGTTATCCCCAGGGTAGCTTTTATCCGTTGAGCGATGGCCCTTCCATACGGAACCACCGGATCACTAAGCCCGACTTTCGTCCCTGCTCGACTTGTAGGTCTCGCAGTCAAGCTCCCTTCTGCCTTTACACTCTACGAATGATTTCCAACCATTCTGAGGGAACCTTTGGGCGCCTCCGTTACACTTTAGGAGGCGACCGCCCCAGTCAAACTGCCCGTCTGACACTGTCTCCCACCCCGGTAAGGGGTGCGGGTTAGAGTGGTCATGTCACAAGGGTAGTATCCCACCGTTGCCTCCTCCGAAACTGGCGTCCCGGATTCTTCAGCTCCTACCTATCCTGTACATGTGACACAAACACTCAATATCAAACTACAGTAAAGCTCCATGGGGTCTTTCCGTCCTGTCGCGGGTAACCTGCATCTTCACAGGTACTATGATTTCACCGAGTCCATCGTTGAGACAGTGCCCAAATCGTTACGCCTTTCGTGCGGGTCGGAACTTACCCGACAAGGAATTTCGCTACCTTAGGACCGTTATAGTTACGGCCGCCGTTTACTGGGGCTTCAATTCAAAGCTTCGCTTGCGCTAACCTCTCCTCTTAACCTTCCAGCACCGGGCAGGCGTCAGCCCCTATACGTCATCTTTCGATTTTGCAGAGACCTGTGTTTTTGATAAACAGTCGCCTGGGCCTATTCACTGCGGCTGGTATTGCTACCAGCACCCCTTCTCCCGAAGTTACGGGGTCATTTTGCCGAGTTCCTTAACGAGAGTTCGCTCGCTCACCTTAGGATTCTCTCCTCAACTACCTGTGTCGGTTTGCGGTACGGGTCCTATAAATCTTGCTAGAAGCTTTTCTCGGCAGTGTGACATCAGAAACTTCGGTACTAAACTTCCCTCCCCGTCACAGCTTGTCGCATCCGTGATAAGCATTTGACTCATCAGCCGACTCACTGCTTGGGCGTACACTTCCAGTCGTACGCTTTTCTTAGCCTCCTGCGTCCCTCCATTGCTCAAACGATTTATAGAAGTACAGGAATATCAACCTGTTGTCCATCGACTACGCCTATCGGCCTCGCCTTAGGTCCCGACTAACCCTGGGAGGACGAGCCTTCCCCAGGAAACCTTAGTTATTCGGTGGACGGGATTCTCACCCGTCTTTCGCTACTCATACCGGCATTCTCACTTCTAAGCGCTCCACATGTCCTTACGATCATGCTTCACCGCCCTTAGAACGCTCTCCTACCACTGGACCATAAGGTCCAATCCACAGCTTCGGTAATCTGTTTAGCCCCGTTACATTTTCGGCGCAGGGTCACTCGACTAGTGAGCTATTACGCACTCTTTGAATGATGGCTGCTTCTAAGCCAACATCCTAGTTGTCTGTGCAACCCCACATCCTTTTCCACTTAACAGATATTTTGGGACCTTAGCTGGTGGTCTGGGCTGTTTCCCTTTCGACTACGGATCTTATCACTCGCAGTCTGACTCCCGGATATAAATACATGGCATTCGGAGTTTATCTGAATTCGGTAACCCGAGATGGGCCCCTAGTCCAAACAGTGCTCTACCTCCACGATTCTTGATTCCGAGGCTAGCCCTAAAGCTATTTCGGAGAGAACCAGCTATCTCCAAGTTCGATTGGAATTTCTCCGCTACCCACACCTCATCCAAGCACTTTTCAACGTGCCCTGGTTCGGTCCTCCAGTGCGTTTTACCGCACCTTCAACCTGGACATGGGTAGATCACTTGGTTTCGGGTCTACGTCCACATACTACATGCGCCCTATTCAGACTCGCTTTCGCTACGGCTCCGACTCTTCATCTTAACCTCGCATGTAAACGTAACTCGCCGGTTCATTCTACAAAAGGCACGCCATCACCCATTAACGGGCTCTGACTACTTGTAAGCACACGGTTTCAGGTACTCTTTCACTCCCCTCCCGGGGTTCTTTTCACCTTTCCCTCACGGTACTGGTTCACTATCGGTCACTAGGTAGTATTTAGCCTTGCCAGATGGTCCTGGCGGATTCCGACGGGATTCCTCGTGTCCCGCCGTACTCAGGATGCTAGTAGAGTTCATCAAGATGTCGCGTACAGGATTGTCACCTTCTTTGATGGGCCTTTCCAGACCACTTCTGCTATCTTGATTTCTTCTCACGTTCTAGTCCTACAACCCCAACAAGCAAGCTCGTTGGTTTGGGCTCCTCCCGTTTCGCTCGCCGCTACTCAGGGAATCGATTTTTCTTTCTCTTCCTGCAGGTAATGAGATGTTTCAGTTCCCTGCGTGTACCTCCTAATGAGCTATGTATTCACTCATTGGTAACACCCTATGAAAGGTGTTGGGTTCCCCCATTCGGAAATCTTTGGATCTTAGCTTACTTACAGCTCCCCAAAGCATATCGGTGTTAGTTCCGTCCTTCTTCGGCTCCTAGTACCAAGGCATCCACCGTGCGCCCTTATTCACTTAACCGTTGGTTAAATGTCGCATAGCGTTGCGTTTTGTTAAAAAACTCTTTTCGTTAGATGTTACTCTAACTCTCGGTAAATTAATTGGTTATTTGTTGTGATATAGTATTCAGTTTTCAAAGAACAAAATTCTCTGCTATTTCTAGCAGATATGGAGACTAGCGGGATCGAACCGCTGACCTCCTGCGTGCAAAGCAGGCGCTCTCCCAGCTG
>CABSQV010000001.1:0-160710 GCA_902479935.1 uncultured Streptococcus sp. | reverse complement strand
CTAAAAAAGTTGAGAGAACTCCGCTTGAAGGAGGAAAAAGAGAAAGAAGAAAGACACAGATTGTCAGAGAGTTAGTGCCTGAGTTTCCCTTAGATATTCTTCTAAAGATTATTAAACTTGCTCGTTCAACTTACTACTATCACTTGAAGCAGCTAAACCTAGAAGATAAGAATCAGGCCGTAAAAAACGAAATAGAAACTATTTATAACGAGCATAAAGGAAATTATGGCTATCGTCGTATTACTCTTGAGCTTAGAAACCGTGGTTTCATCGTAAACCATAAAAAGGTACAACGCCTGATGAAAATGTTAGGGCTAAAGGCTCGTATTCGCAGAAAACGTAAGTACTCTTCTTATCATGGAACCGTTGGAAAGAGAGTTGGAAACATTATTCAACGCCAATTTAGTGCTTCAAAACCGATGGAAAAGTGCTATACAGACATTACGGAATTTTCTATTCCAACAAGTAACCAAAAACTATATTTATCACCAATTTTAGATGGTTATAACAGCGAAATTATAGCTTATTCCCTTTCGTCTTCACCAAATTTAGACCAATTAAAAGATATGTTAAAACAAGCTTTTAGAGATGAACAATATGAGAGTACTATTCTCCACAGTGATCAGGGATGGCAATACCAGCATGAGTTTTATCATAGTTTTTTAGAAGATAAGGGCATTCAGCCATCTATGTCCCGCAAGGGTAATAGTACTGACAATGGCATGATGGAATCGTTCTTTGGCATTCTTAAATCAGAGATGTTTTATGGCTATGAGCAGACATTTAAGTCTATAAAGGAACTTGAGAGGGCAATCGTCGACTATATTGATTATTACAACAACAAACGAATCAAAGTAAAATTAAAAGGACTTAGTCCTGTACAATACAGAACTAAATCCTTTGCTTAAATTAATTGTCTAACTTTTTGGGGTCAGTACACATGCCCATATATGGTATATTTGTCCTCCTCCTCCCAAGAATTTCTTTTTATTTTTGTACTTTTTTATGAAATGGAACACGGTGATTTTTCAAGAAAACCTTTCAGGTTAAAAAGCCAACATTAGAAAGTACTTCGGAAAACGAAGAGCCTTCGGATTCTATAGGAATAACAATAGCGATCATAATCGATGTGAATTACTGACTCTGGAAATTAATTTCCTAGAGTCAGTTTGAAGCTCGATAGGAAACGAGACCTGGGCTCGTTCCGGTATAGCTATTGTTATTCCTATGAAGACATCCGAAAGTGCTCGTAGTTTTCCAAAATCATAATTTACGAAGCACATTCTTGTTGCTTTTCAGCTTTTTAACCGAAAGGTTTTCTCTACTGAAAAATCACTAAAGTGTTACAGAAAACGTTTTAATATTACGAAATAAAAAAGTTTCCTAAAAATCTATAAAATACAAGAATAAAAAGCTAAATTCTGCTATACTAGAATAGAATTCTTACAGCCAAGTCTGTAGAAGAATTATCTAAGGAGGAAACAGTGTGGTTGCATTAAATTTTAAAGCACAGAATATCGGAATTGACTTAGGCACAGCTAACACGATTGTTTATCTAGAAGATGAGGGAATCGTCACACGTGAACCTTCCGTGGTTGCAAAAAATATCGTTACAGAAGAAATTATCGCAGTAGGAAAATCTGCATTTGAAATGATTGGTAGAACACCAGAAAATATCGTGGCATTACGCCCAATGAAAGATGGCGTAATCGCTGACTACAATACAACGACAGCAATGTTGAAATACTTCATTCAGTCGATTGTGGGCCGCTCATTCTTTAAACCAGTGGTCATTATTTGTGTGCCAAGTGGCATTACAGACGTTGAAAAAAGAGCCGTTTTAGACGCGACAAAATATGCAGGAGCCAAAGAAGCGTACGTGGTTGAAGAACCATTCGCAGCTGCGGTTGGGGCAGGCCTTCCTGTCACAGACCCAACTGGAAGCATGATTGTCGATATCGGTGGCGGTACGACAGACGTTGCGACGATTTCTCTTGGTGGAATCGTGAATAGCCGTTCAATTCGTGTCGGAGGAGACGAGTTAAACGAGTCTATTATTCAGCATGTTCGTAAGACGTACAATTTACTAATCGGGGAACGTACGGCTGAAGAATTAAAAATTATGTTAGGTTCAGCTTCCGTTGAAAAAGCACAAGGAAGCATGCAAGTGCGTGGTCGTGATATGGTTACGGGATTGCCACGTGTTGTTGAAGTGCCTGCAAAAGAAATTGCAGTTGCGATGAGTGAAATTATTCATCAAATTTTAGACGCAGTAAAAGATGTATTGGAACAAACACCGCCAGAAATTTCTGCGGACGTTATTGATCATGGAATCGTGTTAACAGGGGGAGGCGCAATGCTTCGTCACCTTGCTGAGATGATTTCGAAGGAAACGCAAGTACCAGCCTTTGTGGCCAACGATCCACTCGATTGTGTGGCACTAGGAACAGGTGCGATTTTAGCAAATCCATCATTAATGAAAAAATAGAGTCCGTTGAAAAATAAAAAAAGAGGAGTGATGATGTGAATCCAATTTTTTCAAATAAGAAACTAATTGGTTGGGTAATCGGAATTATCACGGCATTAGCATTGATCATGTATTCCGTTACTTACGGCAGTAATATCGTGACTCAAGGTGTTAATGATGTAACCAATATTCTAGGAAGATTAGTCTCTTATCCAGCAAATAGTATTAATGATTTTATCGATAGCGTGAGTGATTTATCAAATACGTATCAAGAAAATCAATCGTTAAAACAAAAAATCGATACCATTCATGAATTAGAAGTTCAATTGAGTGAGTTAAAACGTGATAACCAAAAAATGAAGGAAACGCTCAAGTTGCAAGATACGCTGAACGATTATACGTTAGTGAATGCGACGGTTATTGCGCGTAATCCAGATACATGGCGTGATGTCATTACGATTAACAAAGGGTCAAATGACGGCATCCAACCACAAATGTCTGTTATGAGTGATAATGGACTTGTAGGGAAAGTTATGGACGTGAATCCAACGAGTGCACGTGTAGCGCTATTATCGAATGCCGATAATACTTTAGTTCGTGTAGCGGCGATGATTCAAAATGAAAAAGAACCAATCTACGGAACGATCACTGGCTATGACGATAAAAGCAATATGTTAGTGATGAGCCAAATTCAAGCAACGCAAGATATCAAAGTTGGGGATAAAGTCGTGACAAGTGGTCTCGGTGGCATTTCTCCAAACTCACTATATATCGGTACGGTTGAAGAAGTGGCGATGGACCGTTTTGGCTTGTATAAAGAAGTGAAAATTCGTCCAGCAGCGGATACAAATGACGTTCGTTATGTGACGGTTGTTATTCGTACAAGCGAAAGCGAGGGGCAATAATGCGCATCTCAAAAAGAGTTTACTGGGTGTTATTTGTTTATATTCTTGCTTTCTTAGCCGATGGAGTGTTAACGAATCATTTTTCAAAATTATTCCTCTTCTCAGGCTATAGCTTAACACCTCGAATGATTATTATCGCTGTCGTGATGTTAAACTTTATGATTGACCAAAAATCGATGTTCTGGTTTACAGTCGTTGCAGGATTCTTAGTGGACAGTTACTACTCGGGCGTCCTCGGTGTTTACATGGCGCTGTTTGCGGTGATTGTACGAATCATTAATTTGGTTCGCTCAAACATCCTTCAAAATCCATTTACGTTAGGACTTGCGCTAGTCTTCTTCTTAAGTTTCACCGAAGTCTCTGTTTACTTCGTATATGCCTTACGAGGAGTAGCGAGCATGAGTTGGAACGAGTTCTTAGTAGTGAGACTCGGGGCAACCTTAATGTTAAACATCGTGATTTACTATATTTTATATCTCCCGCTTCGCAATTTTGCTAGATGGGTGAACTCAACTCCGGTCGTAAGTCCACACGACTTAATGAACCATCGTAGAGCATAATAGGAGAAAGGTTTGGCTGTTTGTGGCCAAGCCTTTTTGATTGCACGTTAATAGTACTGACAAAGGCGATAGATATGGTATAATAAAGAGAATTAGTGTCAAGAGAAAGAGGAATTGAATGAAGAAAGCAACATTTTTAAAAGCAAGTCTAATCTCGAAAGGGATCATTGCGACCTGTGCGATTGTCGGTTTTCTAATGCAGATGACGCTTCACGGCTGGCATGGACTTCGTTACTACACGAATCAATCGAATCTACTCGTTGGATTGTTTATGGTGTACTTGCTATTGAAATACCGCAAGAGTGGCCATTGGAGTAAGATGGACCTTCGATTGAAGGGTGGCGTTACGGTTGCGATTCTTCTAACGGGGCTGGTATATCACTTTATGTTAGCACCGCAAAAGACAGCCGAAGAGTTCTGGACGATTGAGAATTTCTTGTCGCACTATATTGTGCCGTTTGGAACGTTAGCGGATTGCATCGTCTTTGATAAAGGACATTGCTATAAGTGGTATGATCCATTTACGTGGACGCTATTGCCACTAATCTATGCGATTGTATCTGTGGCGATTGCACTCATCACACGTATTCCGATTGGAAATAACAAAGATGGCCCATTCCCATATTTCTTCTTGAATGTGGATAAATATGGATTTGTCGGCGTCTTGCAATATTGCTTAGGATTAGCCATAGCCTTCTTAATTGGCTCGTATATTCTTTTCGTATTTAAAAATGGATTCAAAACGAAAGAACGTTTATAAGAGAGGAGACTTTCATGGTTCGAGATATTGGAATAGACTTAGGAACAGCGAATATTTTAGTGTTCTTAAAAGATCGTGGAATTATTTTAAATGAACCGTCACTCGTTGCGCTAGATGAGCGTAATGGCGACGTGATTGCAGTTGGTGAACGTGCGTACCAAATGGTGGGCCGTACGCCAAAAGAAATCAATGTGCACCATCCATTAAAGGGTGGGGTGATTGCGGATATCGCAGTTACTGAGCAATTGCTTGAATTATTCATGCAAAAACTAAACTTAAATAGTTGGTTTTCTAAACCAGATATTTTAATTTGTACGCCAACAAATATTACGACGGTGGAACAAAAGGCCATTATCCAAGCAGCGATTAAATGCGGCGGACGGAATATTTACTTAGAGGAAGAACCAAAAGTGGCAGCGGTCGGCGTTGGACTCGATATCTTCTCTCCAATTGGAAACATGGTCATCGATATCGGTGGCGGAACAAGTGATATTGCCGTTCTTTCAATGGGCTCAACGGTCACAAGCCGTTCGATTAAATTAGCCGGCGACAATATGGACTTTGCCATTTCCGAATATATTAAAGACAAATATCAACTCATTATCGGGGACCGTACTGCTGAAGCCATCAAGATGAATCTTGGTAGTGCGATTGAAGTGGAAAACGAGTCGGATATGATTGTTAAAGGTCGCGATATGACGACTGGATTACCGAAGACCGTTACCATTTATACAAATGAAATTTATCATTGCTTAAAAGAAATGCTCGATACGATTGGCGAAGAAGCTAGACTCGTACTCGAAGCGACTCCACCAGAACTCGCAGGTGATATTATCGAACGCGGCGTGATGGTAACAGGGGGCGGAGCGCTCATCCAAGGAATCGACCGTATGCTTTCAGAAAAGCTACAAGTTCCTGTGATGGTGGCAGAGAATCCTCTTCAAAGTGTGGCGATTGGAACAGGGATCCTATTAAACCGCATTAAAGCAGATCGTGGTATTTTCTCAGGGCTAAGAAGACTCTTCAGTTCTAAGAAAGTCGTAATGAACCCAACTGCGAATATGATTGATGATGAAAGGAAAGAAGAAGCATGAAGCAAGAATTGAAAAATAGTGGTCACTTATTATTGACGGCGCTACTCCGTGTCTTAATCTTCGTGATTATCGCAGTCATTTTATTTGCACTTGGCTTAATGGTGGGTTATGCCGTTCTTGGTGAAGGTCACAATCCATTTGATATTTTCTCAAAAGAAGTATGGGATAAGATTTTCAACTTTATTAACTAGTAAGCAGATAGATTGACCTTTGTTGACTATTGAAGTAGACTAAAACAAAAGCAGAATATGGAGGAAATGCTATGAATTTAATTCCAACAGTTATCGAGCAGTCTTCACGCGGAGAACGCGCTTATGACATTTACTCACGTTTATTAAAAGACCGTATTATCATGGTGAGCGGACCAGTTCACGACGATATGGCGAATGCGATCATCGCGCAATTACTATTCTTAGATGCACAAGATCCTGAGAAAGATATTTACATGTATATTAACTCTCCAGGAGGAAGCGTAACAGCTGGTTTAGCCATCTACGATACAATGAACTTCATTAAAGCAGACGTTCAAACAATCGCGATGGGTCTAGCAGCGTCAATGGGGTCATTCCTATTAACAGCTGGTGCGAAAGGCAAACGTTTTGCATTACCAAACGCTGAAATCTTAATCCACCAACCTTTAGGCGGAGCACAAGGGCAAGCGACAGAAATCGAAATTGCAGCACGTCAAATCTTGAAAACACGTGAACGTTTAAATAAAATCTTGGCAAAACAAACAGGCCAAAAATTATCACGTATCGAAAAAGATACAGACCGTGATAACTACATGACAGCACAAGAAGCCTTAGAATACGGCTTAATCGATGCCATCATGGAAAGCTCAAAAGAAATGAAATAACAGAAAGTGCAGAAGAAGTAATAGTTCTTCTGCTTTTTTTTCGCCGTATATCTTCCTTTTTAGACGTGAAAGCGGTACAATAGACACATACGACTTGTTAGAAGGTAAAAGGGGAAAAGGTTATGACAACAGAAGGAAATCCATTAAATAATGCACGTGTGGCATATGAATATTATGAATTACCAGGAGAATTGGTAGATATTCAACCTTTAGGAAATGGATTAATTAATAAAACCTATCAAATTACACATACACATGAAAATGAAGAAAAACAATATGTTTTACAAGCGATTAATCATAAAATTTTTCCAAATGTACGTGGATTAATGGAAAATATCGAGAAGGTAACGACTTATCTTCGTGAGAAATACGAAGCAGAAGGGCGCGATGCTGCTCGTGAAACGCTTCGTGTCATCCGTACAAAAGATGGCCATTTAACAGCTAACTTGGATAACGGAACCTACTGGCGTATTTATGATTCCGTTAAAAATAGCTATTCATTAGATAAAGTAGAAAGTCCAGAGCAATTTTATATCACAGCGAAAGCATTTGGTCGTTTTGCCTATGACTTAAACGACTTCGATGCGAGCCAATTAGTCGAAGTGATTCCACAATTCCACGATACACGTAATCGTTACAGACAGTTGGAAGAAGCGATTAGAGAAGATCGTGTGGGCCGTGTGAAAGAGGTGCAAGAAGAGATTGCATTTATCCAAAATCGTAAAGCAGACTGCTTCTTATTATATGATTTACTGGATGAAGGCGTATTGCCGCTTCGTGTAACGCACAATGATACAAAATTAAACAACATCATGTTCGATAGCGAAACGAAAGAACCGCTTTGCATCGTGGACCTTGATACTGTAATGCCAGGGTTGGTGTTATTTGATTTTGGTGATTCGATTCGTTTTGGTGCCAACGATTGTGCCGAAGACGAACCTGATTTATCAAAAGTGAACTTCGATTTCGACTTATACGAAACTTACGTGAAAGGCTTTATCGAAGGGACAAACGGCATCTTGACAGAAGCCGAACTCGAATACTTACCTTGGGGTGCTCGCGTCATTACGCTAGAACAAGGCATTCGTTTCTTGACGGACTATATCAATGGGGATGTTTATTACGCAACGACTCGTCCAGGACAAAACTTGGACCGTGCACGTACGCAATTGAAATTAGTACAAGATATGGAAAACGTGTGGGATAAGATGGTCGAAGCTGTTAAAAACGCACAAAAATAAAGAATTTCAGACTCTTTGACAGATTTGTCAGAGAGTTTTTTTGTGGCTTTACACACTATATGTTGTAAATTATAACGATTCTAAAACACAATATATTGTGTTTTAGGGGTTGATTTTTCTGTTTGGAGTGCTACAATAAGGACTAGAGTTTAAGGAGGAATCGTGATGAGTGTAGAGACATTAACAGCATTATCGGTCACGAAGAGGGATGGCCGACAAGTCGAATTTCAAAAGGAAAAAATTCAACGTGCGATTGAAAAAGCGGAAATCGGATTGAATGGTACATTAAGCGACGAGCGGATGGTAGTGCTTGGTCGCATCGTCGAGGATGTCCTCGCGGAGATTTCAAGACGCTTTAACGATACGATTGAGATTTATGAAATTCAAAATATCATTGAACATTTACTGATTGAAGATGGAGAATCAGAGCTTGCACAAGAGTATATTGCTTACCGTGTTGACCGTGATTTACGCCGTAAGAATCAGTTAGATTTCCAATGGGCGCTCTCACGATTAACGAATAAAGAGGCGAGCGTCGTCAACGAGAACGCGAATAAAGATAGTAAAGTATTTAATACACAGCGCGACTTAACGGCTGGAACGGTCGGGAAGATTATCGGCTTGAAGATGCTTCCGCCGCACGTGGCTAATGCGCATTTGAAGGGCGACATCCATTATCACGACTTGGATTATCATCCATATATGCCGCTTACGAATTGTTGCTTAATTGACTTCGAGCACATGCTAGGGCTCGGTTTTAAAATCGGAAATGCGGAAGTGGAGTCACCTAAATCAATTCAAACCGCAACGGCACAAATGGCGCAAATTATTGCCAATGTGGCAAGCAGTCAGTATGGTGGTTGTTCTGCCAACCGTGTGGATGAGTTACTAGCACCTTATGCAGCCAAGAATTACGAAAAGCATTTAGCCGATGCAAAAGTCTGGATTGAAGGTGCAGACCGTCAAGAAGCCTATGCAATGAAGAAGACGGAAAAAGATATTTATGATGCGATGCAATCGTTAGAATACGAAATCAACACGCTCTATACATCGCAAGGACAAACGCCATTTACAACACTTGGATTTGGACTCGGAACAAATCACTTCGAACGTTGTATTCAAAAGGCCATCTTGCAAGTGCGTATGGAAGGGATTGGTAAAGAAAAACGAACTGCCATTTTCCCGAAACTCGTCTTCACATTGAAACGTGGCGTGAATTTGGAAGAAAACGACCCAAACTACGACGTGAAGCAATTGGCGTTGGAATGTGCGACAAAACGCATGTATCCAGACGTATTAAGCTATGACCAAATCGTTCGTTTGACGGGAAGCTTTAAGGTGCCGATGGGATGCCGTTCGTTCTTACAAGGATGGAAGGACGAAAACGGCCAAGAAGTGAACGACGGCCGAATGAACTTAGGGGTTGTGACTCTTAATATTCCTCGGATTGCGCTTGAAGCAGATGGATCTCTTCAAAAGTTTTGGGAGATTTTTGAGGAAAAACTCGCGATTTGTAAAGATGCACTCGTCTACCGTGTGGAACGTTGTAAGGAAGCCACTCGCGACAATGCGCCAGTCTTGTATCATTACGGGGCGTTTGGTCAACGATTGAAGGATGGCGAAGAAGTCGACGTCCTCTTTAGAAACAAACGTGCGACGGTTTCTCTTGGGTATATCGGTCTCTATGAAGCAGCGACGGCCTTCTTTGGTCCAGCTTGGGAAACGAATCCGGAAGCCAAGGCCTTTACTTTAGAAATCGTGAAGGCGTTGAAGGCTCATACCGATGCATGGGGTGACGAGTATGGCTATCATTTCAGCGTTTATGCGACTCCTAGTGAAAGTTTGACCGACCGTTTCTGTAAGCTCGATATCGAAAAATTCGGTCTCGTGCCAGATATTACCGAGAAGGAATACTACACGAATAGTTTCCACTACGATGTGCGCAAAAATCCAACGCCATTTGAAAAGATTGAGTTCGAAAAAGATTATCCTGTGTATTCTTCAGGTGGATTCATCCATTACTGTGAATATCCAGTGCTTCGTCAAAATCCAAAAGCGTTAGAAGCTGTGTGGGATTTTGCCTATGACAAAGTCGGATACCTTGGAACGAACACACCAATCGACCACTGCTATAAGTGTGGGTTTGATGGAGAATTTACTCCTACAAGTAAAGGGTTCGAATGTCCACAATGTAAGAATCATAATCCGCAAACCTGTGATGTGGTGAAACGAACTTGTGGCTACCTTGGAAACCCGCAAGCCCGTCCGATGGTGCATGGTCGTCACGTGGAGATTTCTTCGCGTGTGAAACATATGCCAAAACTCAAGGAACGCTATGCGCTTGGGGTGACGGAGAATGAATAACCCGAAGCCAAAAGAATGGACCAGCCAGCAGTATTCCCAAGGGAAGATTGCAAGCTATAAACCGTATAATTTTGTCGATGGGGAAGGGGTACGCTGCTCGCTGTATGTGAGTGGCTGCCTTTTTGCCTGTGAAGGGTGTTATAACGTCATCGCGCAAAATTTCAATTACGGCATTCCGTATACGAAGGAACTCGAAGCACAAATCGTTGAAGATGTGGGAGCTTCATATTGCCAAGGCTTAACACTCTTAGGAGGTGAGCCGTTTTTAAATACGGGCGTGTGCCTTTCTTTAGTAAAAGCTCTTCGTCAAGCCTACGGGCACACCAAAGACGTGTGGTCGTGGACTGGATATACATGGGAAGAATTAATGCAAGAAACAGAGGATAAGCTGGAATTACTCCGCTTGATTGATATTTTAGTTGATGGACGATTTGAACTTGCTAAGAAGGATTTGACCTTACAGTTTCGAGGTAGTAGCAATCAGCGCATTATCGATGTGCAGGCGTCTCTTGAAGCTAGCGAAGTTGTTTTATGGAAAGACCTCTGGGAATCATAAGAAACGATAAAATTTCTGACAAATGGTCATTATTTTGATAAAATGAAGGAATGAAATACGTTAAAGGAGACGACAATGGCGATTACAGGACTTGGAATGGATGCAGTGGAACTTTCACGAATTGAAAAAATCGTGGCAGAACCGAAAACTTTTTTACAAAAAGTACTGACACCAGCAGAACTAGAGAAATATAATAGCCTTCCAACGAAGCGAAAAGTGGAGTTTCTCGCAGGGCGTTTTGCAGCCAAAGAAGCCTACGCAAAAGCATTGGGAACGGGAATTGGACAACACGTGTCTTTCCAAGATATCGAAGTCTTAAATGATGTGTCTGGGAAACCAGTCCTTGTGTGCAAACGGTACGCCCACAAAACATGGGTCACCATTACGCATACCAATCATGATGCGTATGCCGTCGTCGTATTAGAATCCAACGAATAAAAAGGAATGAACCAATGATGTTAGAAGCAATCCATCGTAATACACGAGTAGTAGTGGATTTATCGATTGTAAAACAAAATATTAAAAAACAACTGGCGAAGTTGAGCCCTTCTCAAGAGCTCTATGCAGTGGTGAAAGCCAACGCATACGGACATGGGATGATTCCAGTGGCAAAAGCAGCCGTAGAAGCTGGCGCAACAGGGTTCTGTGTAGCGAATGTGGATGAGGGACTAGGCTTACGTCAGGCTGGATTTACACAACCGATTTTAATTCTAGGGCTTAGTCGCGTGGAAGATGCCGCACTCTTAGCAGAAAATAAAATCACTGCGAGTGTCGACTCAGTAGAGTGGCTAAAAGAGGCAGCACAATATTTAAACGATACACCGTTAAAAGTCCATATTGCCGTGGACTCAGGGATGGGACGTATCGGTGTCGTGAACGAGGAAGAATTAGCAGCGGTTGAAGACGTGCTACAATCTGGCCAATTTGAATTCGAAGGGATTTTCACGCATTTTGCGACTGCCGATGAAGCCGACACGACACAACTAACGAAGCAAATCCAAAAGTTTCACCGTCTGGTCGATGAATTAAGTGTCAAACCAGCACATGTGCATTACTCGAACTCAGCCTATGCGCTTTGGCATGGAGCAGGAGATAGTGCCATTGTTCGATATGGGATTGGAATTTACGGAATTAATCCTTCCAATGGAGACTTAGCGCTGAAAGACGAGTCATCCTTAACGCCAGCGCTTCGTTGGGAAACGGAAATGGTGAAAGTGAAGAAGCTGGAAGCAGGAGATACGGTGAGCTACGGTGCGACCTATACAGCAGAGGAAGAGCAATGGGTAGCGACACTTCCAGTTGGTTATGCGGATGGATTTATCCGTGCCTACAATAAAGGGGATGTCTTAGTGGACGGCGTTCGTTGTCCAATTGTTGGACGTATCTGCATGGATCAGTGCATGATTCGCTTACCGCATGAATTTCCAGTAGGCACAACGGTGACGCTCCTTGGAAAAGATGGAGACGAAGAAATTACCGCGATTGAATTAGCGAAGCGTTCAGAGACGATTGCCTATGAAGTGCTTTGCATTATTTCAGACCGCGTGAAACGGGTGTATATGAATGATTGATAAGATTGTAAGAGGCGATGTGTGTCTTGCGGACTTATCGCCAGTTGTTGGAAGTGAACAAGGGGGAAAACGCCCTGTCCTCATCGTGCAAAATGATGTAGGAAATCACTTTAGTACAACAGTCATTGTAGCGGCGATTACCGCCAAACATACAAAGTCCAATATTCCAACGCATATTGAAATCAAAAAAGACCAATTCGGGTTCGAACGTGACTCTGTCGTCTTACTCGAGCAATTACGGACGATTGATAAAGTCCGTATTCTTGAAAAGATTACGACCGTCGATAATGACTTTATGAAAATCATTGATGCAGGACTCAAAGTGAGTCTGGGGTTAGAATAAAAACAGTCCTCTAAAGAAAACTTTAGAGGACAATTTTTGTTTTAAACGGAGAATTTCTCGAGAAAATTCCCTTGATTTACCATGGGGATGGTAGTATACTAATTAAGTACCTTAAGTACAAATGCCTCCTTAGCTCAGTTGGTAGAGCAGTAGACTCTTAATCTATGGGTCACAGGTTCGAGCCCTGTAGGGGGCATATATTATACGCAAAAAGCCTTGGTTTTCCAAGGCTTTTTTGCTTGTCTATAACTAATTTGCCCCACAGTTTTTTATGAGCAATCTTTCCAGACATCTCTAATTTGATTAAATTCTTCAAAAATTTTCTCTTCTAAGATGTGTCCATACACTTCTACTAGTATTGAAATATCTCTATGACCTAAAATCTTTGCAATAACTCCAAGGTCAAATTCTTTGTGCCATTTGAAGCCAATAGGATGTAAAGTCTTAAAGAAATGCTGTTATCTTTAAGAAGAAGCAGAAAAAGAAGTAAGGAACTTTTCATAATAATGGCCGTAGCAAATCTTTGCATTTTTGCCTTATCTTTTTTAACATAGTACTATTAAAAAAGAAGAGGTGAAAATCATGGAAACATATACACTTGCAAATGGGGTTGCTATTCCTAAAATTGGTTTTGGAACTTGGCAAATTGCTGAAGGTGAAGAGGCCTATAACAGCGTTAGCTTCGCACTTAAGGCGGGTTACACACATATTGATACCGCACAAATTTACGGTAACGAGGTTTCTGTAGGTAAGGCGATTGCTGATAGTAATGTGGCACGTGAGGATATTTTCCTAACTACCAAACTTTGGAATGATAAACACGATTACGAGTTGGCTAAGACTTCAATCGATGAGTCTCTTGAAAGACTCGGTGTGGATTATTTGGATCTTTTGCTTATCCATTGGCCTAATCCAAAGGCGCTTCGTGAGAATGATGCTTGGAAGGCTGGCAATGCGGGTGCATGGAAGGCGATGGAAGAAGCTTACAAAGAAGGTAAGGTACGTGCTATCGGTGTGTCTAACTTTATGCAACATC
The DNA here is from genome assembly GCA_902479935.1 of uncultured Streptococcus sp. Taxonomy (GTDB): domain Bacteria; phylum Bacillota; class Bacilli; order Lactobacillales; family Aerococcaceae; genus Granulicatella. The sequence continues at coordinate 146,957 of CABSQV010000001.1, read as the reverse complement.
ACCTAGAAGCTCTTATGGAAACAGCTGAAATTGTTCCACATGTCAATCAAATCCTCTTGGCTCCAGGTTGTGACCAAGAAGACTTAGTTGCCTATTGCCAAGAGCGCGATATCCTTCTTGAAGCCTATAGTCCACTAGGTACAGGTGGCATTTTTGGAAATGAAGATGTTGCAGCAGTGGCTGAACGTAACTGTAAATCTGTGGCACAAGTTGCTCTTCGTTGGAGCCTTCAAAAAGGTTTCTTGCCACTACCTAAGTCTGTGACACCTAAAAATATAAAAGCTAACTTGGATATCTTCGACTTCGACTTATCAGAGGAAGATATGGCAGTCTTGGATAAGATTCAAGGCATCAAAACTCAGGATAATCCTGACACAGTTAATTTTTAGTAGGATTTTAAGCAACTCGTCAGGGTTGCTTTTTAGCATGTGGTTTAAAGACCATCGTAAGAATGCTTACTGGCGGGCTCATGGTCTACTTCCTCTTTGTATTTACACAAAGTTATTGACACTATCCTCTGCAAAAATATAAACATTTTATTCTATTTTGTACAGATAATAATAACAAATGACCATATTCCTTGACTGTTAACAATCATTTTGATACTCTACAATCGGAGGTAAATATGACAAAATAATTGGAGGTGAATATTATAAAACAAAAAATTAATCGAATTGTAGGTTCCATTGGTGCCTTTATTGGAATTGTAGTATTTATTGCCTACATTCCTCAAATTATCGCCAATTTACAAGGAAATAAAGCTCAACCATTTCAACCTTTAGTAGCTGCTGTATCTTGCTTAATCTGGGTTATTTATGGATGGACAAAAGAACCTAAAAAGGATTGGGTACTAATCATTCCAAATTCAGCTGGTGTTATTTTAGGTGGAATCACTTTTTTGACTTCACTTTAACAAATCTAATAGTATGTATAAAAAGCTGAGATGAGTTTGGTACTGCACTCATAAAATGAGACACAAGAAAACACTCCTGTTGAATTCTGGTGGCTCTTTGTCAAATAGTGTTGATGAAGAATTTTAGGAAGGGATTAAGTAACTAATTGTTGCTTAATTCCTTTTTGTTTTGGGTTTAGGCGCTTTTAATATAATGGATGTTGGCCTTTTTGTATACACTAAAATAGGGTTGGTGGAAAATTTCCATCAACCCTAAAAATTATAGAACCAAATAAAGTTTATTCTCACATTTGTTTTTCTCTAATCATACCCACTCGATTTTCGTCAATATAGCAAAAATGATGCTTACGATAGAGCTTATCTGCAGGAACTTTAGCTAGTAAAGTGATAAAACTACTCTCATGTGTGTTTTCATCAAACCACTGATCAATCATTTCCATTATTTTATTTGCAATACCGCGTCTTTGGAACTTTTTATCTACCATAATATCGGATACGACAAAAGTGACACCACCATCGCCAACAATTCTTCCTAGACCAATGAGTTCATCATCTTCATAAACAGAAACTAAGAAAAGAGTTCCTTCAAGTGCCTTTTTCACTTCAGAATGAGGTTTAGTGCTATTCATTCCAGCGTTTACTCTTAATTGATTATAGGCTTCAACGCTGGGAATTTTATGAGTAAATTCCATAAAAAGATTCCTCCAATAACTTTTTATTCTTTATTTGTGCAATCACAACTCTTCATAATCGGGATGGTCTTTGATATAGATTGCTGCGTAAATGGCATCTACCAATACGGCTGGGAAAGCGAAGGCCATTAATGCGCCAGAGAAAAAGCCGAAAATTATTTGTATGTAGTCTGTAATCACGGCGATGACCAATAGAATAAAGCCCAGGACTTTAGCAATATTGAAAAGAAGTTCTTTCTTCTTACTATTCTCCTCATACGTTTCCCATCGATTGATCTTCCAAATTTTCCCTTGATTTTGAGGAAGGTAATACCATGCGTAAATGATGGTCATTACTATAAATAGAAGTACTATTGGAATGACATAAAATAGCGTCAACTTGGACTCGTAGAGCTTTAACGCGCTGAAGGGTGTTTTATCATCGGTAACCATCAGTAGGAAGATATAAAGGTAAAGGTGAGTGTGACGGTCCAAACGACTAAGGCCACTAGAATATAAGTGAAAGACTTAAAGCGATTGATTAAAGGCGTAAAAAGTCCAAAGAGAAGGCTAGCGATATTAATAATTGTCGCACTTAAGAATAGGACCTTAATAATTCCTATAGGATCATCGTGCCCAGCAACAAAATATAGAAACGCAGTAAATGGAAGCATAAGCCAAGGGAAGAATTTAATGTAACCTAGGCTCACCTCATTCGTGATTAATGGACCATGGTACCGGTCGACAGCTTGATTGCTTCTTTGTTTTTTTGATTTCTTTTGTTTTCCAGAACCAGGAGCTGGCTCTGGAGATTCTTTCTTTTTCAGTAAAAACTTTAGCATTCTTTTTCCTTTCAATAGCTTGGATAAATGTATTTTTACTATACCACAAAGCGGGGGACGCAGATAGGTTTTGGCTACTTTCAAACAATTGATACAAAAAAAGAAGACCTAATGGATCTCCTTTGTATTGAAAGACAGTTTTATTGTTGAACGCTAGGAAATTTACACTAGCTTTCTTAAATGATCGATGCGCTCGTGGATTGTTTCTACATTTAAATTCCCCTGTTGATATTCGCAAAGGAACTCCTTCGATAATCGATTTATAATTAAAAAATAATCTAATTTCCTCAAAATATAAATCTTTTAGCAATGCTTGTCAAGAACACCATTTTATTGCAGGAGAATCTGATAAACGCTATAATCATATTGCAGAATATTCATTGAGGGCAGAAAGGTTCCTGCCGCACCTCAAAGAGAGGTACCTGAGATGACGAGGTTACTGAACGTCCAATGAAAAATAGAACAAGGCAACTCAATAAGAGTTGCCTTGTTTTTTTGTTTATTTACGATTTAACCTAAATGAAAATTTTCTCGGAATTCGGGATTACCTTCCCATTCTTCTTTAGTGAAGTCACCGGTTAGCGTATGTTCTTCTGAAAATACGAGAACACGTTGGATAACGTCTTGAATTTGTTCGTAATGATGAGATGAAATAATCATCGTTTTTCCGGCTGTTTTTAACTCTTGTAATAATTCCACAATGAGGCGTTGGTATTTCGGTGAGAGGCCGTTAAAGGGCTCGTCAAACAATAATACGCTTGGATTCATCGTGAGCACACTAGCAATCGCCACTAGTTTCTTTTCCCCTCCTGATAGGTGATAGGGAATGCGGTCTTTTAGGTGTTCTATTTCTAAAAGCTCTAGTGTATCATTCACCCGCTTGTCGATTTCTTCTTCGGGCAATCCGAGCTGACGTGGTCCGAAGGCAAGCTCTTCAGCAACCGTCGTATTGAATAATTGGATATCGCTATTTTGGAAAATCAAACCGACCTGTTGGTATAAATGACCGGCATTACTTGGGTCTTTTAAGAAGTCTGCATCCACCGTCCAATCGTTAAAATGATATTGTCCAGAAGAGAGCGGAAGTAGCCCAACCAAGATTTTAAAGAGAGTGGATTTCCCGGCTCCATTCGGTCCCATCAAAGCCACCGTTTCACCTTTCTCGATATGAAGGTTGATGTCGTGGATTCCAATGTCTTCGCTATAGTGATAATTTCCATCGTGAATTGTAATCATAAGCGTTCCTTTCTAGCGTAGCATGGTTGTTGCGGCAACCAGCACGATTAATTCGAGTAATAATAACACGTCCTCTTTCTTCCAGCGGAAAGTGGCTTTTTGTTTAACGTCCATTCCGTAGCCTCGGAGCGTCATAGCCTCGTAGACTTCTTTCGTATGGTTTTTCGATGATAAATACAAGAGTCCAAGAATCGATCCAAATAACCCGAGATTTACCTTTTGGCCAATGGTTCGCAACTGCACACATTCGATTTGTTGCTGTAGGTGTTTTCCAAGAATATACGTGTATTTCATCGCGAGTTCGATTGTTTGAATCATCGTTTTTGGAAAATGCAACTGGCGAAGCGCCTCAACGAGTTGGACGCTTGTCGTTGTGGCTAAAAAGAGCGACAAGTTTAAGACAAGAATTCCTGTACGACCAAGGAAGATGCCGCTGTTCTGGAAGCCTCTTAGAAGAATACTTGGTAAGAGGACAATCGCTGTAAAAATGAGTACGCGCGTGAGAACCTTCCACAGACGGAGGAGCGCTTCTCCTGGAAGAAAGGCGATATGCGCTAATAGGAAAATCGCCAAAATCCATAGTTGGATGGTGGAGTGGCTGAGTGTAATCAGAATGGCTAAGCACACAAAGTAAACGAGCCGCATCCAAGACGAAGATTTCGCCTTAAATGCGGGTGTCGTTTGTTTCATTTTGCCAAGTAGACGGCGCAATGAGTTGATATTCATTTGTAAATATTGATGGCTTTTTGAAGAGGCAGCGAGTGCTTCTTCGGTTTGTAGCCAGTCAGGTAGTTTACGCATGAGATGCTTTTGCTCCATTCATTGTTCGAATCATTTTTCCTAAAATATAGAAAACTAATAATGCAGTGATGGCTGATAAAATATAACCAACTGCGATGTTTGTTCCTGGGATAGTGTAGTCACTGAAAAGGGCTTCGAATGAAAATCCATTTTCGATTCCTGCTGGAACATTAGGCATCATTTCAGCAAGCTCATCGGCTGACCATTCTCCAAAGGCTGTTCCTTCTGCTAATAATCCTAGTGGACTTAATACGACTAAGGCGAGTAAGACATAGCGGATTTTCTTTACGAAATAAGTCGTATTCACAGAAGTAGGTGTGTACAATTCTTGTGGTGCCACTTGTTTCACGAAACGATAAATAACATAAGTGAAGAAGACTTCAACAGCACCGGCAATCGTTAAGTGAGTCACCATCATGGCAGGAATCGTAACCGCTAATCCATAAGGGTTATACAGTGGTTCGCCTCCTTGAGTGGCAATGATTGGTTGAATTCCGAGTTCAATGGCTGTTAAGAAAGCAGCCACATTAATTCCTACGTAAGAACCAACGAGAACTCCGGCTGTTTCGTGGTTTTGTTTACGGAAGAAATGATAAACAGCGTATCCGACAAATGGCATTGCGATCGCCATGTTGAAGATATTGGCTCCAAGTGCAAGAATTCCTCCGTCTCCAAATAGAAGAGCTTGTAAGAGGAGGGCGACGGTCAGTGCCAGACTCGCGGCATATGGTCCAATTAAGATTGAAAGTAACACGCCACCGACAGCGTGAGCAGTAGTACCGCCAGGGATTGGCACATTAAACATCATTAATAAGAAAGAAAGAGAAGCCGCAATCCCAAGCATTGGTGCTAATTCTTTATTTTCCTTTAATTGTGCTTTGACTTTCGTAATCGATAGCCCAACAACAGGCGCTGCCGCAACCGCTAAAACAGCACAAGATGCAGGACTTAAGTAATTATCTGGTATATGCATAACAAATTCTCCGTTCATCTTTTTCTAAGCTGTTAACAGAATATCACAACCAAAAAAATGAGGTCGTTGCAAAATAAGTTTAACAAATGTTACTAATCGATGTTGAGTCACTTTCTTAGTATTCCTATAGTTTGAGTCGTATACTATAGATAGAATTGTAAAGGAGGATTTGCAAATGGAATTTATTAAAGAAGAAAAAGCGTTTAGACATTATAATGCAGCTGGAGAAATGGATGCAGAAATTACGTATATCCCAAAAGGAGAAGGTGTGATTGATGCAAACCATACATTTGTGGATCCAAGCCTACGCGGACAAGGGGTTGCACGTCAATTAGTGGATAAATTAGCAGACTTTGCAAGAGATGAAAACTTAAAGATTCATGCAACGTGTCCTTATATCGTTTCTTTATTCGAAAAAAGTACTGAATACGACGATGTGAAAATATAAAAAAAGTATTAATTCACATAAATATTTTTTTAAATTCACAACTTTTTCATAAATGACCAATATAATTTAACCATACCCAATAAAACACCTAAGGTTTACTTCTCCCAAGTAAAAAAATGAACTCCCAACATTTTTTTATTAGTAAACCCTCCTAACCTTTTCCCGCTGTTCCCAAACAGCGGGTTTTTTTGTTTTGGAAAAAGGGCTATTTATGATAGTATGTACAAAGACCAATAGAAAAGGAGACGCTCATGAATCAAAATCACTATTATACAAATCAACCGAATAGTAAGAGCCAAGAGAAACATTTTAGTTATGTTTTAAAGGGATTCACATTCCAATTTGCTAGTGATAATGGAGTGTTCTCGAAAAACACGATTGACTTTGGAAGCCAATTGCTGATTGAATCGTATGAGGTGCCAACCCATCTTGCAAAAGGAAAACTCCTAGATGTTGGATGCGGTTATGGTCCAATGGGATTGTCCTATGCAAAGGCAAATCCCCAGATGTCTGTGGAGATGGTCGATGTCAATGAACGTGCCATGGACTTAGCAAAACGGAATGCCAAAATGAATGGAATTCAGAATGTGACGATTCACGAAAGCAATACGTATGACAATGTCCACGCGAAGGATTATTCAGTGATTATTAGTAATCCACCGATTCGTGCCGGAAAAGACGTCGTGCATCGCATTTTAGCCGAGGCTTATGACCATCTAGTAGAAGAAGGGCAACTCGTCATCGTGATTCAGAAAAAACAAGGGGCTCCGAGTGCGCAAAAGAAAATGCAAGAGGTTTTTGGGAATGTCGAACGCATTGCACTCGATAAAGGGTATTGGATCCTTGTGAGTACAAAAGAAAAAGGGGAATAGAAAATGGAAAAGATTGAAGAAAGAAGAAATCAAAAAACACCAAAGAAGCCAAAGAAGAAATTTAACTGGCGTATTTTCCTAGCAACGATTTTATTTATTATTGCTGGGGTCTTATTTGCGGCAGGTCCGATTCGTACGTTCTTGCTTTCTCGCTTGCAAAGTCAACAAATTGAAGCTGCTTCAAACATTACTTTAGCTGAAGTAAAAGCCAACGAGGCGGAGGAAGCAGAGTTTGATTTTTCGAAGGTTGAAGCGATTGATTTAGATAAAGTATTAAAAGCGAATTTCGACAAAGGAAAATTCTTAACACTTGGACAAATTGCGATTCCGAGCGTGAAGTTAAACTTACCAATTTATAAAGGATTGGCCAACGAAGTGTTATTATCAGGTGCTGGAACGATGAAACCTACTCAAAAGATGGGTGAAGGAAACTACGCTCTTGCCAGCCATAATTACTTTGGCGACATGACACTTTTATTCTCACCACTTGTAAACCTTAAAGTTGGAGAGAAAATTTATACGACTGATTTAGAGTATGTTTATGAGTATGAAACTACTTCTGTCGAATTGATTGAACCTACTCGAGTAGAAGTCATTAACGACCAACCAGGTGTGACAGAGATTACGTTAATTACTTGTGATGACTATAATGCGTCAAACCGTTATTGCATCAAAGGAAAATTTGTTTCGAAGACTCCAGTTGGAGAAGTGAGCGATACTGTGAAGCAAGCCTTCAACTTAAACTTTAATACAATTAAATAACCAAAAATCCCAATCACTACAAACAGTGATTGGGATTTTTAGTTAGAATTGATAAGGTTCTACATGGATATCGATAAAGGAAATAGCAAACTCATCATAGAGTTCTTTTTCGATATATTCAGTAATTTGGTGACTCTTATAAACGGATAGGTCTTTATCCATACAAACAGTTAAGTCGATATAAATATTGGATCCATAGCGTCGCGCTTTGATTTCACGAATATCTTTCACTTCAGGATGTCGTAAGATAACAGGGATATAATTATCCAATTCGGTCTGGTCGAATCCATCTGTCAGTTGAAATGCACTTTCGGTAAACACTTCAAAGGCTGATCGAACGATTAAAAGACCGACCACGAAGGCCATGATATTATCGAGCCAATGTAACCCCAGAGATGCGAATAATACCGCTAAAGCCGTCAAGAAACTGGTCATCGCATCGCTTAAGTTATCTTTGGCGGTTGCCTTAAGCCCCAGTGATTGAATGCGTGCGGCTAAGTTCTTGTTGTAGAAATAGACGCCAATCATTACAATCCCTGAGAAAAATCCAACGATAGAAGAAATAAGTGAAGGAGCCTCCGTTACTGGATTAAGAAATGCTTGGAAGGCGTTTCTGACAACTTCGATCCCGATAAAGAACATGATAAATGAAGTCGCAAGGCTGGCGATGGTTTCAAATTTCCAGTGACCGTAGGGGTGGTTTTCATCACTTGGCTTTTGCGATACGCGTAATCCTACAAGCACAAGAACGGATGAAATCACGTCTGTGAAGTTGTTCCATCCATCGGCAAAGAGCGCTTCTGAGTTGAAGAGTTTCCCGACGATCAGTTTTGCTGCGGATAAAAAGATGTATGTGCCGATACTTAAGATGGCGCCGCGTTCGGCTTGTTTAAGGCGCTCCGTTGCAGATAATGGCAAAGTTGTCATCTCCTAAAAATAAATTCGTTTATTATAGTAATGCTTTTGAAAAGGGGGTGCAACAGATAAAGTATACCTAAAAAACTCGGTGGATAGGGTGCCTAATTCAATTCTTGGGAATCCTTACGGATTATTTTTATCATTACCATAATAGGATACCGGCGCAAGCCTCGGTCTTGCGCCTTTCAAGCCTCAAAGTGGGAGTAGGAAGCAAGCTTCAACTCCCACTAGTTCGCATTGAATATTATTCCCTATTATGGTGATGATAAAATCCGTAAGGTCCAAGAATTGATTCAGTACGTATCCGCCTTCGTGGAATGGACTGATGCAAAGAGTTAATGTGTGCTCCTCACAGATTTTTTGCAGCATTTTAAGAATGGAACTAAGGCCCTGTAGGATTTTAATCAGAAACAATAGACGGCGTTTGGTGGATTTGTTATAATCTTCTTATTGAATAAGAAAGAGAGTGGTATTATGGCAACAGCATTGATTGTATATGCTAGTTTAACAGGAAATACAGAAGAGATTGCAGATATTTTAGCAGAAGCATTAGAAGAGCGTGGCGTAGAAGTGGATATGAAAGAATGTACTTCAGCGCAAGCAAGCGAATTCCATAATTATGATATTAATGTTGTCGCAACTTATACTTACGGAACAGATGGCGACCTACCTGATGAAATCGTCGACTTCTATGAAGAATTAGAGGAAGAGGATTTAACAGGAAAAGTATACGGCGCGCTAGGTTCAGGAGATACTTTCTATGATAAGTTCTGCCAATCAGTATTAGATTTTGATGCGCAATTTGCAAAAACAGGTGCCAAAAAAGGTGCTGAAAATGTCTTAGTAGACTTAAACGCTGAAGCAGAAGATATCGAACATATCCAAGCTTTCGCGCAAAGCCTAGTTGACGCTTTAGCATAATGATAAATGTTAGCTACCTTAGACCATTCGTTTAGGGTAGCTTTTTTATTGGAGGAAAAGAATGTATTATACCGTACAACAAACCGCAGAGAATCTGGAAATCGACTTAGGATATCTCATGCATTTAATCCAAACAAAACAAGTGAAGACGGTGGAGGTGGATGGCGAGTTACTGTTAAACAGTGCGCAATTCGACTTCTTCTTAAAACAACGCGAGCGTCTTTTGGAGGAGTATCAAAAATATTTAGATGAACCAATTCCTGAAGACATCGATATAAAGGATGAAGACTAGGATGCATAGCGAGAGCTCAAAGGACATCAAAACTAAAAAATACCGCTTACGATTTCTCAGTTTTGTGGAGATTATGATAATCACTTAGTGATAATAAAGCGAATTCCCTTCCGTTCAAGAAAAGAGTAGGGATAAAAGAAATTGTAAATTTAAGTATTCTATGAAAATGAAAATACACACTGAAAAAACAATTTTTTTTTGAAAAAAGTAGTTGACATTGAAGACAAATGAGTTCATAATGAACACATCACTAGAAAAGGAGTTAAGAACATGGCACACTTAAGTATCGTATTAGAATTAAATACGCGTTGGCAAAGCCACTAGATACAGGTTGTTCTTAACGTACTTTTGTACATATAGATACAACCTTCATTGACGTGAACTTGTATCTATGTGGATTTCAATTATAAAGCAAACTCGACCACGTAGATCTATAGACTAGAGCTGACGTGGTCTTTCTATTTGTATGAGAGACTCGTAGTAACATACGTAGTCTCTTTTTTAATTGAGTTTGCGAACAACTATTTAATTTTTGGAGGAATTCATCATGAAAAAGAACAAAAGCATTTATTTATTCGGAGCATTATTAGTATTAGTAGTGATTGGAGCATTATTCTTCAATCAATCAGGAGATAAAAATAAAGAAACAAACGCAACTAAAACAGCATCTACGCAAACAGAAACTGTTAAAGTAGGGGTATTACAATTACTTAGCCACCCAGCCTTAGATGCGATTTATAAAGGGTTACAAGACGAATTGAAGAACGAAGGATATGAAGTTGGTAAAAACTTAGAAATCGACCTTCAAAACGCGCAAGGTGACCAAAGTAACTTAGCAAGCATGTCTGAAAAATTAGTTTCAGGTGGAAACAACATTTTAGTAGGGATTACAACTCCTGCAACATTAGCGTTAGCGAACAATACAAAAGAAACACCAATTATCATGGGTGGGATTACTTATCCAGTTGAAGCTGGTTTAATCGCAAGCGAATCAAAACCAGGAAACAACATCACAGGTGTTAGTGACCGTACACCAATCAAACAACAATTAGAAATTATGAAACAAGTTCTTCCGAACATGAAGAAAGTCGGTATCCTTTACACTTCAAGCGAAGATAACTCTGTAAAACAAGCCGAAGAAGCTGAAAAATACGCAAAAGAATTAGGTTTAGAAGTTAAAGTATCGACGATTGCAAACACAAACGATATTCAACAAGTAACTGAAAGCTTAGCAAGCCAAGTAGATGCCATCTTCGTTCCAATCGATAACACAATTGCAAGTGCAATGGCAACAGTGGTTCAAGTAACAGATGCAGTTAAAGTGCCAGTATTCCCTTCAGCTGATACAATGGTTGCTGACGGTGGAGTATTAGGTGTAGGTGTTGACCAATACCAAATCGGTGTAGAAACAGCTAAAGTAGTTGTAAAAGTTCTAAAAGGTGCAAACCCAGCCGATACACCAATCACATTAGCAAACAAAGGTGTTGTTTATGTCAACGAAGAAAAAGCGAAAAAATTAGGCATTACAATTCCAGAAAGTATCTTAAAAGATGCACAAAAAGTAACACCAACAAATAAATAAGATAGTTTAGAAACGTTGATATGATAACAACTCTAAGAGGGGATGATTCATACACCATATGACGTAAACGTCATATTGATCGTTTCAGAGGAGGATTTTTTTCGAAATGGATTTAGTAATTTCTTCGATTTCTCAAGGGATATTATGGGGCGTATTATCTCTCGGGTTATTCATTAGTTTTCGAATTTTAAATATTGCAGATATGACGACTGAGGGGAGCTTTCCTCTCGGGGCTGCGACTTGTGTGATTTTGATTCAACAAGGAGTGAACCCATTCTTAGCAACGCTTGTAGCGATGATTGCTGGAGCGCTTGCTGGTGGAGTGACAGCGTTCCTTATGACTGTTTGTAAAATTCCAAGTTTATTAGCAGGGATTTTAACAATGACGTCACTCTTATCCATCAACTTACGTGTGATGGGGAAAGCGAATATCACACTTCTTGGACAAGATACGATTTTTAGTGTCTTTTCAAAACTAGGCTTACCAAAGTATTTTGACATTATCATTATGGGTCTTGTCGTGATTGGGATTTTAATCTTCTTGATGTATTGCTTCTTCAAAACAGAATTTGGACAAGCACTGATTGCGACAGGGGACAACGAAAAGATGGCACGCGCGCTTGGAATTAACACGCGTAAAATGACCGTGTTTGGCTTGATGCTCTCAAACGCACTCATCGCCTTAGCCGGTGCAATTTTAGCGCAAAACAATGGATACGCAGACGTAAACTCAGGTCTTGGAACCATCGTTATCGCGCTTGCTGCGATTATTATTGGTGAAGTGATCTTTGCAGACGAATCATTCGTTGGACGTCTTGTCTGCATCCTTTACGGATCCATTATTTATCGTTTATTATTGATGCTTGTGTTGTTACTCAATGTCTTCCAAGCAAATGACTTCAAGCTCATCTCAGCAGCACTGATTGCATTCTGTTTAACAGTGCCACAATTAAAGAGCTGGATTCAGCAAAAAAGTACACGTCATAGAAAGGGGGAAAACTAAATGAGTATTGAAATTCAACACTTATCCAAAACATTTTTCCCTGGCACTTCACGTGAACATAAGGCACTAAAAAACGTCAGCTTATCGATTCAAGAAGGAGACTTCATTACGATTGTCGGCGGAAATGGGGCTGGGAAATCGACGTTCCTAAACGCGATTGCTGGTAATTTTGCTTTGGACGAAGGAACAATCTCGTTTGGTGGCCATCAAATCGAACAGACTGCAGACTTTGAACGTGCGGCCTACATTAGCCGTGTTTTCCAAGACCCAATGCAAGGAACGGCTCCTCGTATGACAGTGGCTGAAAACTTAGCGTTAGCGAACAGACGTGGTCAAAAACGTAGCCTGTTTAAAACGTCTTCTAAAGAAGAATTGCAACAATTCGAGTCCTTACTAGCCCCCCTAGGACTTGGCTTAGAAGACCGTCTTCATACAGAAATCGGACTATTATCAGGAGGACAACGTCAAGCCATTTCACTCCTCATGGCAACGATGAACGCTCCTCAGCTATTACTTTTAGACGAACATACAGCAGCGCTTGACCCGAAAACACAGCGTAAGATTATGCAGAAAACACAAGAAACCATCGAAGAAAAGAACTTAACCGCGCTTATGATTACACACAATCTATCTGACGCGATTCATTTTGGAAACCGACTTATTGTCATGCATCGTGGTGAAATCGTCCGCGATTTTGCAAAAGAGGAAAAAGCAGCATTAACAGAGGAAGAACTATTCCGATTAATGAATGCCCTTGACGAAGCAGACTTACAAGGTGAATAAAATAACGGAAGAAGTGAAAGAATTTTCATTTCTTCCTTTTTTTATGGACAGACTTTGATATAATGAAAGAGAATAAATCGAAAAGGATGAGTGCAAGTGGAATTTTGGAGTCAGTTGAACCCTAGAAGATATCGCAAATCAGGGTATATTGCTATTGGCGCCTTGATTGGTGTCCTGGCAGGAAGTGCGGTTAGTTTATTTAGATATATGATTGGTTTTATTTTAGAACAAGTAGTGACCGTCTATTCGTTTTTAAGAGAACAACCGCAATGGATTCCGGCATGGGTTCTCTTTAGCCTAGTAATGGGGGTTATTTTAGGACAGATTGTAAAAAGCGACCCCGATATTAAAGGAAGTGGGATTCCGCAAGTAGAATTGCAACTTCAAGGGAAGATGGATATGAACTGGTGGTCTGTCTGCTGGAAGAAATTCGTCGGTGGAGCGATTTCCATTGGTTCAGGGCTCTTGCTTGGACGAGAAGGTCCTTCGATTCAATTAGGAGCATCGGTTGGTCAAGGGGTGGCAGAGACCTTTAAGGCAAACCGTGTTCAGAAAAATGTATTTATTTCTAGTGGAGCAGGTGCCGGACTAGCAGCGGCGTTTAATGCACCTATTGCAGGACTTATGTTTGTACTGGAAGAAGTCCATCATACTTTTAGTCCACTTGTTGCGGTGACAACTTTAACAGCCGCGATTGTGGCTAACTTTATTTCATTAAATGTATTTGGAGTCCATCCATCATTAAACCTTGGGAATGACCAACGCTTCCCGATGGAATATTATGGCTATGTCGTTCTTCTTGGCATCATCCTAGCGATTTTCGGACTAGCGTATCATCGTCTCACATTAGCCTTACCAAAGATTTACAAGACTCTATTCCCAAAAGTGGCAGCATATAATTACTGTATCATTGCCTTTATGCTGATTATTCCTCTTGGCATGTGGAATCCGCATGTGTTAGGTGGTGGTGGCGAGTTAGTATTAGCACTCGTTAAAGAAAATCATACTGTTCAATTTTTAGTGGGACTTTTCGTCATTCGTTTTGTTTATTCGATGATTTCATACGGAACAGGACTTCCTGGTGGAATCTTTTTACCAATCCTTTCTCTAGGAGCACTTCTTGGATTAGCCTACGCCGAATTCTTAATTGATTTCTTAGGTGTTGATCCAAGCGTACGTGTCAGCTTTGTATTCTTCGCGATGGCAGGGTACTTTGCAGCGATTGGGAAAGCTCCACTAACAGCCTTACTACTTGTAACAGAAATGGTAGGTGGATTGAACCAATTAATGCCGCTTGGAATTTGTACATTAGTGGCTTATATTGTGGCAGATTTCTTGAAGATGGATCCAATCTATGAAGTGTTAGCAGAACGTTTAGATAAAGAACATTCAACGGATACAAAAGGAGAGCGCACAACCTTCGAAGTGCCTGTGATGGTGGATAGTCCACTAGTTGAAAAAGCGATTCGCGATATTCAGTGGCCGCAACAAATCATCATTGCGACCATTCGACGTGGCGCAAAAGAAATTATTGCTCGAGGGGATACGGTTATCCGTAGTGGCGACATTCTAATTGTGGTCTGTGATGAAGGAATAGTCGGCAAGATGACCGAAGAGATGACACATCTTGTGACAGCTCCCTAGAGTTATTTTGCAATAAATGGTATACTGTGAAAATAAGAGGTGATATAGATGAGCGAACAAGGAAATGAATTACAAAGAAGTTTTAATCGATACTTAAGAAGAAATCAAGCATGGGTGTTTATCATCCTTACTGGGATCATTCTATTTGTGTCCGTATTCGTTTATCGTAGTTTCGCGAAATCGACGAAGACACCACTAGATAATTACAAAGATCAGATTACACAAATGCAAGAACAAATCGATGCGCAAGAAACACGCATCCAGCAATTGGAAGAGCAAATCAAAAAATTGCAAGAAGAATCAAATAACTAAAAAAGAAAACCACCTTGGACGGATAAATCGTTCAAGGTGATTTTTTGTAAAGAATGAAATGTATCATTTTTGATACGTATCAAAAATGATACATCTGTACTTTTTGGAAAATATTTTGAAATTGAGTTTGTAGAATGCTCGCTCGTTCTGGATGAAGCGAGTGACCTTCTAAATAAAGCGAATACGGTACTTCGATTTGAACGGCTTCAATTCTTGCTTGTTTTCCAAATGTCGCAATAATATTGCCCCCAGAAAATGGAGTATCTACTTGAGTGGTTAATCCTTCTTCGTGGAAGAGGATTTGGAGTTGCTCCAAAGTGGCAGGACTTAAAGTTTGTTTCTTGCGCGTTCCTAATATAATGTCGCTTGTGTTAAAAAGCTTGTCATCATAACTATGCAAATCGACCAACAACACTCTTTTATGATGTTCTAATTTTTCGTTCAATAGGTTTTCTAAATGAAGGTAGTAGGGCGTGTAATACCGCTCCAACCAATTCACTTGTTTTTGCTTAGACGGATAGTTGTTAAATAGAAGATTTCCCTTTTCATCTATTCTTGGAATAATGGGCTGTGTCGCTTTCCCTGTGCGTGGTTTAAAACGATTCACGTCTACAATATATCGAGAAACGGTAGCTACTAGAGTCGTCTCGGAAAGAGGGGTCACAAGTTCCTGTAGTGCCCAGTCCGTATGCTCGCGCTTAGCTGCCAGATTACAAAGCGAGTCAATGTCTTGTGGGATATCCGTTCCACTATGAGGAATAGAAATCACAAGAGGAGATTTCGTTTTTTCACAAATGACTTTCACTAGGGCACCTTCTTTCGTTTTTCAATATTCCTAGTATAGCAAACGAACCGGAGATTGTGTATAATGGATACTATCGAAAAGGAGTGACTTTTATGGCTGAAATTAAATTAGTACCAAGAAGTGAAGTGGATCCTTCAATTACATGGGATATGACTTTACTTTATCCAAGCGACGAAGCATTTTATGCAGAGTTGGAGAAATTAAAGAAAGAAATGAAAGCTTTCAAAGAAAAATACGAAAACCAATTAGGTGACTTAGAAGTATTAGATGAAGCGATTCGCAGCTACGAAGCGATTGAATTAGCAGTATACCGCGCTTCTCATTATGCAGAATTACCAATGACAGTTGACCGCTTGAATCCAAAAGTGGTGGAAAATGCGACAGCGTTTGAAGCAGTCAGCGTATCATATGCGGAAAATATGAGCTTTGTGATGACAGAATTGATTTCATTAGACGAAGCCTTCCTAAACCAATTCGTGTCAGAAAAGAGACCTGACTTAGCTTACTTTGTAGAAAAAGTGATTCGTCAAAAGAAACATACGCTCTCTAAAGATGCAGAACAAGTGTTATCAAACTTAAGCAGCTTACCAAGTTTCTATCAATTATATGAAGTAACAAAACACGAAGATATGCAATTCGAGTCATTTGAAGCAAATGGCAAGGCACTTGAAAACAGCTTCGTTTTATACGAAAACTTACATGAAATGGATCCTGACAAAGAAGTGCGTCGTGCTGCGGCTAAGAGCTTCTATAAAACATTAAACGCATATAAAAATACAGTTGCCAATGAATACATTTCTCAATTGAAGAAAGAAAAAATGATGGCAACAATGCGCGGATATGACAGCGTGATTGACTACTTATTAGATGAACAAGATGGGAACCGTGAATTATACGACCGTCAAATTCGTATGCTCATGACAGACTTAGCTCCTCATATGCAACGCTACATTAAATTATTAGCGAAAGAGCACGGCATTTCTGATATGCAATTCATGGATGCCAAAATCAACTTGGATCCAGAATTCGAAGTGGATATGACGATTGAAGAATCTCGTGAGTACTTGAAGAAAGCTTTAGGTATTCTTGGCGAAGACTACAAAGCGATGATTGATGAAAGTTATGATAAACGCTGGACAGACTTCCCACAAAACATTGGTAAGAGCACTGGTGGATTCTGTGCAACTGTTCCTAACGTTGCCGGATTTATCCTATTATCATGGACTGGTAAAATGAACGAAGTATTCGTGTTAGCGCACGAATTAGGTCATGCATACCACTTCATGTCAACAGGGAAACATCAATCGATTTTAAACAATGAATGTTCATTATACTTCGTTGAAGCACCTTCAACATGTAATGAAGTCATCGTTTCAAACTACTTACTCAAAACAAGTACAGATGCTCGTTTCAAACGTTGGGTCATCAGTAATATGATTAGCCGTACGTACTTCCACAACATGGTTACTCACTACATGGAAGCCGTGTACCAAGATCGAATTTACAAGATGATTGATAATAACGAAATGTTAAACGCAGATGTATTATCAAACGTGAAAAAAGAAGTGATGCAAGAATTCTTCGGAGATAGCTTAGTCGTGAACGAAGGAGCAGAGTTAACTTGGATGCGTCAACCACACTACTACATGGGATTATATCCATATACGTATTCAGCTGGTCTTACAATCGGTACTGCGATTGCGAACCAAATCGAAGAAAATCCTGAACACGCTAAAGTGTGGTTAGATACTTTATCTAAAGGTGGAAGCATGTCTGCCAAAGACTTAGCAATTCATGCAGGTTGCGATGTTTCAACAGATGAACCATTGAAACAAGCGATTGCTTACGTTGGACATTTAGTAGACCAATTAGAAAGCTTAACAGCAGAATTAAAAGCATAAAATATAATAAAACTCGCTACGATTTTCAAAAGTTTGTTGTAGCGAGTTTTATAGTATATACATAAGGGAAACATTGTGATAAAATTAATTTGAATAAAATGAGTAAAAATAGGGGCGCTGAGAATTATGGAAAGGAGAATGTGTGGTTTTGCTCATTAAATATAAAAAGTTAGGAGAGAAAAATTATGTCAACATTTTATGTACCAGCAATTAACTTAATCGGAAGAGGAGTCGTTAAAGAAATTGGACCTTACGTAAAAGATCTAGGATATCATAAAGCTCTTTTAGTAACGGATAAATTTATCGAATCAAGTGATATTCTTCCTAAAGTCACAGAACCTTTAAAAGAAGCAGGTGTAGACTTCGTTATTTACTCTGATGTAGAACCAAACCCAACTTGTAAAAATGTTAACGACGGGGTTGCTGCATTAAAAGCAAACAACTGTGACTTCATCATCAGCTTAGGTGGTGGATCACCTCAAGACTGTGCAAGCTGTATTTCAGTGATTGCAACAAACGGTGGCAAACCACAAGACTACGAAGGATTACACAAATCTGCTAAAAAAGGTTTACCAGTAGTTGCTATCAACACAACTGCAGGTACTTCTGCTGAAATTACAATCAACTACGTAATTACAGACGAAGAAAGAAAAGTTAAAATGGTAATGGTTGATAAAAACAGCCTAGCTTTAATCTCTGTAAACGACCCTGAATTAATGGTATCTAAACCAGCAGCATTAACTGCAGCAACAGGTATGGATGCTTTAACTCACGCGGTTGAAGCTTTAGTAACTCCTGGAGCTTACGGCGTTACTAAGAAATTATCAATTGGTGCGATTGAATTAATTAAAGAATACTTACCACGTGCGGTTAAAGACGGTCATGACATCGAAGCTCGTGAAGGTATGGTGAACGCAATCTTCTTAGGCGGTATGTCATTCAACAACGCTGGACTTGGTTATGTTCACTCAATGGCTCACCAATTAGGTGCTGTTTACAAACTTCCACACGGTGTATGCTGTGCGATGTTATTACCAGTAATCGAACGCGAAAATGCAAAACGTGTTCCAGCTGCATTCCGTGATGTTGCAAAAGCTTTAGGTTTACAAACTGAAGGTAAATCTGATGAAGAATGTGCAGCATACGCAATCAAAGAAATCGAAACTCTTTCTGAAACAGTAGGTATTCCTAAGAAATTAACTGAATTAGGAATTGAAGAAAAAGACTTCGACTTCGAATATCTATCTAAGAATGCGTTAATCGATGCTTGTGCACCAGGTAACCCATTCATGCCAACATTAGAAGAAACAATTGCTTTCTACAAAGAATTGTTCTAATCGGTAAAACAAAAATATTCGTATAGCTTTTAAACGTGGAGTATTGTCACCCCCCAGTGAAACGTCAATGCTCCACGTTTTATTTTCACGGAAATTTATGAAAACGCATTAATTTCTGCTTGCTATTTAATGAAACCTGGTCTAGTATTAAGATATTAAGTATTTAGGAGGAAATGGAATGATAGGGTTAATTCTTACTGGGCATGGACAATTTGCTGTTGGAGTAGGACAAGCGTTAGAAATGATCGCTGGAAAACAAGCGGCATATCGCGTAGTACCATTTTTAGAAAGTGATCCAATGGATGCTCTTGAAAATAATTTAAGAAATGCAATGGCTGAATTGCAAGAAGAAACAGAAGGGATTGTTGTATTTGCGGACCTTTTAGGAGGAAGTCCATTTAAGGCTGCTATGTTAGCTTCTGTTGATTTTGAAAATGTGGAAGTTGTTGTTGGAACAAACTTACCAATGCTGATTGAAATTGCAATGTTACGTGAATTTGCTGCAAGTGCGCAAGACGTGGTAACACAAAGCTTATTAGCTGGTAAAGAAGCGATTCAACAAGTAAGCTTACCAACGATTCAACATAATGACATTGATGAATTTGATGACGAGGATGGGATTTAATGACTGCCAATATTATTTTAGTAAGTTCCCTTACGTTTATCGTATTCGTCGTTGTAATTTTAGGGATTTATTATTTCTTCTCAAGAAAAAATATGAAACGTCAACAACAGTATTTTGAAAAATTACATGAAGCCCTGCAAGTTGGAAAACGTGTTGTCTGTGCGAATGGATTATATGGTACTGTAAAGAAAGTTGACGAAGAAAAAGTGGATGTTGAGATTGCAAAAGGTGTCGTGATTACGGTATCTCGTTTTGCAATTTCTGAAGTCTTATAAGCGGTGACTGTATGCAATCGATTTTTGGAGAGTTTTATACAGGAACTGACGGTAAGGATTATTTCTATCTACCATTCTTAAAGACGGTTTATCATATTCCGACAGATGACTTAGTGACTTTTAATGCCTTTAGACATCGCTTTGTTATTGCATTTGCTTTAGGAGCTATTTTCTATAGTTTCTTTCCGAGTGATGTATTGCTCTGCGTATTTGTAGGAGCGTTATTCTACGCGCTTGCGACAGTGGCGTATCTGAAAAGTATTTTGCCAAAGTATGTGGTGCAAAAGGGAGTTCAAGAAGGAGACTTGAACCGAGCGAAGCAAAATGAACAGCAAGGATCCCTTACTAAAACATTACTCGTTAGTTTAGCAGGTGTTCTGATTATTGCTTGTAGTTTCTTTGTCTCAGGTGAGTTGGTGAACCGAATGATTATCATTGCGTTTGGTGTCATCGTGACTATCAGTGGAACTAGTTCTATTATCGGAAAATCAAAATAAAGTGAAATGGAAGCTTAGATTCTAAGCTTCTTTTTTTATGGAATAATTTAGAGGGGGGGGACTTTGTTAATTGTGAAGAATTTCAAATATATTTGTAGAGATTAGTGAGAGTTGTCTGACATCAAAGTGGTGAAAAAAGCATTTATATATAATGTTTTACAAATTAGCAATACAAAAATGTAATAAAAACTCAAAAATGAAGAATTTATTAAAAAAGTTTTACTAAAACGCTTCCAAAAAATCGAAGAATTATGTATAATGAATTTAGCTTTTTATGAAAGGAGAGCTAGTAATGCCAAATATTTTATTAACACGAATTGACAATCGTATGATTCACGGTCAAGTTGCAACTCAATGGTCATCTTACTTAGGGGCCAACCTACTGCTTGTTGCTAACGATAAAGTAGCTGCGGATCCGATGCGTCAAGGGTTAATGGATATGGCTGCTCCAACTGGTGCACAAACTCGTTATTTCACTATTGAAAAAACGATTAATGTCATCGGGAAAGCAGCAGACCGTCAGTTGATTTTCATCATTTGTGAAAATCCTCAAGACGTAGTGAAATTAGTAGAGGGAGGAGTGCCAATCAAGAAGGTTAACATTGGGAACATGCACATGGCGGAAGGAAAACGCCAAGTAGCAGGTGTTGTTGCGGTTGATGATGCAGATGTTGCTGCATTCAGAAGACTGCAGGAGTTAGGTGTCGAACTTGAAATTCAGAAAGTACCAACTGAAGGAAAAGAAGACGTTTCGAAATTATTCCAATAATTTTTATTTATAAAAGGGGTCAATGAATATGCAAGCAAGTTTTATTCAAATCTTATTAGTATTCCTTGTAACTTTTGTTGCTGCGATTGACCAATTCAGCTTTTTAGAATCACTATACCAACCTATCGTAATGGGTCCAGTGATCGGAGCTATTTTGGGCGACGTACAAACAGGGTTAGTTGTTGGGGGTACTTACCAATTAATGACAATCGGTAACATGCCAGTCGGTGGAGCACAACCACCTAATGCCGTAATCGGCGGAATTATGGCGACAGTATTAGCTATCAGCCTTAAATTAGAACCAGCTGCTGCAGTAGGTGCTGCTGTTCCATTTGCGCTTTTAGGTCAATACGGCGTTACTTTAATCTTTGCTTTAATGTCACCAATGATGGCTGTGGCTGATAAGTATGCACACGATGCAAATCCAAAAGGAATTGCTCGCTTGAACTACTTAGCAATGGCTGCATTAGGAGCTATCTTTGGTCTTGTAGTTGTATTATTCTTCGTCGGTGGACAAGCTATCGGGGATACTTTAACTAAATCTATTCCTGAATGGTTCATGGGAGGATTAGGTGCTGCCGGTGGTATGATGCGCTTTGTTGGGTTTGCAATCTTACTTAAAGTAATGGTTTCTAAAGAACTATGGGGCTTCTACTTCTTAGGTTTTGCTTTAGCAAATATTGTATCAGCAAGCAAGAGCTTAGAAGGTTCAGCATTAGTATTATTAGCGTTCATTGGTTTTGCAATTGCATACTGGGATTTCCAAATCCAAACAAAATTCAAAACAGCGGGTGCTAGCATTGTGAACGATGGAGGTGAAGAAGATGGCATATAATATTCCAGATTCTTATAAAAACCAAACGCCTGCTCCTCGCTTAGATAAAGCAACGTTAAACAAAATGGCATGGCGTTCAATTTTCTTACAATCTTCTTTCAACTATGAACGTATGCAAGCAGGTGGCTGGTTATACGGTATTTTACCAGGGTTGGAAAAAATCCATACAGACAAAGATGACTTAGCAGCATCAATGTCTCATAACTTAGAGTTCTTTAATACTCACCCATTCTTAGTAACTTTCGTAATGGGGATTGTATTATCTCTTGAACAAAACAAAGCAGATATCCCAACAATCCGTGCGGTACGTGTTGCTGCAATGGGACCATTGGGTGGTATCGGTGACGCTTTATTCTGGTTCACATTAGTTCCAATCGTAGCCGGTATTTCTTCAGACTTTGCATTAAAAGGAAGCATCGCTGGACCATTACTATTCTTAGCGGTATTTAATATCTTCCAATTTGTAATTCGTTACTGGTTAATGCACTGGTCTTATAACTTAGGAACTGACGCAATCGGTATCTTTACTGCAAATGCCAAAGAATTCACTCGTGCTGCTTCAATCCTTGGAGTATTCGTTGTTGGGGCTTTAACTAGCCTTTATGGTGGTACTAAATTAGGAATCGAAATCGCAAACGGTGAAAAACCAATTGTTATCCAAGCAATTTTAGATGGTGTATTACCAAAATTAATTCCATTAGGAATTACTTTAGGACTTTACTACTTATTAGCGCGTAAAAAATGGACGCCATTACGTTGTATCGTTCTTCTATTAGTTGCCGGAATCGGTCTTGCTTTCTTAGGAAATGTACTAGGAGTTAAATTCTGGGGTTAATCCTTGAACAATAAAAATAAGCTAAGCATCATGCCTAGCTTATTTTTTATGCTTTTTAAGACTGTTTTTTAGTAATGGCTTTAATACGATCTGCAAGGAATACGGCAACCACTAATTTTCCTAAGTCAGGAAGAATGAATGGATATAAACCGTAGCCAAGAATTTGTTGAAGATCTATGTTCTTTCCTTGTAATCCTACTAATACAAAGGTCATAAACGGAATTCCGATGAGGTAGAAAATGACTTCACCAACAAGAGCGGCAATCACCCAACCAAAGATATTGTTAATACGGTTTCCGATAAATGAAATCACAGGAGCTGCAACCATAAATCCAATAACAAAACCAAATGATGGAGAAATAAATAATGTAGTTCCTCCTCCTAATAAGAAAAGTAATAGGAAGTGAATAAATTGAGCAGCAAAAGCGCCAACTGGTGACAATAATAATGATGCCAAAATCACTGTGGCTGTTTGAGCTGAGAATGGTACTGGACCAATCGGAATTTTTAAGTAGCTAGATACATAGCAGAGTGCTCCTAAAAGTGCTGCGAGCACAATTGTTTTAATCGATAATTTTTTCATGAGTTTAACTCCTAATCTTTTAGTTTTCTGGGCGAATGCTTACTTCGCCATAAGATAATGAATGGATGGCACCGTCATCTGTTTGGACGATAAGATGCCCGTTATTGTCCACGCTTTTTGCAGTGGCAGGATATGTTTTCATACCGCTAATGACATTGACTTTCTTGCCGACAATAATGGAATGGTCTTTGTATTCTTCCATGAAGTCCCTCTTACCGGCATTGATATCTTCGTAGCAGTGATTCCATTCTTTTAGGAAACGTGCGACGAATTCATTGCGGCTGAAACCGTCTGGAATTTCTTGCGGAGAAAAGAGGGAACCGATAATCGGTTTTAAATCCTCTGGAATAATAGCGTCATCGATATGCAAGTTAATTCCCATTCCGACAATCAGTGCATCGACTTTTTGAGCTTCAATATTCGTCACGGCTTCTGTTAAGATACCGGCGATTTTTTTATCGTGATAGTATAGGTCGTTCACCCATTTAATCCCAATTTTTTCATGGATAAAGGATTCCACCGCTCGTGTTGCCGCAACTGCAGTAGCACAAGTGATCAGCGAAATACTATCCAAGTCACCTTCTGGGAAAATACAGATACTCATATAAAGTCCAGATTTTGGTGGAGAGAGGAATGTTCTTCCTAGTCGTCCACGACCTGCTGTTTGTTCTTCTGCAATAAAGAAGGTAGGGACTCTCGAGCTTGATGCGCCGTATGTTTTAGCCAAATCATTGGTTGAAGTAGTTGTCTCAAAAACTTGAATATCCCAGTCTTGAAGCTCCTCTCCCAAATGAGTGCGAATGCCTTCAATGGTTAACAAATCCGTCTGTCTGGATAATTGATACCCAACTTTTGTGCTTGAGGTAATCTCATAACCATCTTTTTTTAATTGCTGGATGGCTTTCCACACAGCAGTACGAGAAAGATTCAGTTGTTCTGCGATATCTTGTCCTGAAAGAGGTTTGTCCACGGTACTATATAATAGACGTAAAACGTCCTGTTTAGTGCTCATAATATCCTCCTTTCATCAGTATTCATGTTTTTAAGTGTAACAGATTTGAAACGATTGTCAACTATTGAATTTCTAAAGGTTAACAATAGATTCAAACGATTAAAAGATAGCGGATTCTACTGTGAACATGGTATAATAATTGAGAACATTTAGTGAAAGGAATTTGAGTATGAAAAAATTAGTCATTAACGGCGGTAAACCACTTAAAGGGGAAGTAACCATTAGTGGAGCTAAAAACAGTACAGTAGCTTTAATTCCGGCTGCTATTATCGCGAATGAACCAGTCGCATTAGAGGGTGTCCCTGAGATTCAGGACGTAGATGCCTTAATTGAAATTTTGAATGATTTTAACGTAAAAACAGAATTCGTTGATGGAACGTTAACCATCGACCCAAGAGAAATGAAATCTATCCCAATGCCAAAAGGGAAAATCCAAAGCATGCGTGCTTCGTATTACTTTATGGGAGCAACTCTTGCTAAATTCGGTGAAGGGGTTGTTGGACTTCCAGGGGGATGCTTCTTAGGCCCTCGTCCAATTGACCAACATTTAAAAGGATTCAAAGCGCTTGGTGCTGATGTGAGGGACCATGACGGTGCTATCTACTTATCTACTGGCGAAGAAGGCCTTGTTGGTACGAAAATTTATATGGACGTTGTATCTGTAGGTGCGACAATTAATGTATTGCTAGCATCTGTTCGTGCAAAAGGAAAAACGATTATCGAAAATGCAGCGCGCGAGCCTGAAATTATCGATGTTGTAAACTTATTAAATAAAATGGGTGCCAATATTAAAGGTGCTGGAACAAGCATCATTCGTGTGGAAGGTGTGGAAAGCTTACATGGATGTACGCATACGAGTATTCCAGACCGTATTGAGGCTGGAACATATTTATCAGTTGCTGCTGCGGTCGGTGAAGGGATTCGCGTGAAAAACGTGATTTTCGAACACTTAGAAAGTCTCATTGCAAAAATGAACGAAATGGGCGTGAAGATGGAAGTTGGCGAAGACGATATTTATGTTTTCCCATCAGACGAATTAAAAGCCGTGAACATCAAGACAATGCCTTACCCAGGTTTTGCGACAGACCTTCAACAAACGATTACGCCTCTCTTTAGTAAAGCCACAGGAACAGCGATGATTGTGGATACGATTTATCCAAAACGTGTCGGTCACGTACCAGAATTAAATCGTATGGGCGCTCGTGGAAAAGTGATTGAAGATATCATTACATTTGAAGGACCAACACCATTAGTGGGTGCTGAAGTTGCCGCTAGCGATTTACGTGCAGGAGCTGGACTGGTTGTTGCAGGATTAATGGCTGAAGGAACAACGAAGATTTCAAATATCGGACATATTCTACGTGGTTATTCAAATATCGTTGAAAAACTACAAGCATTAGGTGCCGATATTACGATGATTGAAGAGTAAGAAGGGGCATTATGTCAGAACAAGTGGAAACTGTAACTCTACAAAGCTTACAAGAAAAAACTTTAAAAGAGATGTACGGCTTTGCCAAACATTATAAAATTCCTTATTACGGTCAAATGAATAAAAAGGAATTGGCACTTGCGATTCTTCGTGCTCAAGAAGAAGCTACTGGATTTTTCCAAGTGGAAGGTGTCTTAGACATTAACCGCGCAGAAGGCTTTGGATTCCTAAGACCGATTAACTATTCAAGCAGTCAGGAAGATATTTATATTTCTTCTTCGCAAATTCGCCGTTTCGACCTTCGAAATGGGGACCTTGTGAGTGGGACAGCACGTCCGCCACGTCAAGGTGAGAAGTTTAATGGGTTGATGCAAGTTGGTTTCGTGAATGGAAAAAATCCTGAAGAAGCCAAAGAGCGTGACCATTTCCCAGGGCTTACACCATTATATCCTGAAAAGCAAATGGTGCTAGAAACCACACGTGGTCGCATCGCTTCTCGTATGTTGGATTTAATTTGCCCGATTGGTTTTGGGCAACGTGGGCTTATTGTAGCTCCGCCAAAAGCAGGGAAGACAAGTTTACTTAAAGAAATCGCTAATGGAATTACGACGAATTATCCAGAAGCCGAATTGATTATTTTACTTATCGATGAACGACCTGAAGAGGTAACGGACATCGAGAGAACGGTAGATGCGGAAGTGGTGTATTCTACTTTCGACCAGCTTCCAGAAAACCACATTAAGATTAGTGAATTAGTGCTGGAACGTGCGCTACGTCTTGTAGAAGATGGACGTGACGTGATTATCTTGATGGATAGCCTCACACGTCTTGCCCGTGCGTATAACTTAACGATTCCACCTTCAGGAAGAACATTGAGTGGTGGGATTGACCCCGCTGCCTTGTATCGTCCTAAGAAATTCTTTGGCTCTTCCAGAAATATTGAAGAGGGCGGAAGCTTAACGATTCTTGCGACGGCGTTAGTGGAAACAGGAAGCCGTATGGATGATGTGATTTATGAAGAGTTCAAAGGAACGGGAAATTCAGAAATTCATCTTTCTAGAGAGTTAGCGGAAAGACGAGTATTCCCGGCTATTGATGTGAAACGTTCAGGCACTCGTAAAGAAGACATGCTCCTTTCACAAGAAACGCTAGAAGCGATTTGGAAAGTGCGTCATGCCATTAAAGGAGACGGGCTTGAAACGAGTGAACAACTCGTGAAGCAATTAAGAGAAACGAAATCGAATGCTGATTTCATTCGTCGCCTTAGTTTATTAGATTAGAACTAAAATCCCTAAGAGTTTTCTTAGGGATTTTTATTTTTCAAAAGGTTACAAAAGAAGATGAAAGGAGATTTCAAATAGATTGCTCCTTGTGGTAAAATGGAAAAAGGAGTGATTTTACGTGAAAAAGAAAAAAGTAATCAAAACAAATGCAGTTCGAATGGTCGAACAAGCGAAAGTTCCATATGCCATTCATGAATATGATGTGGATACAGCACACCTTGATGCGATTCATGCAGCACAGGGGATGGGGATTCCCGTTGAGGAAGTTTACAAAACCATCGTATTAACGGGCGATAAGACTGGACATTTAGTCGCTTGTATTGCGGCTCACCGAGAATTAGATTTAAAGACGATTGCGAGAGTTTCAGGAAATAAACGCGTAGAATTATTATCACTAGATAAACTGGAACCATTAACAGGATATGTACGCGGAGGATGTTCACCGATTGGAATGAAGAAGAAATTTCCAACCTTCATCGAGCATCATGCGATGGAGCAAAAAACAATTCGTATCTCTGCGGGAAAACGTGGTCTCCAATTAGAGATTGCACCACATGATTTACAACAGTTAACACAAGCAACAGTATTCGAAAATCATCCGGATGAGGTGGAAGCATGAGTGAAGTAACGATTCTTCACATCAATGATATGCACTCGAACTTTCATTCCATAAAGACGCAAACGCGCTTTATGAAGGAGCGCAGAGCCCAGCTTGAAAAAGAAGGGCAGAAGGTATTTGGAATTGATTTAGGAGATTTGATTGACCGTGTACATCCACTGGTTGAAGCAGAAAATGGAAAGATTGCTGCAAGAGTGTTGAACGAAGAGCGAATCGATTTTGCGAGCCTTGGAAATAACGAAGGAACGGCGTATACACCGCTTGAATTAGAGGCGGCGTATGAAGGTCGTAAGTTCGAAGTCATTATTTCGAATGTCAAATGGGCAACGACTCGAAAAGTGCCTCCTTTTGCAAAAGAAGTTCACTTTGAAAAAGTGGACGACTGCAGTATTGCTTTTATTGGACTAACGGCATCGTATCCAGAAAGCTATGGGCCAAATGGCTATTTGATTGAAGAGCCGATGGATGCGTTGAAGCGACTTGTACCGACGCTTGCAGCAGGAGGTCATCAGATTACCTTGCTGTCTCATTTAGGGATTGAAATGGATCATCTGATTGCCGAAACTTATCCAGAAATTCAAGTGATTCTTGGGGCACATACGCATCATTTCTTTGAAGAAGGGAAATGGGTGAACCAGACACTGTTAACCGGTGGATTTAAGTATGGCGCTTATATTGGCGAACTTCATTTGAAGACAGAAGGGAGTCGCTTGATTTCACTTTCTGATAAAATGATTGCGGTAGAGGATTTAAAAGAGGATTCGACTATTGACGAAGGTGAAGCTCTTCGCCAAGAAGGAGTCGCTCTCTTGAAAGAAGAAGTGGTACTCCCACATATTCCTGCATATTCTGTGAAGGAACTAGCTCTTCTCTCGCTAGAAGCGATGAAGAGACAAACAGGAGTTTCGGTGG
The DNA here is from genome assembly GCA_902479935.1 of uncultured Streptococcus sp. Lineage (GTDB taxonomy): Bacteria > Bacillota > Bacilli > Lactobacillales > Aerococcaceae > Granulicatella. Next base: position 118,267 of record CABSQV010000001.1, on the reverse strand, counting down.
CATTTACTTATACTGGACTTTTCGTAGTTCCGTTTAAAGAAGGACCTCTCACAAAGTTCGATTTGCATGAGTGTATGCCACATCCGATTCACTTGAACAAGAGTCGCTTTAGAGTTTCTGATTTCAAACAACTATTGCAAATTTTTGAAGAAGAGCAGCCTGAATTGCTAGAAAAAGCTATTCGTGGGTATGGTTTTCGTGGTAAACTGTTTGGAGAGATCCTTTATACAGGATTCCAGTTCTCTGGTGGCGAAATCCTTATGGATGGAAGAAAGTTGGCAGACGATGAGTTTATTACTTTTGTTTGCCCAGACCATATGCGATTCGTTCCATTTTTCCCGATGATTGAAGAAAAAGGGGACAACGAAATTATTTATCCAGATTTATTAAGAACGATTATTGAAAAAGAATTAGTATTCAAAGAAAGGAAGAATCATGACTGAACAGAAAGCAGAAACACTTTCACAGGAACTAAGTCAAGTCTTAGAAGAGATTGTGACAACGCCTGAAGAAGAAGTGAAGCGTGCGGTAATGGTTGGAGATACAACCGTGATGATTGATGATGTGCATTATGAAATCGTCGAAGATTACCGTGACGGATTTAATATTGAAGCGTTAAACGAGCGCTATAATGATATTTTTGAGCGCTATGATTACATCGTTGGCGACTGGGGCCATGAGAAATTACGTTTGAAAGGTTTCTTCAAACATTCACATAAATTGGCGACTCCGGACCGCGATATCGATTATTTACAAGAATATTTATTGGAATATTGTAATTTTGGATGCCAATATTTCGTATTGGAAAGAGACCCAGAGGCGCAACATAAGCCAGTTGTGGAAGAAGAAAAACCACAACAACGTCCAAGACGCGAACGCAATAATCAACGTAAACGTCAAAACAATCAACGTAGAGAACATGTATTTAGTCCGGCAGATTTAGATAGTCCAGTCCGTTCAAATAACAAGCGTAAGTTTAAAGAGAAGTCTCAAAACCGTCAGAAGAAACGTAATAATGAGACAAATCAAAAGACGAAAAAAGATCAATCGTTTAATTTGAAAGAATTTATTCCGAAAGAAACGATGAAAGAAAAAGAATATGAAGGCAACAACTTCAAACCAAAACAGAAGAAATCTTCTCAACATTTCTCAATGAAAGAAGTGGAGAAACCAACAAGCAGCAAGGTGAAGAAGAGCCCTATGAAATCCACTCAGAAGAAAGGATTCCATATTCGAGAAAACCAACAAAGAGGTAACTAAATGTATAAAGCATATTTTATTGATTTAGATGGAACAATGTATCGCGGAAAAGAGCGTATTCCAACGGCCGAAGCATTTATTAAGAGATTGCAAGAAGCCAAGATTCCATTCCTATTTGTAACAAACAACGCTACAAAAACACCTGCACAAGTGGCTGAAAACTTACGTGTGAACTATGGCACCGAAGTTTCGGCAGACGAAGTGTATACAAGTGGCGTTGCGGCAGTGGATTATTTGAAGTCTCATTTCAACGTGAACCGTGTCATGGTCATCGGGGAAGAAGCGATTAAAAATCAAGTCGAAGCAGCTGGATATACGCTTGTTTCTGAAGAACCAGAAGTCGTGTTGCAGTCGCTTGACCGTAATGTGACTTATAAAGACTTAGAAATAGCAACACTTGCGATTCGTAATGGCGCAACTTATATCGTAACCAATATCGATTCAAACTTACCTAGCGAAAAAGGCCCAATTCCAGGGTCAGGTGCTATCACTGGTTTTTTAAAAGTGGCGACACAAGTGAAGCCAATTATTATCGGTAAACCAAGCAGCGTGATTATGGAGTCTGCATTGGATTATTTAAACGTTAAATTCCCAGATCGTCATTTTACAAAAGAAGACATCGCAATGGTGGGAGATAATTACCAAACGGATATTCAAGCGGGCATTCAATACGGCATGGATACGCTGATGGTATTAACAGGATTTTCAACTCGCGAAGACTTAGAAAAAATGGAAGAACAACCAACGCACTTGGTAGAGGATTTGAGTGAATGGACTATTTAACAAGAACTTACCGTGTGCCTAAGTGGATTACTTCCATCGCGCTATTCCTCTTCTTTTTAAGTTTAGGAATTACGTTTGTGATTTTCTTTGAGCCGATGTATCACTGGTCGATTGGTTGGTTTGGAGTGGAAAAGCTCACTGGTTACAGTGCAGATACACTTAAGATGAACTATCATGAACTCATTGGATATTTAACGAATCCATTGAACGATACATTGAAGATGACTGATTTCCCAAGTTCGCAGCAAGGATTGTTCCATTTCTTTGAAGTGAAACGTCTCTTCTTTGTGAATTTTGCAGTATTACTCGCTTCAGGACTTATCAGTTTCTTTGGAGTGAGATATTTACGACAAAGAAGACAAACATGGCAATTACGTAGACCAATTAGATTGCTCGTTTTAATTCCAGTTGTCGTTTGCTTTGTGATTGCGGCATTCTTCGATACGCTCTTTGTAAAGTTCCATCAAGTGTTCTTTAACAATGATGCGTGGATGTTCGATCCAAAAAATGACCCGATTATTTTAGCATTGCCAGAGGAATTCTTTATGCTATGTTTTGCCGTAGTATTCACCTTTTTATTGGTGGGGCTTTTAGGGACAAACGTTGCGATTAAGCGATTAAAAGAAATTTAAAACATTAAGAAATAAAGAAATTGTTTTAAAAGTGAATTTTTCTTATAATTGTACTTGAAGTATGCCATATGAGCAGAAATTTATACCAAAAAATGTTATTATATAACAAACTAAACAAATTAAAGGATTGAGGAGTGGAATAATGAAATTATCAATTGTCATCCCGTTCTATAACGAGGAAAATATGATTCAGAAAATGTATGATGCCTTAGTAGCAGAAGTTAATAAAATTAATAAAGCGGAATTTGAAATTATTTTTATTAATGATGGTAGTAAAGACCGTACTTTCGAAAAAATGCTTGCGATCGCAGATGGCGATTCTCGCGTCAAATATATTAGTTTCAGCAGAAACTTTGGGAAAGAAGCTGGAACGATTGCAGGACTTGAATACGCAACAGGAGAAGCTGTGATTTTAATGGATGGGGACTTACAACATCCACCTGCACTTCTTCCGCAAATGATTGAAGCGTATGAACAAGGATACGACGTCGTGAGTGCTCGTCGTACACGTACAGGTGAAAAACCTCATCGTACATTCTTAGCAAAACATTTTTATCGTCTTGCAAACAAAATGATGGATATCGAATTGATGGATGGGGTGTCTGAATTCCGTCTCTTCAGCCGTAAAGCGGTTCGTGCCATCCTTTCATTACAAGAATACAACCGATTCTCTAAAGGGATTTTCTCTTGGATTGGATTTAAAGAAAAAGTCATCGAATATGAAAACCAAGTCCGTACGGTTGGTGAAACGAAATACTCATTGAAGTTCTCGTTAAACTATGCGGTTCAGGGGATTTTATCATTCAATGATAAGCCACTTCGTATGTGCATTAACTTTGGTTTATTCTGTTTATTAATTTCATTAGCTTACGTTCTTTGGACATTCGTTCAATACTTCGTGGCGCCAGATTCACTCGTGAGTGGATACTTCACAACGATTTTCTCTGTCGTGCTCTTTGGTGGAATTCAATTGATTTCAATTGGGGTATTAGGAGAGTATGTCGGTAAGATTTACTACGAAGTGAAGAAACGTCCACATTACTTAGTAGATGAAACGAATATGACGGTGAAAGGAGAGCAACATGACGACTAAGAAAAAGGTCTATTTAGCAAGTTTCCTTGCGCCGATGGTCATCATGTTTATCGTGTGGGCGATTGATGGCTTCTTCCCGTTTGGTGCAAAATCGCTGATGGCGGTTGACTTTAACGCACAGTACATCGGGCTCTATGCCTATTTCAAACATCTATTTTTAAACTGGGATTGGAATAGCTTCTTCTATTCCTTCTCGAAATCGATTGGTGGGGGAATGCTTGGAATTTGGGGCTTTAACTTACTAAGTCCATTTAACTTCTTATTCCTCTTCTTCTCAGAAGAAAACTTCCAATGGGTTGTGCCTATCGTCATCGCATTACGTTACGGAACGATGGGACTTACGATGACGCATTTCCTTGTGAAGCGTTATGATGGCCTAAAGAAAAAAGCCTATTTACTTCCAATTGTAGCGACGATTTATGCCTTGAACGGATTTAACGTCAGCTACCAAATGAACCCAATTTTCTACGATGGCATGATTATGTTGCCACTTGTACTGATTGGTGTAGAACAAGTGCTCGATAATGAGTCTCCACGAGGCTATATCGGAATGCTTGCGCTAGCGTTGTTTGTTCACTTCTATATGGGTTATATGACATGTATTTTCGTAGTCATCTACGCATTGTTCTATGTCATCCGTTCAAAAGAATTTACAAATGTCAAAGTGATTTTTGAAGGTATGTTTAGATTGGCCTGTGCTTCGATTGTCGCGGTAGGTATGGTTGCAGCGATTCTTTTGCCAATCATCATCAGTTTAGTTTCTACAAAAGGAGGTTTGGATAGTACATTGCACTTCCAGTGGAAGTTACAAATCAATCCTTTTGAAATTTTGGCAAAATTATTTTTAGGATCATTCGATAACACTTCATGGCCAGCAGGGCCAAACTTGCCAAATATTTATGTGGCGAGCTTCGGGATTTTAGGAACCATTTACTACTTTATCTCTAAGAAGATTACAAAATGGGGTAAGGTCGCAGCAGGATTCGTTCTTGTTATTTTCCTCATTTCTTGTGCGCATGAATTTACAAGTAAATTATGGCATATGGGACAAAACCCAGCTGGATTCTTCTACCGCTTCTCATGGATTATCGCTTTCTTCTTAGTGTATCTAGCTTACTTAAGCTTACGAGAAGTCGAACGATTTACCGCAAAAGAAGCAAGCATCATATTTGTGGGAATGGCGATTATTTTTGGAATCGTTCAATTCCAAGAACATTCATTCTTAACAATTTGGCAACGAATCGCAACACTTGGTATTTTCATGATTATGCTTCTTGTCTTGTTTTGGACAAAAGCGAAGAAACCATGGACAGTGATTGCAGTATTAACAGTGGTTGAATTGACAGCTAATGCGGCCATTGTTCAGTCGCGTGTCGGATATACAGATGCATATAAATATCATGATGCGGTGCTTCAATTGAAAGATGCCATCAATCCAATTCGTCCTGATGATACTGATTTCTATCGTATCAATAAGACATTTAACTTAAGTAAAAACGATCCGTTTATGGTCGATTACCCAGGCTTATCAGTATTTAGTTCGAACTTGGAAAATAGTACGCGTGATTTATTTGACCGCTTAGGAAATAACGGGATTAACGCGACAACGTACTATCAAGGAACACCGCTGCAAGACGCGCTCTTCTCAGTGAAATACTTAGTGGCACCAAAACCGGTGTATACAAAAGAATATCCTGATACTTCGAAAATGTATGTATTCGGAAATATGGTAACGCGTAAAGATATTACGTCGAAAGAACCAGTGTACGAAGCAACAAGAACGAAGACGTATGAAACAGGATTAATCTTACCAATCGCTTATGGTGTGAATGATGCAACAGTGAATGTAAAACTGGAAAATCATCAACCAATTCAAAACCAAAATAAAATTGTACAAGCTATGGGAGCGACAAGTGATAATTATTTAGCGGTATTAGCAGCAAATGAAATGAAACTAGATAATATGGAACTTGTAGATTCTTCTAAACCAGAAACATATAAGAGAATTGATTCTACTAAGCCAGGAACTATTACGTATCATTTGATTCCTCAATCCTCAGAAGATTATTGGGTATCTATTCCGCAAAAGCTGTCTCATACAAATAAAAATAAGGTTCGAATCTTATTAAATGGTAATAATTATGAGTTCCAAGATAAATTCCAACAAACGCAATTCATTCAAATTGCTCATAACTCTGTTGGGAAATCTATAGAATTAACGATTGAAATCGATACGGATGATGAATATAACTTATCTGGATTACGATTGGCACGATCAAACAGTACTTTAGTAGACCGAATAATCGAGGAACGTCAACTTCAAGGATTGAAAGTTACACATTGGGATGACAGACATATTCAAGGAACTGTAAGTATTACAGACGATAGTACATGGATGATGACAAGTATACCTTATGAAAAGGGCTGGACAGTTAGAGTTGATGGACAAGTCGTTAAAACTATTAAAGTTTGGGATAGCTTACTTGCATTTGCGGTAACACCTGGTGAACATACGGTTGAGATAACATACATTCCAGAAGGATTTATGGCGGGGCTGTTGATTTCAATCTTATCAATATGTATTTATGTTTTAGCTATTTATAAAAAATGGATTTAATTGAATAGGAGTAAACTATAATGACAATTTCCAAAATGAAATTAAAGTATAGTTCGCTATTTTTTGTTCCATTCGTGGCGATGTTGGGGGTCTTCCTATTTTTAGGACTGAGCCCTTTATCGCTAAATTCGATTCATAGTGGAGATTTTCTTTCTCAATATTTTCCGCTTTATATCGGATTGCATAAACTATTTTGGAGTGGAGATTTTAGCGGGCTATTTTGGTCCTTCGAGAAATCACTTGGAGGAGCCATGCCAAGTGTTTGGGGCTTTAATAGTTTAAGTCCATTTACATTTTTATATGTGATATTTCCAATTTCAACTTTTCATATACTTAGTTATATAATTCCGCTTTTACGAGCTGGGCTCATGGGAGTCGTCTTTGGATATTTCTTAGAAAAGAAATTCCAAGGCGTATCGAAACATTACTGGTTATCGTTAGGATTGGCTTCGTCATATGCCCTTAGCGGATTTGTCGTATCGCAACAATATAATCCTAATTTCTTAGATAATCTGGTCTATATTCCGTTTATTCTCTTGGGGATTGAAGAGGTGGCGAGTGGGAAGCGTTCGGTGAAATTACCGCTGTTTCTTGCCATTAGTTTAATAACGGATTTTTATACAGGGTATATGATGTGTCTCTTTGTGGCGCTCTATACATTTTATGTGGTCTTCTCGAAGGATATTCCTTTAAAAGAGGCAATCCTAAAATTAGGGAAAGTTGCGTTATTTGCACTGATTGGAGTTGGCCTTGCAGCGTTTTGGTTATTGCCAGTCTTCAGTGCCTTACTGGAGAGTAAAGCAAGTGCGGGAAGCACCTTTGCATGGTCGTGGAACCCAGTAAATGATTTAGTAGCTATGCCACAAAAGTTCATCTTAGGATCCTTTGGTGAAAAAGAGTGGGGAGATTCTAAAGCATTACCGCAACTCTTTATTGGTGGTTTAGGGCTCTTCGGATTATGTACCTTCTTTGCTAAAAGAGAGATTACACTTCGTAAGAAATTAGCAGCGACAGTCGTATTGCTTGTCTTACTGCTTTCGTTTTCGATTCAAGGCTTCGATCAAATTTGGCATATGGGACAACGCCCAGTCGGTTTCTATTTCAGAAATTCATGGGTAGCCAATACCTTTATGCTGGTGTTAGCGTCAGAAAGCTTAATGAAATGGAAAGATGAGTTCCGCTTGTACGAGTTTCTAGTAGCTATCTTTGGTTTTGGCTCTATTCTAATTCTGTCGACCTTAAGAAGTCTGCAATATGTTGAGAACTCACAGAAAATACTCGCATCTATTATTTGGGCAATTATTTTATTAGCCTTCTTCTTTAGAAGAGCTGAAAGAGTTCGTAGGCTTCAATTAACCGCTGGAGTTGTAATAGTCGAGTTAATAGTGAATTTATTTGTTGGTTTTAGAAGAACTCCTTTTTTTATCAGTAATTCAAGCTTAAAGGAACAGATGGAATACGCGATTGCATTTGACGAAGAAGACTATAGTGATAAGAATGAATTTACGCGAATGGAAATGAATAAGGGATTGTCGCACGCGAACTTCCCGATTGCGTTTGGATATAATGGAGCTTCGCACTTCACATCGAGTCTTGAGCATGCGCTGATTGAAGAGATGAGCCATCTAGGCCTTCCAACGTCTCAATCGGTGGTGAACTATACCAACCGTAATGTGATTTTGGATTCGCTCTTTGGAGTTTCACGCTTTATGATGGACGGCGATGAGAAACGTGTCTTTTCGGATGTACGCGGCATGTATGCTAAAGAAGGCAAAGTGAAGGATTTTGTGGTTTACCGCAATCCATATGCGTTTTCTCTTGGCTATTTAACGAATGAGAATACGACAACCAATATCGCTTTTGAAAAAAATCAACCAGTAGCCAATCTTAACCAGCTCTTGCAAGTGATTGGGCTCTCTGGAACGAATGCGTTGACTGAAGTGGGCGTGGGAGAACCTGTAACGACGAATTTAACGAAGGGGCAGGATAAATACACGCTTACCAATGAGGCAGATCCAGCAAAAATTGAATGGAAGTTCAATCTACAACCAAACAAATTGTATTTTGTGGAAATTCCAGAACGTCAAGCGGGCTCTGTGATTAAATCAAAAGTGATGTTAAATGGTATTAGTTATCCGTATGAAAATCGATTCCATGAGAACCAATTGTGGATGATTGGAAATGGGAATTTAGATCAGACAATTACCTTTGCGATTGAGGACGCGAAAGCCAAAGAATGGGATTTACGTGGCTTCAAGTTCTATACGATTGATATCACAACACTCGCAAACGCATTGACGCAGTATAAGAAAGCAAATGATATTACAATTGAGTCGTATACAAACGCGATGGTGAAGGCACATGTCACTGTAACTAATAGTGAGCAGTCCTTTGCGACCTTTACGATTCCATACCATTCTGGTTGGAGCGTGACGGTGGATGGTAAGAAGCAAGAAGTGAAAAAAGCGCTTGGCTTCTTTATGGGCGTTTCGCTGACAGAAGGAGAACACGAGATTGTTTGGAGTTATACTCCACCAGGATTACATCTTGGAATGTTCATTTCTGTTTCGTCGCTTCTCTTACTGATTTTCCTATGGAAAAAGCATAAAGATTAAATAGTAAAAACAGAGTGATACCGTATAAGGTATCACTCTATAAATTTAGAAAAGGATGAAGCGTGGTGCTTCATCCTTTTTGCTTGATTAGTCTAATTCTTCTTTTGCTGGAATACTGTGTGCTAGACGGCTTGCTGCAGCGGCTGCGATAGCTCCTACTAAGTCGTCTAAGAAAATGTTTACTTTACCAGTTGATTTGTCATCTAATGTTTTTAGTATTCCTGGTTTTACTTTATCGATATAACCGTAGTTCGTGAATCCGATTGAACCATATACGTTTACGATCGATAATGCTAAGATTTCGTCGACACCGTATAAAGGCTCGTCTTGAGATAGAATATCGTTTAATAATGGATGTAATTTCTTTTCTTCTGCTAATTTATCCATTTCGATACCTGTGATAACGGCGTTTTGAACTTCGCGTTTCTTCAATACGCTATTAACGTTTAATAAGCATTCTTCTTTCGTTAATCCTGGTACATATCTTTCTTGTAAGAAATAAACTAATTCAGCAATTTGTTCTAATTCTACATCGCGTTCAGATAATAATTCTAAACAGCGTTCGTGTAATTCTTTTGGGCTTTTCATCTGAAAAATCCTCCTTTTAACAAATTATGAAACCCTTTTAAAAAGAGTAGCTTTTTATTTTAACACAAAATACAAAGAACGCCCAAATGAATTGAGCGTTCTTTTTGGTCTAATTAAAACCCCCGGATTGTCCGGGGGTCCAAAAAGCTTTAGCGGAGTGATAATGAAAAAACAAGCCTCCTTAGTTATAATTCGTATGTGGTCTGCAAACTACATCGAAAGAACTAAGGAGGTTTTGTCATGGGATATACCGATGACTTACACAGTTTATCACATACGAAATGGAACTGTAAGTATCATATCGTTTTCGCACCAAAATATAGAAGAAAGGCATTCTATGAGTCAAGGAGGCTTGATGTCGGCAGAATGTTACGGCAGTTATGCGAATGGAAACATGTAAACATAATCGAAGCAGAAGTCTGCGTGGATCATGTGCACATGTTAGTAGAAATACCACCCAAAATGAGTGTTTCTGGTTTTGTAGGATATTTAAAAGGGAAAAGCAGCCAAATGATATTTGAAAGATGGGCGAATGCAAGATTTAAGTATCGAAATAGATCATTTTGGTGTAGAGGGTTTTATGTAGATTCAGTTGGAAAGAATTCGAAAGCCATTGGAGAGTATATACGGAATCAACTAAAAGAAGATCATATAGCGGAACAATTGGAATTAGAATTGGAAGATCCGTTTACAGGAAAACGTAAATAGGTGCTCGTCGCAGGCCACACGAGCGCCTTGAGGCGTCGCTCTGAGATCAGGGCTATGCCCGAAACTGAAAAACCACCGGCTTAGCCGGTGGATATTTATTGAAATTTTGTAAACGGTTAGAACATAGATGAGCTATGAATCGTGCTCGGACGGCTATTTGGATTCACATAAGTCATCGCAGCATTAATTGCGACAGGGGCTTCACCAAATCCAGTAGCGATGATTTTTACTTTGCCATCGTATGTTGCGATATCTCCAACGGCAAAAACGCCAGGTAGAGTCGTTTCCATTTGGCTATTGGTCACGATGGTGTTGCGAGCAACCTCGAATCCCCAGTTCTTCATTCCTCCAATAGAAGAAGAGAAGCCGTAGTTTACGATAAAGTCGTCAACAGGAAGTTCGATTTGATCTTCGCCTTTAGCGTGTTTCAATACAACGGATTGAATAGTGTTGCCATCTCCGATAATTTGGTCTGGAAGGTAAGGCGTTAAAATGTCGACGCTTGATTCTTCTAGCTGTTTCACGCTATGTTCTTGTGCGCGGAACTGTGGACGGCGGTGAACAATAGTAACTTTCTTTGCGATTGGTTCTAAGGCCAGTGCCCAGTCTACCGCAGAGTCACCACCACCGCAGATGGCTACAGTACGATCGCGGAATCGTTCTAAGTTTGTGACGAAGTAGTGCAGGTTGCTGTTTTCATAAGCTTCTGCATTTTCTACGTCGAGTTTACGTGGACGGAACGCTCCGTTTCCACAAGCGATAATGACTGTTTTCGCGTAGTGCGTTTGTTTAGAAGTCACAAGCTCATATCCGAAGTCTGTTTTGTTTAATTCGAGCGCTTCTTCTTCTAAGCAGAACTGAGTTTCAGGGAAACGTTCAAGCTGCTTTTTCAAATTCTCGATTAAATCTCCAGCCGTAATTTCAGGGAAGGCTGGAATATCGTAAACCATCTTTTCAGGATAAAGCATTCCTGGTTGCCCACCTAATTGGGGCAAAGTTTCAATAATTTTAACAGACGCTTGACGTAAGCCCGCGTAAAAGGCGGTGAAAAGCCCAACAGGCCCACCGCCGATAATAATAATATCAACAATTTCTTGAGTCACTTTTTACCTCCGAATTAATAGAACATTCTTAAAATAAAGGCCATTGCGATACCAGTCAATACACCAGCAAATACCTCAATAGGTTTGTGACCTAAATATTTCTTGATAATTAATTTTTTATTTTCTTCTGTGTCGAAGAGATTGATTGGATCATCTTCTGATTCAATTTCAACATGCTTTAATGCGCTTGATTCTTCGCGTACTTGTTCTTCGTATAATTTTTGTAGGAGAATTCCTTGTTCACCACTTTGACGACGAACGGCCATGGCATCGAACATGACGATTAAACCGAACGTTGTTGCGATTGCAACGAGTGGAGAAGCAAATCCGTATTCAATAATAAGCGCTGTAATCAGCGAGCTAACTGCAGCAGAGTGAGAACTTGGCATTCCACCTGTGCTAGTTACTAACGAAACGTGTGCGCCATCTTTCTTTGAGAAGAGCGCAATCGGGAATTTAACAAATTGTGCAAATAGAATCGAGCAAATTGAAGCGATTAATGGATAATTTTGAAATATTGTCATTAAACTTTCACTCTTTCTTTTTTCTATACTCAAATACTATACCACGAAACCATGAAAATCACTAAGGAAAATTTATAGATATTCTTTATTTTTTTATTAAGGTGGATAAGAACGCTAAATTGCACCCGTTTGCCTTTTGTGGTTTAATAGAGGATGGTAGATGAGCAATCATCAGTATGAATTAAAAGGAGATGGAAAAATGAGTCAATTTCCGCAATTGAATGAAGTGAATGAAAAGAATCCACTCGTGACTGTGCATACGAACTTGGGCGATTTCACATTGGAATTATTCCCTGAAGTAGCACCTAAAACAGTGGAGAATTTCGTAACACATGCGAAGAATGGATACTACAACGGAGTAATCTTCCATCGTGTGATTGAAGACTTCATGATTCAAGGTGGCGACCCAACTGGAACTGGTATGGGTGGCGAGTCTATTTACGGACGCACTTTCGAAGATGAGTTTTCAAGAGAAGCATTCAACTTGTACGGTACATTATCAATGGCGAATGCAGGTCCAAACACAAACGGATCACAATTCTTCATCGTTACTGCAAAACAAGTACCAGCACAAATGTTGAAACAATTAAAAGATGGCGGCTGGCCTGAAGAAATCGTTGAAGAATACGCTAAAGTTGGTGGAACACCTTGGTTAGACCACCGTCATACAGTATTCGGACGCGTCGTAGAAGGTATGGACGTTGTTCTTAAGATTGAAGGCGTAGAACGTAATGCGCAAGACCGTCCGCTAGAAGATGTTGTCATTGAATCGATGGACGTAAAAGCGTAGGAGGTTCTATGAGCAAAACTTTTAGAATTGGTGACATCGTTACGGCTAAAGTAACAGGTGTACAAAATTACGGAGTTTTCTTGGAGCTAGACGAAGATACACAAGGTTTGATTCATATTTCTGAGTGTAAACATGGATATATGGATAATGTGCATGATTTTGTAAAAGTGGGGCAGGAAGTGACGGCCAAAGTGATTGACGTCGATGAATTTTCCAATAAGATTAGTTTATCGATTCGAGCACTGGAAAAACTCGATGTGCCAGACGTTCCGCAACGCATTAAGAAAAATCGCAAGCGCTATGTTCCTTCCATTGGTTTTTCAAGCTTAGCGAAGAAATTACCAGAATGGATCGAAGAAGCACAAGAAAAATTTGTAAAAGATAAAAACAAAAATTAATAATATATCGTTATTGAATACGAAGGAGGCATTCAAATGGGACATATTTCATTTGATTATTCAAAAGCATTAAGTTTCTTCAGCCAAGAAGAAATTGACAATTTACAATCAACAGTAACAGCGTTAGATAAAGACTTACGCGAAGGATTAGGAGCAGGGAACGACTTCACAGGTTGGATTAACTTACCACGCGACTATGACAAAGAAGAATTTGCTCGTATTAAAGCAGCAGCTAAAAAGATTCAAGAAGAATCTGAAGTATTAGTGGTTATCGGTATTGGTGGTTCTTATTTAGGGGCGCGTGCAGCGATTGATTTCTTAAACCACGCTTTCTATAACTACTTACCACGCGACAAACGCAAAACTCCGCAAGTATTATTTGCAGGAAACAGCATTAGCTCAACTTACTTACAAGGGTTAATCGACTTAATCGGAGATCGTGATTTCTCTGTAAACGTAATTTCTAAATCTGGTACAACAACAGAACCAGCGATTGCTTTCCGTGTATTCAAAGATTTATTAATTAAAAAATATGGTAAAGAAGAAGCTGTAAATCGTATTTACGCTACAACTGACCGCGCTCGTGGAGCATTAAAATCAGAAGCGGATGTGGAAGGTTACCAAACATTTGTAATTCCAGATGATGTCGGTGGACGTTTCACAGTATTAACAGCTGTAGGATTACTTCCAATCGCAGTAACTGGTGCAGATGTAGATGCATTAATGCAAGGGGCTGAAGATGCACGTGTGGCATACAGCTCATCAAACTTAAAAGAAAACGAAGCTTACCAATACGCTGTAGCACGTAATGTGTTATACCGCAAAGGAAAAGTGACAGAGTTATTAATTAACTACGAACCAACATTACAATACTTCTCTGAATGGTGGAAACAATTATTTGGTGAATCAGAAGGGAAAGACTTCAAAGGAATTTATCCTTCAAGTGCAAACTTCTCAACTGACTTACACTCACTAGGACAATACATCCAAGAAGGTCGTCGTAACATCTTCGAAACAGTTATCAAAGTGGGTAAACCAAATGAAGAAGTAACAATTCCTGAAACAGAAGAAGATTTAGACGGATTAGGATACTTACAAGGTAAAACAATGGACTTTGTAAATACAAAAGCTTTCCAAGGAACATTACTTGCTCATACAGATGGTGAAGTTCCAAACTTTGTAGTGAACATTCCTGATATGTCAGCTTACACATTAGGACACTTAATCTACTTCTTCGAAATCGCAGTAGGTCTTTCAGGTTACTTAAATGGCGTTAACCCATTTGACCAACCAGGGGTAGAAGCATACAAGAAAAACATGTTTGCTTTACTTGGAAAACCAGGATTCGAAGACTTAGCAAAAGAATTAAACGAACGTCTATAATGGACATGCCGCATTCTCAATACGAGGGTGCGGTATTTTTGTGTCAATATGTGCTCTAATCAGGAAAAGAACTTGCGACAAAGGGCATTTTGAACTAACATAGGTCTTACAAGAAGTGTTGGAGGAAAAAGATGAGAGTCATTGGATTAACAGGCGGTATCGCCAGCGGGAAATCAACCGTTTCGAATTTGTTTAAAATCTCTGGAGTGCCGGTGATTGATGCGGATGTCGTTGCTAGACAAGTCGTCGAAAAAGGAACTGCCGGATTGACTGCGCTTGTGAACCGTTTTGGTGAATCTATTTTAAACGCTGATGGAACATTAAACCGAACAGAACTTGGGCGAAAAATGTTCAGCGATGATGCGCTTCGCAAGGAAGTAAATGACATTCTACAACCGCTCATCCGTCAAGAGATTACAGGAAAGATGAAAGACTATAAGGAGCAAGGAAAGTCTCTAATTGTCTTAGATATTCCGCTCTTATTTGAAATGAACTATGAGAGCCTGTGTGATGACATTATCGTGGTGGCTGTTTCTGTGGAAACGCAAATTGCACGCATGGAAAAAAGGAATGGATATACTCGCCAAGAAGCGTTAGAGCGAATCCAATCACAGATGCCTTTAGAAGAAAAAGTAAAGAGAGCAACGATTGTGTGGTCAAATGAAGGAACCCTTCAAGAGTTAGAGCAAAAAGTCCATTCGTGGCTACTCGAAAATTTCCTTAAAAAATGATATAATAAATCGAATAAGCACATAAAAGGAGAGGTATTTGCAATGCAATGTCCAAAATGTAAAAACAATGGTTCTCGCGTAGTTGATAGTCGTCCAGCCGATGATGGTCGTTCTATTCGTAGAAGAAGAGAATGCGAAGAATGTGGCTACCGTTTTACAACATTCGAGCGCTTAGAAAAGGCGCCATTGCTTGTCATTAAACGTAACGGGAATCGTGAAGAATTTAGCCGTGAAAAATTATTAAACGGACTAGTTCGTTCAGCAGAAAAACGTCCAGTATCGCTTGGACAACTAGAAAATATCGTGAATGAAATCGAACGTTCCATCAACCAAGAGGGAGAAAATGAAGTGTCAAGCACTCTTATTGGGGAAATGGTGATGGATCACTTAGCCAAAATTGATGATATTGCTTATATTCGTTTTGCAAGTGTGTATCGTCAATTTACAGACCGCAAAATGTTCTTAAAAGAATTAGAAAGAATGTCTATGATTATGGACAGCCAAGAAAAATAGGAAGGAATTACAAGAATGCACTCAAAAGAGTTTCCGTGGGCACAGTATAAGCCTAAAGACGGTATCCTCGTGGTACAACCTGTATGGATTACCGAAAGAGAAATCCAATTTTTAATGCAATTATACGCTCCGTTCATTGGGAAAGAAGCGACTCTTTTGTATGCGACTTTGTACGGTGAGTTATCTCCATCGGAATATGAGAGCGAAGTCTTCTCCATTTCTGAATTGTTGTCGATGACGAATTTAGGAATGCCGGACTTTTACTTAGCGAAAACTCGTTTGGAAGGGATTGGGTTACTAAAAACGTATCGTAAGGAGCCAACTGCTTCACGTCCTCAAACGTACACGATGGAATTACAAGCGCCAACGTCTCCGCGTCTCTTTTTCAAAGATGCCTTACTCTCGACATTACTGTTAAACCAAATTGGGAATCATCGTTTTGAGAAATTAAAACAACGATTTTTAGTGTCGAAACCAGGCGACTTAGGAGAGAACGACAGTGCGCAGTTTGAAGAAGCGTACCGACTTCCTTATAACATGGAATCTTATACAAGAAACCACGCACAAGAAAATCGTATGGTATTAGATAGCAAGCAACAACCTGAATTCGAGTTCACGTCAGATGTTGATTGGAATTTAATCGAAGGCCTGTTAAAAACAGAATTCGTCGATTTGAATTCCATCACTAAGGGAGTTCGCAAAATCGTAGATGCCTTATACCGCGCGTATGGTTTTACAGAGCAAGAAATCGCACAGTTTTTAGTGATTGCGTCTGATTTAACAACGAAAGTCATTGATGAAGAGTTCTTGTTGAAATTAGGGCAAGAGGCTGCTCAAGATAAAGTGACACAACTTCGAAGCGAAGAAGTGGTTGAGCCTGTTGTTGTAGAGCCTACTGAAGCTCAAGTGGTGGAAGGGGCCTCTGAAGAAGAGTTAGCCATCCAGCAATTGATTCAAGCGGCTAAAGGAATGGCGCCAATCGACTTTGTTTCAAGTATCAAGGCGCAAAAGAAAGGCTATGTCTCAAAAGCAGAACGACAATTGATTTTTGATTTAGTATCTGTTAGCGGCTTGCCAAATGAAGTGTTAAATATTTTATTCCACTATGCTTTGGTACAGCTCGATAACGCGACACTGGCTCGAAACTTTATCGATGCCATTGCCAACGACTGGGCCACAAAAGAAATCAAGACTGCTCAAGAGGCGATGGAAGCTGTACGTAATCGCGACTTGCAACGAGAAGTGAAACGAAAACAACAACTGTATAATGCAGGTAAGAATAACTACAGAAGACAGGGTGGCTATCAAGAGCAATTGCCAGATTGGGCAAAAGATTCTAATGCGAAGGAGAAACAAACACCGGCTGCTAGCGAGAGCCAATCCGCACAAGTTTCAAGTGATTTAGCAGAACAAATCGCAAAATTAAAAACAAGTAATCAAAGAGAACAACAATAACGGAGGTGAACGAATTGGAAGGATTAAAAGGATTTTTAGATCAAAGAGGAGCTGCTCAAGGCATGCCGAACATGCAAAACATCGAAAAGGAAATCTTTGAAGATGAAGATGTAAAAGCTTTTCTTGAACAACATAAAGAAGAATTGACTCCGGAAGCTATTCGTAAAGGAATGTCTGCGTTGTTGGAGTTTCGAATGGAAAGAGATGCTAGAAAGAACAACAAGGAAGTGAAGGCACCAGGCCTCGAACCATGTTTAGAAGTGCATAATGGATTTATTTTAGTGAATTACAAACGTACCGAAGAAGCAATTCGCGAGGAAAGAGAACGTAAACGTAAACGCCTGATTCATTCCATCAATATGCCAAAAAATATCGCGGAGGCTCGTTTCTCAGATACGGCCCTAACGCCTGAGCGACAAGATGTCATTGGAGAATTGTTGAAATTCATCAATAGTTACAAACCAAATAGTACTGAATACCAAAAAGGATTGTATTTAGCAGGACCTTTTGGTGTTGGAAAAACATATATGATGGGCGCTTTAGCAAACGAACTTTCTGAGAACGGCGTTGAAACGACTCTTGTCAATGTTCCAACGTATAGTGCAGAAATTAAGCAAGCTATTGCGACAAATACCGTTGAAGCGAAATTAGTATCGATTAAGAACACACCAATCTTAGTGTTGGATGATATCGGTGCGGAAATGAATAGTGCATGGTTTAGAGATGAAGTGTTGATGGTGATTTTACAACACCGTATGTTGCAAGAATTACCAACGTTCTTCACATCGAACTTCACGATTGATCAGCTAGAAGCGCATTTTGCTCATTCAAATAAAGGAGACCAAGAGCTTCTTAAAGCAAAACGTCTGATTGAACGTATTCGCTTCTTAGCTAAAGAGTATTTTGTCGATGGACAAAATCACAGAAATCCATCCTAGATGAAAATGCTTGAAAATATGAAAGATTAGTGGTTAAATACTAATGAACTAAATATTTTGAAAATGATGAAAAAGACAAGAAACTATCTCTTGGTTACATTTCAGCGAGAAGTGGGTTGGTGCAACACTTCATCCGGAATAGTTTTACCACTTTTGAATCTTTGCTTGAATTCAGTAGAGCAAGGCGCATCGGAGCGTTATTCCGTTGAGGTTCATCTTTTTTGATGAACAAATTTGGGTGGAACCACGTAGAATATGACGTCCCATAGTTTGCAGGAGCAGACTATGGGATTTTTTGTTTATTTCAGAAATTTCAAAAAGAAAGAAGGAAGAAAATGTCAATGATTAAAATTACTTTTCCAGATGGTGCCGTTAAGGAGTTTCCAAAAGGAATTACAGTAAAAGAAGTTGCAGAAAGCATTAGCAAAAGCCTAGCGAAAAAAGCATTAGCAGGTAAAGTGAACGGAGAATTAGTAGACTTCGATCGTCCAATCGAAGAAGATGCTTCTATCGAAATCGTTACACCAGATCACGAAGATGCATTAGGAATCTTACGTCACTCAACAGCACACTTATTAGCACACGCATTAACTCGTTTATACCCAGGAATTCACTTCGGAGTTGGACCTGCGATTGAAACAGGATTCTACTACGATACTGATATGCCAAATCAATTAACTGAAGATGCTCTTCCAGAAGTGGAAGCAGAAATGATGAAAATCGTTAAAGAAAACTACCCAATCGTTCGTCGTGAAGTAAGCCGTAAAGAAGCATTAGAAATCTTCGCAAACGACCCTTATAAAGTAGAATTAATTAACGGTTTACCAGAAGATGAAACAATCACTGTATACCAACAAGAAGACTTCGTAGACTTATGTCGTGGTATCCACGTTCCTTCAACAGGACGTATCCAAGTCTTCAAACTATTATCACTTGCGGGAGCTTACTGGAGAGGTGACTCTAACAACAAGATGATGCAACGTGTTTACGGTACAGCATTCTTCGATAAAGTCGACTTAAAAGAATTCTTGAAGATGCGTGAAGAAGCTAAAGAACGTGACCACCGTAAATTAGGTAAAGAATTAGACTTATTCATGATTAGCCAAGAAGTTGGTTCAGGATTACCATTCTGGTTACCAAAAGGAGCTACAATCCGTCGTACAATTGAACGTTACATCGTGGATAAAGAAATCAGCCTTGGATACCAACACGTGTACACTCCAGTTATGGCTGATGTAGGTCTTTACAAAACTTCAGGTCACTGGGCTCACTATCAAGAAGATATGTTCCCACCAATGGACATGGGCGATGGCGAAATGCTTGTATTACGTCCAATGAACTGTCCTCACCACATGATGGTTTATAAAAACCACATTCACAGCTACCGCGAATTACCAATTCGTATTGCTGAGTTAGGAATGATGCACCGTTATGAAAAATCAGGTGCGTTATCTGGTTTACAACGTGTACGTGAAATGACTCTTAACGATGGACATACATTCGTTCGTCCTGACCAAATTAAAGACGAATTCAAACGTATCTTAGACTTAATCCGTGAAGTATATAACGACTTCAACGTAAAAGATTACCGCTTCCGTTTAAGCTATCGTGATCCTGAAGATAAACATAAATACTTCGATGACGATGAAATGTGGAACAAAGCTGAAACAATGTTAAAAGAAGCGATGGATGAAATGGGATTAGAATACTTTGAAGCTATCGGTGAAGCAGCATTCTACGGTCCTAAATTAGATATTCAATTCCGTACTGCAATGGGATTAGAAGAAACAATGTCTACAATCCAATTAGACTTCTTATTACCAGAACGCTTCGACTTAACATACGTTGGTGAAGATGGAGATAACACTCACCGTCCAGTAGTTATCCACCGTGGGGTTGTATCTACTGCAGAACGTTTCGTAGCTTACTTAATCGAAGAATACAAAGGAGCATTCCCAACTTGGTTAGCTCCAGTTCAAGCAACAATCATTCCTGTAAGTGTGGAACATCATTATGATGCTGCACGTGAGTTGAAAGAAAAAATGGCTCGCTTAGGAATGCGTGTAGAACTTGATGACCGTAATGAAAAAATGGGTTATAAGATCCGTGCATCTCAAACTCAAAAAATCCCTTATCAATTAGTAATTGGGGATAAAGAGGTTGAAGAAGGTACTGTAACTGTTCGTCGTTATGGTTCTAAAGAAACTAAATCAATGTCTGTTGAAGCGTACTTAGAATACGTACAACGCGAGATTGCAAACTTCTCTCGTCCGCTTGAAGACTAATTTTTCAAAGGCTCGTAGCAATACGAGTCTTTTTTGTGCTGAATAATAATAAAACCGAAGGCTTTGATTTATGGCTGGGTGGTTTAAGAAGGAGATTTCTGCTTCTTATAAAATATAGGAGAGTGTATTTTTATAGAGGTTTCGTTCTTTTGAATCATTGCGGATGTCTTCATAAAAGCTGTAATGGGATACCGGTTCAAGCCTAGGGTCTCTCACCTTCAAAGCCTCAAAAACGGGAGTAAGGAATGAATTCCTAACTCCCGTTAATTCGTTTTGATATGATTCCCCATTACTGCTTTTATAGAATCCGCATGATTCTTCAGAACGAGTTTTAAAATTTTATTCGTATATTTTATAAAGTGAACTATGCTTCTTAGACCGCCATAAATCAAAATATGGATAAAAAAGACGAGTCTTGTGAGAAATTAGTTATCGCTAAAATTGGAGCGTTCGTTGGTGCTTGTTTATGGAGTGTGTGCTGGTGCTTCTAAAGTTGAAATAGTGGATTGGATGTTTGACAAAATCAGGTTGCAAAGTTAAGATAAATGTATTGGTAGATCTCTCCGCGTGTGGAGGGACTTTTTTTATGCGTATATACAATTATAGAGAAGGAGAGTTTTAATGGTAGTTGAAGAAAAACAAAATCCGTTGGGATACGAAAAAATTAGTACACTGATTCGAAAAATGGCGATTCCTGCCATTGTCGCGAATGTGGTGAACGCTCTTTATAATATCGTTGACCAAATTTTTATTGGGCAAGGGGTAGGTTATTTAGGGAATGCGGCAACGAATATTGCCTTTCCAATTACAACACTCTGCATGGCGATTGGTTTAATGGTAGGGGTTGGTGCTGCATCGAACTTTAACTTGGCGCTAGGTCGAAAAGAAGATAAACATGCGCGTGAAGTTGCTGGGACGGCAGTGGTATTACTCCTTACTGCTGGAGTCATCATCATGAGCGTGGTGCTCTTGTTCTTACAGCCTCTATTAAATTTATTTGGGGCGACAGACCAAATTTTAGGATATGCCAGTGAATATGTGGGAATTACGGCGCTCGGGATTCCATTCTTTATGATTTCGATTGGGTTTAATCCGCTAGTTCGTGCAGATGGTAGAGCAACATATTCGATGATGGCGATTATTGTCGGGGCGTTGCTGAATACAGTGCTAGACCCGTTGTTCATCTTTGGTTTCAATATGGGAATTGCCGGCGCTGCTTGGGCAACAGTGATTAGTCAGATTGTCTCAGCGCTTGTGTTACTCGCATATATTCCAAAGTTTAGATCGGTTCATTTTGAACGCAGCGACTTCAAATTGTCGTTTGAAGATGTGAAAGTCATTTCGTCACTTGGCTTAACATCGTTCATTTTCCAAATTTCCGCGACGATTGTACAAATCACATCGAACAACTTGCTTCGTACATATGGAGCACAATCCGTTTACGGTAGTGATATCCCGATTGCGGTTGGGGGAGTCGTGAGCAAAATCTTCGTTATATTCATTGCAGTTGTGATTGGGTTAAACCAAGGTGCGCAACCGATTTTAGGATTTAACTATGGGGCGAAGAAGTATTCACGCGTTCATGAAACGATGAACTTACTCTTAAAAGTAACATTGATTTTATCGACTATTTTATGGGTTCTCTTTGAAGCTTTCCCATTACAACTCATTCAAATGTTCGGAAGCGGTGAGGCATTATACTACGAGTTTGGAGTGCGGTATGCGCGTGCGTTTTTATTCTTCACTTTTATTAATGGGGTAACCATTATTGTAACGACGTTCTTCCCAGCTATTGGAAAAGCAAAATTAGGAGCGATTTTATCTCTTACTCGTCAATTATTTGTATTGCTTCCAGTGATGCTTCTTTTATCAACGTTATTTGGAGTAGACGGACTTATTTTCTCTGGGCCTGTTTCAGACTTCATTTCATTCACGATTTGCATCACAGTTTATATGAATCAAATGCGCAAGATTCCAAAGGTGGACGAACTTTTGGTATAATGATGTGGAGTAACGGAAGGGGTATGATTTATGGAATGGTCTAAATTACTATCAACAAAACGTCTTTCTGGTAAAGAAGCGACACATCGCAACGAGTTTGACGATGATTACAAACGAATTGTAACCAGTCCTTCATTTAGAAGATTACAGGATAAGACACAAGTGTTTCCTCTGGAACGACTAGATTTTATTCATACGCGTTTAACGCATTCGTTAGAAGTAGCGATGGTGGCACGTTCACTAGCCAAGGAAATTGTTATTTTATTGCAAGAGGAATTAGAGAAGAAACCGGATAGCAGTAAGCAAGAAATGATTGACCGTCAAGAGGATGTGTTGAAAATCGTTGAATGTGCCAGTCTCGTGCATGATCTTGGAAACCCTCCTTATGGCCATTTTGGAGAAGATATCATTCGACAATGGTTTAAGAAGAATCTGCCAAGCCTCTTGAAGGAGAAAAGTGATGTGGCAGAAGAATTTCTAGCAAGTCCTTATGTCTATGATTTCTATCGCTTTGAAGGGAATGCGCAATCGCTACGAATTGTATCGAAGTTGCATGATTTCAAAGGGGAATTTGATGGACTTGATTTAACGGCAGCGACGCTTAATACGATATTGAAATATACGTACCCGTCTTCTCGTAAGAAAACAGAACAAATCACTTCGAAGAAAGTTGGCTATTTCTTTGCAGAAGAAGAAACATTCCAAAAAGTAACAGAGATTACCGGATCAGGGACAAACCGCCATCCGCTAACCTTTATTTTAGAAGCTGCAGATGATATTGCATATCTTGTAGCAGATATGGAAGATGCGATTGGTAAAGGTGTGATTTCCTTTAGAGATGTGCGTGAGTTTTTACTAGAGAACTTGAGTACGGATGCCTATAATGCACCGCATTCCGTTCATACACGCGAAGTGTTAAATACAATCGATGAGGAAGTCTTCAGTGTCAACCGATTCTTTGTAGATTTACGTGATAAATTAATTGATGGCGCACGTCATAATTTTGTGAATCATTACGATGAGATTATGGACGGAACGTTTAACCAAGACTTGTTCAAAAATTCTTGGGCGGAAGATCTCTATGTCATTCTTCGTAAATTGTCTGAGGAACGCATTTATGACAATAAAGGAATCTTGAGATTAGAGATTGCAGGGTATACAACGCTCACTTATTTATTAGATAGCTTTGTGCCTTCTTTAATCGCATATGATACGAATCGTCAATTAGACTATGTAGAGTTGAAGAAAATCGGCATTATTTCTGAAAGTCAGAAACGTTCCTATCATTACTTTGCAGAAGGAAAGAGCGAAGTCGAAAAATTATACTTACGCCTTTTGTTAGCAACGGATTTCATTTCAGGGATGACAGATAGTTATTCGCACCGACTCTATTTAGAGATGGTTGGGATTTAATGTGAAAGTAGAAAATTATCATATATGATAATTTTCTACTTTTTTTGCATAAAAAAAAGCCGCTAATATTAGCGGCTGTCATAGTGATGAGTTAATTAAAACTAGGTCGCTTTTTCTCCACGGGAATGCTGATTTCAACAAAGTTATCAGCATGAATAATATCCAGACCTTCTGGTTTCATATGGAATAGGCGATGAACGACGAATTCAATTTCAACATCTTTAATACGTCTTTTTTTGTTTAAGATTACAATATCGCGGTGAGTGGCAGCGTCAGCATAGAAAACAGTTGTTTGACCAAGTGAGTATACCTTGATGAAGTACGCATCTGTATTTGCTAACTGTTCATTGACAAGTTGCGAGTGAGAATTAGTAATATCGATAAGTTTCATAGACACAGCCTCCTTCTGAAAAATTCCTTGAAACCATTATACATTTTTTTCGCTTCATTTTCACCTACAAATTTAAGAAAAGTTATTAAAATTTAAAGAATTTTCAATCAAGAGATTTTTTTGTAAGTGTGATAGGGATTGTGATGAAAGTGCTTTTAAAAAATGTATTTAAATAGTTGTTAAATCTCTCAAAAAATGGTAATCTTATTAATTGAAAGGGTTGTATTTTTGAGGCTTACATGCTCTCGAACGTACATTTCTTAACAAAAATTTACTTTCAAAGGAGACTTTCAATATGGAAAAGAAAGAATATCATGTAATCGCAGAAACAGGGATCCACGCTCGCCCAGCAACTTTATTAGTTCAAACAGCAAGCAAATATAGTTCAGATATCCAATTAGAATACAAAGGAAAATCTGTTAACTTAAAATCAATCATGGGCGTTATGTCATTAGGTGTTGGCCAAGGTGCTGACGTAGTGATCACTGCTGAAGGCGCTGACGAAGCAGAAGCATTAGCAGGAATTGACGAAACAATGAAAAAAGAAGGATTAGCTGAATAATATGAAACCAACATTACAAGGGATTGCTGCTAGTGATGGCATCGCAATTGCCAAAGTATATACTTTGACTGAACCAGATTTAACAGTCACGAAAGTAACTGTTGAAGATTCAGAAAAAGAAGTTTCACGCTTGGATGATGCATTAGCAGCGTCAATAAAAGATGTCGAATTAATCAAAGAGACTGCTTTGAAAAACTTAGGTGAAGAAGAAGCACAAGTATTCGATGCTCACTTAATGGTTTTAAGCGATCCAGAATTAATTGGACAAGTAAAAGATAGCATTACATCTAACAAAGTGAATGCGGAATCTGCATTAAAAGAAGTAACAGATATGTTTATTTCTATTTTTGCAGGAATGGAAGATAACCCTTATATGCAAGAACGTGCTGCGGACATTCGTGACGTATCAAAACGTATCTTAGCTCATTTATTAGGCGTTAAAATTCCTAGTCCAGCCACTATTAAAGATGAAGTGATTATCGTTGCTGCCGATTTAACACCGAGTGATACAGCTCAATTAAATCGCCAATACGTTAAAGCTTTCGTTACTGATATTGGTGGACGTACTTCTCACTCAGCTATTATGGCGCGTTCTTTAGAAATTCCAGCTATCGTTGGTACTAAAGAAGTGACTTCAATTGCTAAAGACGGAGATGTCATTATCGTGGATGGTTTATCAGGGGATGTATTCCTTAACCCATCTGAAGAAGTGGTTGCTGAATACCGTGCTAAAGCTGAAGCATTTGCGGCTCAACAAGCTGAATGGGAAAAATTAAAAGATTCAAAAACTTACACTAAAGATGGCCATCAAGTTGAATTGGCTGCAAACATTGGTACACCAAAAGATTTAGAAGGTGTTGTAAACAATGGTGCAGAAGGTGTTGGTTTATACCGTACAGAATTCTTATACATGGATTCTCACGAAATGCCAACAGAAGAAGATCAATTTGAAGCTTACAAAGCTGTTTTAGAAGGCATGAATGGAAAACCTGTTGTCGTTCGTACAATGGATATCGGTGGGGATAAGGAGTTACCATACTTACCATTACCACACGAAATGAACCCATTCTTAGGATATCGTGCAATTCGTATTTCATTAAACGAACCTGAAATGTTCCGTACACAATTACGTGCGTTATTACGTGCTTCTGTATACGGTAAATTACGTATCATGTTCCCAATGATTGCGACATTAAATGATTTCCGTGGCGCTAAAGCATTATTAGAAGAAGAAAAAGCTAAATTAATCGCAGAAGGTGTTGCAGTCAGCGACGATATCCAAGTAGGTATCATGATTGAAATCCCTGCAGCGGCAGTATTAGCTCACCAATTCGCTAAAGAAGTGGACTTTTTCAGTATCGGAACAAACGACTTAATCCAATACACAATGGCTGCTGACCGTATGAACGAACGCGTTTCATACTTATACCAACCATATAACCCATCAATCCTAACATTAATCAAACACGTGATTGATTCAGCACACAAAGAAGGCAAATGGGCTGGAATGTGTGGGGAAATGGCTGGGGATCAAACAGCTGTACCTCTATTAGTAGGTCTTGGATTAGACGAGTTCTCAATGTCTGCATCAAGTGTTCTAAAAACACGTAGCTTAATCTCTAAATTAACATTAAGCGATATGCAAGCATTAGCAGATAAAGCCATTAACGAATGTGCAACTGTTCAAGAAGTTGAAGCATTAGTTGAAGAAGCTGTATCTAAAATCTAATAAATAGATAGCCTGAACACCTGAGGGAAACCTTGGGTGTTTTTTGTTGCTTAAATTTCTAAAAAAACATTAAATCCCGAAATAGTACGGTTTTGAGTATGTTCACTGTGTGAGGAATATGATATACTACGATTCGTAGAAGAATTGAAGGGGAATGGATGATGAAAGATAAATTTCTAAAATTAGTTCGTAAGTGTGATACATTATTAGGGTGGACACTCCTCTTTTATATCCTAATTACGAGTATATTGTTATATGTTATTTTTACTGATTTTACAAATGCAACAGAATTTATTTATAACGCATTCTAAAAAACAACAGTATTGCTAGGAAGGTGTGACTTTCCTAGCTTTTTCAGTTTTTTTACGTTGATTGAAATGACAAAGATTAGTATAATACAGTCATTAAGACTCGAGGTGAAGATATGAAAAGACAAGGAACTTTTCAAATGGTATTAAGTGCGATGTTTATCGCGATGATTATTTTACAAAGTTTTGTTCCGTTTTTAGGGAACATACCATTAGTGGTATTAAATATTACAATCATTCATATTACGGTTATTGTTGGTGGGATTGTGTTAGGGCCACAAGCAGGGCTGCTTCTAGGATTTACGTGGGGATTTTGTTCGTTCCTACGTGCTTTTACGTCAGGGAATGTTCTTAGCTTGATGATCTTTACAAATCCATTAATTTCTATCTTGCCACGCTTAGTGATGGGTGGACTTGTTGCATTATTTTATCAAAAGGCAACGAAACTCATTGCTTATGACCGACTCAGAATGGCAGTGGCTGGTTTCCTTGGAAGTATTATGAATACGGTATTCGTATTAAGTTCAATTTATTTACTCATGGGAAATCAATACGCAGAATTAACAGGAAAAACTGTTGCGGAATTGCCACTCTTCTTAATGAGCGTTGTTATGACAAACGGGGTTCCTGAGGCTTTAGCTGCAACTGTAGTGACACCAATCATTGCATCTATTTTAGTAAACATTTATAAGAAAAGAGGATAGTCTATGTGGGAAGCAAAAAACGTAACGGTCTTTGTTACGGGTGGAATCGCCGCGTTTAAAGCAGCTACACTTGTTCGCTTATTTGTAAAAGCAGGGGCGAATGTGGAAGTTGCGATGACAAAGAGTGCGTGTGAATTCATTACGCCACTAACGTTTCAAGTGTTGACGAAAAATAAAGTACACACGGATACGTTTGATGAAGACGAAGCGAGCAAGGTCCAACATATCCACTTAGCGGATAAGACAGATGTCGCTGTGGTCGTACCGGCAACAGCTAATACGATTGCGAAAATGGCTAATGGAATCGCGGATAATTTCGTGACAAGTACATTGTTGGCGACAACAGCTCCGATTTATGTGGCTCCTGCGATGAATGAACATATGTGGGAAAATCCTGCAACGGTTCGTAATGTAGCACAACTTAAAGCAGATGGAAAAGTGATTATCGAACCAGCGACTGGATTTTTAGCAGAAGGGTATAATGGAAAAGGCCGTCTTCCTGAACCAGAAGAAATCTTCGAACAAGTGACATTTTTTGAAAGTAGACGAGCATACGGCCCTCCTTTAAAAGGGAAAACTGTCTTAATTACGGCCGGCGGAACAAAAGAGCGCATTGATCCGGTGCGCTATATCTCCAATGATTCTTCTGGAAAGATGGGATATGCACTGGCAAAGGCAGCATCCGTCTTAGGAGCTGAAGTTCAATTAGTGTCAACAACCAAACAATTGAAAGTTCCGTTTGGTGTGAATGTAACGTATGTGGAATCCGCACGTGAAATGGAAAAAGTGGTCACAGCACAATTTCCAACTACAGATGTTGCGGTGATGGTAGCGGCGGTTTCTGATTACTATGTAGCGAATCGTTCGGACCAGAAAATCAAAAAGCAACACAATGAATCAGGGTTAAAACTCGAATTAGCAGAAAATCCAGATATTCTAAAAGGGCTTGGACATTCTAAAAAAGAGGGCCAAGTCGTGATTGGTTTCGCTGCAGAAACTGAAAAAGTTCTTGAGTATGCGGCAGCTAAATTAGAAAAGAAAAAAGCCGATGCGATTATTGCAAATGATGTTTCTAGTTCAAACATTGGCTTTAATGCAGACAATCATCAAGTAACGATTCTTACTAAAGAAGGCAAACAAATTCCACTTCCGGAGTGTTCAAAAGACGCGTTAGCTTTTGAAATTTGGAAAACTCTAGTTGGAGAAAATGTGATTCGATAGTCAATAATAAGAGATACGATAAACCAATTTAACGTTTCTGTTAGATTGGTTTATTTTATTGTCCTTTTTAGCGCTAAAATAATTGGATGATTTACATAGAAATTTACCGCAATTCAAGAAAATGTGGTATAATAGGAAAGGTTATCTGGGCATGAAAGGAGATTTTATGAACGAGAATATTTCATTGCCAGAATTTATGAGAAACGAACTCGTAATCAAAACACAGAAGGAACTTCGACAGCGAAAAGGGTATCTGATTTCAAAACGAATCTTTGATATCGTCGTTTCGTTATTACTGCTAGTTCCGTTATCAATTGTCTTTTTAGTGATTGCCATTGCAATTAAATTAGAAGATGGGGGTCCTGTTTTTTATAGGCAGGAACGCGTTACAACAAATGGACGCATATTTAAAATTTTTAAATTCAGAACGATGGTATTAAATGCGGATAAAGTAGGGCCGCTTGTAACACAAGACCACGATCCACGTATTACAAAAGTTGGACGTCGTGTTCGTAATTATCGTCTGGATGAAGTAGCCCAGCTACTAAATGTATTAATTGGAGATATGTCTTTTGTAGGAGCAAGACCGGAAGTTCAAAAATATGTAGATGCATATACACCAGAAATGCAGACAACCTTATTACTTCCTGCCGGAGTAACATCGATTGCAGCGATTGAATTTAGACACGAAGCAGAAAAGATTGCGGAGTGGACAAAGCAAGGCTTAACTGTCGATGAAGCATATATCAAACATATCTTGCCAGAAAAAATGCAATACAATATTGATTATTTAAAAAAATGTAGTTTAAAGAATGATATTGCGATTATGGTAAAAACTGTGATTGCAGTCTTAAAATAACTTGGAGGAACCAACATGAAAGTTAGAAATATTCCATTCTCACCACCAGATATTACAGAAAAAGAAATCAACAATGTAGTCGAAGTACTACAATCTGGTTGGATTACAACAGGACCAAAAACAAAAGAATTTGAACGTCAATTAGCAGAATATATGGGCACTGAAAAAGTAGTTTGCTTAAACTCAGCAACAGCTGCGTTAGAGTTAGCATTACGTGTTTTAGGTGTTGGACCTGGAGACGAAGTCATCGTTCCGGCATACACATATACAGCTTCTTGTAGTGTGATTGAGCACGTTGGAGCAACACCAGTTATGGTTGATATCCAAGAAGATCATTTCGAAATGAACTATGATGCGTTAGCCGAAGCCATCACTGAAAAAACAAAAGTGATTATTCCTGTTGAATTAGCAGGGGTCCCATGTGACTATCGTCGTATTTTCGAAGTAGTAGAATCAAAACGTGGGTTATTCAAACCATCTACAAACCTACAACGTTATTTCAATCGTGTCATTGTTGTTTCTGACTGTGCACATGCAATTGGAACAACTCGCGACGGCGTTTCTGTTGCTAAATTAGCGGACTTTGCATCATTCTCATTCCATGCGGTTAAGAATTTAACAACTGCAGAAGGTGGATGTATTACATGGAATCCAGCAAACGAATTGGATTCTGAAGCAATGTATAAAGAATTCCAAGTATACTCATTACACGGACAAACAAAAGACGCTTTAGCAAAAATCAAACCAGGTTCTTGGGAATACGATATTGTCATTCCTGGATTCAAATGCAATATGCCAGATATTATGGCTGCGATTGGTTTAGCGCAATTAGAACGTTACCCACAATTATTGGAACGTAGAAAAGAAATCGTACGTAATCTTAATAAAGGATTATCTGCGGATAAACGTATCCAAGTGTTACCTCACGAAGGTAAAGATTATGAATCTTCACGTCACTTATATATCACTCGTGTTCAAGGTGCAAGCTATGACCAACGTGGAGAAATCATTACAAAAATGGCGGAACGTGGCGTTTCATGTAACGTTCACTACAAACCACTTCCATTATTAACGGCTTACCAAAATATGGGATTCCGTATGGAAGATTATCCAAATGCTTACCGCTTCTTTGAAAATGAAGTGACTCTACCATTGCATGGATTACTTAGTGATGAAGATGTGGACTACATTATTCAAAATTATTTAGAAGTGATTCAAGAAGTACTTGGATAGTCAGGAGAGGATATTTAAATGAATAATCGATTAAAAATTTTATTATTATTCATCGTGGACTCGCTACTTGTTGTTGGATCAGTATTTTTAGGATTTCGATTAGTAACAGAAGGGTTAATTCGTAATATTCACGGATTAACAATTACAGCGATTTTATCGTTAGTAGCCTATTATGTGTTCTCATATTTCTTCAATCTTTATTGGAGAGATTGGGAATACGCAAGTGTGTACGAAGTTATTACTGTCGTAAAATGTGTCTCAGCAACTGTTATTGTTTCAACAATTTCAGGGATAGCGTTCTTCGATACAAAAGTAACGTGGCAATTCCTAATTGTTTGCTGGTTATTACTAGTGATTTCAATCGGTGGAGTTCGTCTTTCAATGCGTGTTTTCCGTGAATTCTTTGCGGATAGTAGCGTCATGGAAAATGCAAAACCAACATTAATCGTTGGGGCTGGTGCTGCCGGAACATTATTAGTTCGTCAAATGCTTATGCATCCTGCAATGCGTATGGATCCAATTGCCTTTGTCGACGATGACCCAGAAAAACTACGTAAAGATATTTATGGAGTTCGTATTTTAGGAGCTATCAAAGATATCGAACGTATTGTAGATACAATGGGAATTACGAAAGTCGTTATTGCGATGCCATCACTTCCAATCAAGAAATTAAATGAAGTGTACGATGTGGCTCGTAAGACGGGTGCTGAATGTGTAATCTTACCAAATATTGACGATGTCATGAGCGGGAACTTACACGTACAACAACTAAGAAATGTTGAAATTGAAGACTTATTAGGTCGTGATCCAGTTCAATTGGATCAAACGATGATTGAAAAACAACTTCGTGGCAAGAAGATTCTTGTAACGGGTGCAGGTGGTTCAATCGGTTCAGAAATTTGCCGTCAAGTGGCTAAATTCAAACCAAAAGAAATCGTAATTTTAGGGCATGGTGAAAATAGTATTTATCAACTGAATATGGAATTAGTTGGTAAATATTCTCAACACTTCACGATTACACCGGTGATTGCTGATGTGCAAGACCGCAAACGTATCTTTGAAGTGATGGATAAATACAAACCAGATGTGGTTTACCATGCTGCTGCGCATAAACACGTACCTTTAATGGAATTGAACCCTCGTGAAGCGGTGAAAAACAATATTCTTGGTACAAGAAATGTGGCTGAAGCAGTAAGCCATGCACGTGTAAAAGCATTCGTAATGGTATCAACAGACAAAGCAGTTAACCCACCAAATATTATGGGTGCAACAAAACGTCTTTGCGAAATGATTGTGCAAGACATGGCGACACGTAGCGAGTATACAAAATTCGTTGCGGTTCGTTTCGGGAATGTATTAGGGTCACGTGGTTCAGTAATTCCGCTCTTCAAGAAGCAAATTGCTGAAGGGGGACCAATTACAGTTACTCACCCGGATATCGTACGTTACTTTATGACGATTCCGGAAGCTGCTCAATTAGTAATCCAAGCTGGAGCTCTTGCTCGTGGCGGGGAAATCTTCGTACTCGATATGGGACAACCCGTGAAGATTGTAGACTTAGCGAAGAACTTAATTCGTCTTTCGGGATATGATGAAGGGGATATCGAGATTAAGTTTACTGGATTACGTCCTGGAGAGAAGATGTATGAAGAGTTACTGAACGAAGGAGAAGTAAATCCAAAACAAGTCTTTCCTAAGATTCATATTGGAATTGCGGACAATTCTAAAATTAATCGCGTGTATAATTTTATTGAAAACTTCGAAAGCTATACAGATCAACAATTACACGATGAATTGATTGATATTGCGAATAAAAAGAAATAGATTAATGGGTCGATGATTTCATCGACCTTTTTTTGATGATATTTCTGTTTTTATAAAAAGAACTATTTTATAATGAACTGAGAATAAAAAATAGGAGATTATTTATGAAAGTCAGTATTATAATTACCGCAAGAAATGAAGAAAAATACTTACCAATGCTATTTGAAGATATTCTAAACCAAACATTCCCACTTCAAAATATTGAAGTGGTGTTGATGGATTCAAACTCAACAGATAACACTAGGTTGGTGATGGAAGAATTTAAAAAAAATAACGAAACCTTGAGTGTTCAAATCGTTACAAACGAGCGCCAAATCCAGGCTGCAGGATTTAACGAAGGGGTTAAACATGCAACTGGGGATGTTGTTTTAAAAATCGATGCCCATTCTCGAATTCCAGCAGACTTTGTTCAAAAAAATGTAGATGAAATCTTAGCGGGGGCTTATGTTTGTGGAGGAAATAGACCGACTGTTGTGGACTCAGCTGATGATTTTTCAAAGACTCTACATATCGTAGAAGAGTCAGCTCTTGGAAGCAGTATTGCGAATTATAGGAAATCAGATGTGAAAAGAAAAGTGAACTCTATTTTCCATGGGATGTATCGAAAAGAAGTTTTTGACAAAGTAGGACTAGCTGATGAAAGATTGTTGCGTACTGAGGATAACGAGTTTCATTACAGAGTGCGCAAAGCGGGATATGATATTATTTTTAATCCTGAAATTGAATCATACCAATATATTCGTCCAACTTTTACGAAGATGATTCAACAAAAATTTGCAAACGGATATTGGATTGGATTGACTTCACATGTTTGCCGTGATTGCTTATCTTTATTCCACTTTGGCCCAGGTGTATTTGTAGCGACTTTACTTGTATTAATGATGCTCACGCTAGTCAGTTTTGTACCACTTTTAACTGTAGTATTCCTATATTTGTTAGCGGTGCTGGGGTTGTCTATTTTTGAAATTTCTAAGCAAAAATTCAACCCAACATTACTACTAATCCCATTCATTATGATTGCGATTCACTTCGCCTATGGTGTTGGAACAATTAAGGGATGGATCTTTGGTTTTGAATTTAAAAAAGAATATTTTGATGAAGAAGAAAAATCTTAAAATTACTATAAATACTCATGAATTCAAGGAAATCTATGATATAATAAACTGATTGTATAGTTATTGGAGTGGAATGAATGAGAGTAAATGAAGAAAAATTATCAAATAGAAGAAAACAAAGAAACAATAAAAAAATAAGAAAAGTTATTTTAACGGTCTTGCTGGCATTGGGCGCTGTGATTATTGCAGGTGCAGCTTATGCATGGAGTCGAATTTCTCAAGCGGAAGATGCAATCCATCAAAAAGTAGAGACCGTCCAATTACGTGAGAAAGAATTAACAGACGATAGCAGCTTTTCGGTTCTTCTATTAGGGATTGATAATGGAGCTTATGGTCGTGATACGGAAGTAGGGCGTTCAGATACGATGCTTCTTGTGACTGTAAATCCAAAACAAAAGAAAACAACGATGATTAGTATTCCTCGTGATTCTTATACTGAAATTATCGGTTATGGTACTTTTGATAAAATCAACCATGCATATGCCTTTGGTAAAGAACAATTCTCAATTAATAGTGTACAAAATATGCTTAACGTCCCAATTGACTACTATGTAACAGTAGATATGGGTGGATTGATGGGCCTTGTTGATGCAGTGGGTGGATTAGAGATTACCCCAGCGTTAACATTTACGTATGAGGATGAGTCCTTTACTGAAGGTGTTACACGCCATGTAGACGGGGAGGCAGCTCTGCGATATGCACGTATGCGTTATGATGACCCTGAAGGAGATACTGGGCGTCAAAAACGTCAACAATATGTCATTCAAAAATTAGTCGAAAAATTATTGAGCCTAGGTTCAGTAACTAAATACGAAGAAATTCTTAAGACATTAGAGAATTCGGTAAAAACAAACTTTACAGTAGAAAAATTATTCCAAATCGCACAAACGCATAAAGAAGCTCTCCAACATTTTGAGTCAGATACGATTAATGGGGATGGAGCGATGATTAATGGCGTTTATTATTTTGTCATTCCAGAAGCTGAGAAGATTCGCGTTTCGAATGTCATCAGAAAGTCACTTGATTTAGAAGAAATTACTGAATTAAAACATATTGAAACGAAAGAAACACAGTCATCAGTGAATATCGAGCAAAATGCTCCTCAAAATAATTCAAATGTACAAGAACAAGGTGATACTTACGTAGAACCAAATGTAACGCCAAATTATAACAATTACAATAACAACAGTAATGATGATGATGATGATGACTATGTTGCACCGACAAATCCATCTAATAATGGTGGTGGAAGTAGTGCTGTAACACCAACAGCACCAGCAACACAGATGCCACAAGCGACGGCTGCTCCAGAGCAACCACAGCCTGTACAACCAACGCAATCAGCTCCTGCAACGCAAGAGCCTGTTGCACCAACACAGCCTACACAAAAACAAAACCCTTAAAAGTATTGGAGTGTAAATATGAACGAATCAAATGAATGGACCCGAAAAGGGAGACGTCAAGAAAAGAAAAAGAAACGTGGACGTATTGGTTTTATTTTAATCCTTTTACTCGCGATTATTGCAGTAGCGGGAACTTACTATGCAAGCCGAATTAACCATACGATTAACACAATCACTCAAGATGTTGGAAACCGTACGGAACAAGAAGCAAACGAGATTATTAAAAACGCAAAACCAATTAACATTCTATTATTGGGGATTGATAATGGAGCATATGGACGTGAAGAAGAAGACGGCCGCTCAGATACAATGTTATTGTTGACAGTTAATCCATCAACAAAAAAATCTCAACTACTCAGCTTACCTCGTGATACTTATACAGAAATCGTAGGAACAGGTAGCTATGATAAACTGAACCACGCCTTTGCTTATGGAAAGGCTCCAATGGTTATTAATTCAGTTGAGAAGATGTTAGATACAACGATTGACTTCTATGTGCAAATTAACATGGGAGGCTTAATGGAATTCGTGGATGCTGTGGGTGGAATTGAAGTGACAAGCCCGCTAACTTTTACTTATGAAGGACGTTCTTTCGTTGAAGGAAAGACAGAACTACTTGATGGTGAAAGTGCCTTACGTTTTGCACGTATGCGTTACGATGATCCAGAAGGGGATACAGGGCGTCAAAAACGTCAACGTATCGTTATCGAGGAACTCGTTAAGAAATTGATGACTTTTAATTCTGTTACAAACTTCGAGCAATTAATGAATGCGGTAAGTAAGAACGTGAAAACGGACTTGCCAATTGGACAAGTGATGGCCCTTAAAAACACTTATGGTCCTGCTATCACAGGAAATAATTTAACACAAACATTTATCGAAGAAAGACAGTTGTTATTAACAAACAATGCAGGAGAGCAAATCTATTACTCATATGCAACGGATGAGGTGTTATTAGGAGTAAGTAATTCAATCCGTAAATTAATGGGACAACCAACTGTTCAAACATATCCATTTCTACAAGAAAGAGAAGATTTATATTATTTAACAACTCCTTAATAGGGGAAATAAGAGGTGTATAAAATGATTTATGCTGGGATTTTAGCCGGTGGAACCGGAACTCGTATGGGAATCCAAGAAATGCCAAAACAATTTCTACCATTAGGAAACAAACCAATTATTATTCACACAGTCGAAAAATTCTTGTTTGTTCCAGATGTAGATGTTGTCTATGTAGCGGTTCATCCAAACTGGGTAAGCTACTTCAATGATTTATTAGATAAACATATTTTAACGAACAAGGACAAAATCCGTGTCGTTAGCGGTGGTGGAAATCGTAATGATAGCATCTTAAGTATTATTGCGGACATCAAAAATAGCGGATCGTTTTCACCTGAAGATGTATTGATTACACATGATGCAGTTCGTCCGTTTGTTTCATATCGTATGATTGTCGATAATATTGAAGCGATGAAACACTTTGACGTTGCGGATACTGTAGTGATGGCAAACGATACAATTGTTGAATCTGTGGATGGAAAAGTGATTTCTTCCATTCCAAACAGAACCCATATGTATCAAGGACAAACACCTCAAACATTTAAGATTCAAGCATTTACAGACTTGTATGATAGCCTTACAGATGATGTCAAAGAAATCTTGACAGATGCATGTAAAGTATTCGTGGTTAACGATGTGAAAGTAGCTCTTGTCGAGGGTGAATACTCAAATATTAAAATTACGACAGTAACAGATTTGAAAATTGCGCAAGCGATGTTAGGAGAGATTTAAAATGATTAATCGAGTGTATCAACTCATTCGTCCATCGTTTTTCTCAATTAAATATGAAGATGTGTCATTTTATGAAGAAGATACTGTGGTGGTTCGACCAAACTACTTAGCTTTGTGTCACGCCGACCAACGTTACTTCCAAGGAACACGTCCTGCTAAAATTTTGCAGAAGAAATTACCAATGGCATTGATTCATGAATGTTGTGGAATCGTCGTTGCGGACCCAACAGGAACGTATAATCCAGGAGACCATGTGGTGATGATTCCAAACCAACCACCACGTGATTTTGACCAGGAGACAGAGTTCTATGAGAACTATGTGAATGGAACATACTTCCGTTCAAGTGGCCATGATGGATTCATGCGTGAATTCGTGACAATTCCAATCGACCGTGTTGTGAAATACGAAGATGTTCCAGATAAAGTCGCTGCTATTTCTGAATTCGTTTCAGTTGGGGTTCACGGACTTCGCCGTTTTGACAAAGTAGCGCATAGCCGTCGTAACCGTATCGTCGTATGGGGCTCAGGAAGTTTAGCTTATGTTGTAGCAACGATTGCAAAAGCAAAATTCCCAGAGTCAACGATTATTATTGTTGGTAAAGATCCTGAGAAATTACGTTTGTTCTCATTTGTAGATGAAGTGTATGATGTGAGCAATCTTCCAGAAGACTTTACATTCGATCATGCGATTGAATGCGTGGGCGGAAGCGGAACTCAAGATGCATATCGTGAAATTATCCGTCATATTCAACCTCAAGGAACGGTTGTTATGATGGGGGTTAGTGAGTTTGAAGTGCCATTAAACACACGTGACATTCTTGAAAAAGGATTGACTTGGGTCGGTAGCTCTC
Organism: uncultured Streptococcus sp.; assembly: GCA_902479935.1. Lineage (GTDB taxonomy): Bacteria > Bacillota > Bacilli > Lactobacillales > Aerococcaceae > Granulicatella. The sequence continues at coordinate 80,446 of CABSQV010000001.1, read as the reverse complement.
GTTCAGGTCGTAAGGACTTTGAAGAGGCTGTTCAATTCATGGCAGATCCAAAAGTGCATGCACGTTTGAACTTAATTATTTTTGAATCAAATCCAATTCAAGAGATGAAAGACATTTATCATTTCTTCGAGGAAGATAAATTAACACCATTTAAAACAGTGGCTAAATGGGATATTTAGAAAGTGAGGAAAACATGGAACCATTACAAGAGAAATGCTTAGAAATGGCTGAATACTTTGTGTCATTTTGTAAACAACATGAATTATTATGTTATTTATGCGGTGGTGGGGCCATTGGAGCACTTCGCCATAAAGGCTTTATCCCTTGGGATGATGATTTAGATTTCTTTATGCCACGTAAAGATTATGAAAAATTAATCGAGTTGTGGCCAAAAGAAGCAGATGGGCGTTATGTGATGTCAAATAGTGATGAACATTACTTAGACCGTAATTTGTTTGTGACGATTCGTGATAAAGAAACGACTTGCGTGAAGCCTTATCAAGCGGATTTAGATATCCCACACGGCTTAGCAATTGATATCCTTCCACTAGATTATTATCCAAAATCAGAATCAGAACGTAAGAAACAAGTCCGCTGGGCATTGATTTACTCATTGTTCCGTGCGCAAACAGTACCCGAAAAACATGGTGGGTTAATGAAATGGGGAAGTTTATTCTTATTAGGATTATTCCCGACACGTTCATTACGTTATAAGATTTGGAGCAAGGCGCAGCGTGAGATGACAAAGTACACGCGTGAAGAAAGTGATGGGATTACTGAACTTTGTGCAGGCCCTGGATATATGAAGAATAAATATCCAATCGAAAGCTTTGAGTCAGCGTTATTTGTACCATTTGAACAAACGGAAATGCCCATTCCAGTTGGATACGATGCTTACTTAAAAACAGCCTTTGGTGATTATATGACACCACCTCCAGCAGATAAGCAGGTCGCGCATCATGATGCAGTATTTGTTGATCTTGAAAATGGATACGAGAAGTATAAAGGGGAGTATTATGGGAAATAAGAAAAAAATTCTTGTTTATTTATGGTCCTTTTCTCTTGGCGGAGGAGCCGAAAAAATCCTCTCAACAATCGTTAATCATTTAGATTTAAAAAAATATGACGTTGACATTTTAGAAATCGAACACTTTGATAAAGGGTATGAACCCGTTCCGGCGGGCGTTCGAATTCTAAAACCTTATAAGTCTAAAAAACATTCACGTCTTGTTGAAGCGTTACTATGGAGAGCAAGAATTTGGTTTCCAGACCTTGTGCGCAATCATCTGATTAAAGATGAATATGATATTGAAATCTCGTTCACAATTATGAATCCGGCATTTCCTTTTTCTAAACGACCAGAAGTGAAGAAGATTGCATGGATTCATGGAAGTATCGAAGAGTTCTTAAAACCAGAAAATGCTTCTTATAGAGAAAATCATCGTCAACATTTAAAAACTGCCAATAACATCGTTGCAATCTCCAAGAAAACAAGAGAGTCGATCGAAACCGTCTATCCAGAGTTTAAAGAGAAGATTGTGACGATTTATAATGGTTATAACTTTGATGAAATCGTTCGAAAGTCTAATGAGCCTTATGAAGAAATTGTCGAGGAAGATAGTATTGCAGTCATTGGTCGCTTAGAATCAAAGAAAGGGACTGATAGAGCCCTCGAAGTTTTTCATCAATTACTCGAGGTAAGGCCGACAGCCCACATTTATTTTATTGGGAGTGGCGATCAGGAGGCACAATTAAAAGAAAGAACTGCCGAATTAGGATTGGAAGAAAGAGTTCATTTTCTAGGCTATCAGAAAAATCCATATCCCGTGTTGAAACGTGCAAAAGTACTTCTTTCAATGTCTCAACAAGAAGGTTTTTCTGGAGCCTTTGTGGAAGCATTGACGCTTGGAAAACCATTTGTCTCGACTGATGTTGGTGGAGCAGAGGAGCTGAGTGGAAACGGACAGTTTGGAACCATTATCCAAACGGATGAAGAAGCAGTGGCTGCTTTAAATGAAAGAATGAATGCATCTGTTGATACAAAAGCGATGGATGCTTATATTGAAAGCTTCACAGTAGAAGCGCAAATGAAACAGATATTGGAGATGTTAGAAAGGGAAGAAAATGAAAAAATCGACAATTAGTTTAAAAGGTTTATTATTTTTCGTTGTTGTACTGAGCGCCCTTATCTCCGGGATTATCTTTATCGTAGCGAGTGTTCAGTCAAATATAGTATTGCAATTGGGTGCAGTGATTCTCTTATATGTGACTGCGATTTTCTATTGTTTGCTAGATTTGAAATACTACATTATACATTTTATGTTTCTATTAATGATTGGAATATTCTTGTTTAACCGGCCAATCATTTATTATATGAATAATGGAATTCTTCAAGAGTACTCGAAAGATACGTATCAGTTTTCGTTCACAGCGATTGCTATCAGTATTGTAGCAATTATCATTGGTGGAATGATTGGACGATGGATGGCTACAAGACCGAAAAAAACAGTGGATAAACCAGTAAATCAACGTTTCATCGATAAATTACAACGGGTCTCATTTATCGCATTTCTCTTTACGTATCCATTCTATGTGTTGCGTTTAGTAGAACGATATATGTTTAGACGTCAAACAACGTATTATGGTTATTACGCGAATTTCCAAAGTAAATTACCATACTTTACGTATTTATTATCAGCGTTTATGTTTTTCGCGCTTTGTACGTACTTAGCGACAAAACCAAGCAAGAAAAAATCATTATTCGTATTACTATTGTATATTGGTGCGAATGCTATTCATTTACTGATTGGAACACGGAATCCGTTCATTCTTGCCATTGTATTCTCATTTGTTTATTTCTTTATGAGGCACTATACAGATAAGAATGAGAAATGGATTGGACGCTTCGAGAAGTTCTTACTCGGAGCGGGGACACCTGTTTTAATGTTGGCGATGGGAGCACTAAACTATATTCGTGATGGTGCTTCTGTAAAAGGAACTAGTATTTCGGGGTTGTTATTAGACTTCTTATATAAGCAGTCTACGAGTTTTGGAGCATTATCAAAGGGATACCTTTATCACTCAGCGTTGCCAACGAGGGAGTTTAGAAACTTTACCTTCGGGCCGATTATTGAGTACTTTACACGAGGTTCTCTTGGGAATGTGTTGCTGGGGACTACTCCGTTTGCTAATACATCAAACAGTCTTGAGTTAGCGCTAGAAAGTAATAGTTTTGCGCATAATATTTCTTATATTGCGATGAACAAAGATTACCTTGGCGGACACGGAATCGGAAGTAGTTACATAATTGAAGTCTTTACAGATTATGGCTTTATCGGTTTAATTATTGCAAATCTTCTACTAGGAATGTTATTTGTTTCTCTAGTGAATTCGATGTATACTGGTAAAACACTAAGAGTGATTCTTTCTCTTGTGATTTTAGGAAATCTTTTCTTTATGCCAAGAAGTAGCTTTACAGAAAGTTTCTACAGTTTATTTACAATGCAGTTTTGGTTCTTTATAGTAGTTCTGTTTATCGTATCAGGGTTGCTTGTAAAGAGAGTCGGTTATTATTCACATACAAAGGATGGTTATATTAATGTTTGAAAAATATTCATTTGCTGATCTGATTGCAAATACAGTAAAAAATAAGAAATGGAACTTGATTGGATTCATCGTTCTTTTCTTAGCGATGGCAGTGCCACTATCACTTAAAACAATCAACTCTACTGCAGTTGTAAGTGGAGAAGGAAGTTATTCTTCATATATCGTTTATAAAATCGATGCTCCAGATAGAACGGTTCGTTCAGAAAACTTTGCTAGCGAAAATCAATACAGTCAATTTTACATGAAATTGATTAGCTCAAATATGACTGGACCATATTTATTTAACGATGTAGACAGTAAGACAGTAGCTAAAATTGCTGGCGAAATCTCAAGTAATGAAACACAATTACGTAATTCAGATGCAAACTTCTGGGAACAAAAAATTATATATAATGCACTTGGAGATTCAACAGGGGTTTCTGTTAAAGTATTGACAAAAAGCTTAGAATTAAATCAATTGATTGAAAAGAAAATTGATCAATTAGTAAATTCATACAAAAACACATTTCCAAATGTAACAATTACGAAACTCGATACAGTACATTCGCAAGAGTTTGTTGGTGAATCAAAAACAGTTTCAAACTTCAGTGCTAAACGTTTAGTGACACAATTAGTAGCATTATTCATACTTGCAATTGCGATTGTCTTATTTATCAACTTTGCATTATACTTCTTTAACCCAACCTTAAATCGTGTAGGTGACTTCAACCAATACGGTGTTGAAAAAGTATTCGAAGTAGCAGCTGTTGCAGAGGTTGCAAAAGTTCTATCATTTATTCAAAATAAAAATGGAAATGTAGCAGTTACTTCATCAGATAAAGAATTACTTGAAAAGTTAAGAAATCAAGTAAACTTTGAAGGGGTTACGGTCATTGAGAATAATGATCTAATCGATGCTAATGAACAAAAAGTGGTATTCGTTGAAGAGTTAGGAATTTCTCGCTATAAGAAACTTGAAAAAGAATTACAAGTAGCTCAAAACTTCGATAAAGAACTTGTCGGTATAATTGCGGTTAAATAATAGAGAATATGTTTAAACAGAAGGATTCCTGTCCTTCTGTTTTTTTGATTTATATAGCTGAGAGTATGATTTCATGATATAATGAGATGATTATGGAAGGAGAGAATGTGTTGACAACTTTATCAGAATTAGAAATTAAACAAATCGAAATCGAACTATTAGATGCAGTCGACGAGTTTTGTAAAGAACATAAGATTGAATACTTTTTAAACTATGGAACGTTAATCGGAGCTATTCGTCATAAAGGCTTTATTCCTTGGGATGATGATATTGATTTGATGATGTCGAGAGACAATTATGATCGTTTTGTAAAAGAATTTACTCATCCCCGTTTTAAGGTTCTATCACTAGAAACTGACGAGAAATATTACAATAACTTTATTAAAGTCGTAGATACGAAAACTGTTGTTGAGGACACAAGAAATCGTAAGACGTATGAAACGGGAATCTTTATTGATATTTTCCCATATGATCGTTTTGATGATTTTTCTTTAGTAAAAAAAACATATGATTTAGAGAGTTTTAAATTATTATCGTTTAGTAAACATGAGAATATTGTCTATAAGGATAGTGTATTAAAAGACATTATTCGTACGATATGTTGGACAGGACTTACTTTTGTTTCACCCCGTTATTTTGCGTATAAAATTGACAAGTTAGTCAGAAATAATACTGTTCCAAACGGGAAATATGCGGGTGTTTTAGCTTCAAAGGCTAAAGAACAAGAGATTATGGCTCCAGAAGTGTTTGAAGAAACGATTGAAGCTGAATTTGAAGGGAAAATGTATCCTGTTCCGAAAGAATATGATGTGATTTTAACACAATTATATGGGGATTATATGCAATTGCCCCCTGCTGAAAAACAAGTAAATCCACATGGTTTAGTTGTTCAATACAAGGAGGAAGTATAGTGAAGCAGTATCTATCAAAAGATGAATTAAAAGACTGTCAAATGAATATTTTAAAATTTATTGATCGTGTGTGTAAGGAAAATGACATTCCTTATTTTGTAAGTTACGGGACTTTGCTAGGAGCAATACGTCATAAAGGATTCATCCCATGGGACGATGATATTGATATTTGTATTTATAGAAAAGACTATGATCGTTTTTTAAATGTTGTAAAAGAGATGAAAGATGAACGTTATCAAGTATTGGATTATGACTCTTCAGATTGGTATTTCCAAAACTTTGCGGTTATGTTAGATACCGATACAGTTATTGAAGATCATATTAAAGTGAAACGTCATGATACAAGCGTCTTTGTTGATGTATTTCCAGTGGAACGTTTCGATGATATCAAGGTTATTGATAAAGCTCATTTGTATGCTACATTACGAATGATTTCTTATATTCAATTGCAATATGTACAATATGGAGATAGCAAACTGAAAGATTTTTGCCGTAAAATTATGTGGTATTTATTACGTCTAGTAAACCCACGCTTCTTTGGAAAACGCATTGAGAAATTAATTAATAAATATCGTAATCCGTCTGGACAATATGAAGGGTTAATTGGATGTGGAAAAGATGGAAGAAAAGAAGTTTTTCCTGCAGGAATGTATAAGGAACTGATTGAAGTTCCGTTTGAAGATATGATGGTTCCAATCCCTAAAAATTATGATGAATTTTTAACACAATTTTATGGAGATTATATGCAAATTCCTTCTCAAGAGGAAATCGACTATAAGAGCCATGGAATTAAAGCTTATTGGAAAGAAAAATAGGAATTACTAAGTTTTTCTTTTGATTTTTTAAAACTGCTACCGACACATATTTAAATAGTGTAGGATAGGGTAAAAATGATAAAAAGGTGTGACTTATGAAGAATATTAAAGTGAATGCAATAGCGAATTTAATGCTCCGTGTATTAAATATTGTGTTCCCATTAATTACGGGTCCTTATATCGCACGTATTTTAAGTAAAACCGATTACGGGTATTTCAATATTACCAATACGTTTATCGGTTTATTTATTCCGTTTGCGACATTAGGAATCTATAACTATGGAATTCGTGCGATTAGTAAGGTGAAGTCGGATAAAGACGCAATTAATCGTACATTTTCACTGTTATTTTACATTTCGTTAGTTTGTACATTAGTAACAACTTTGGCGTACTTCTTAATCACGTTTTCGATGGAAGGATCGCCACTATTAAAGACATTGTACTATGTAATGGCTATCCAAGTATTTGCTCAATTTTTAAATATTGAGTGGATGAACGAGGCTTTTGAAAACTATACATTTATTTTGTACAAAACATTAGCAATTCGTATTTTAATGCTTGTTTCTATTTTTGCATTTGTACGTAGTGAACATGATATTGTCGCTTATGCGCTAGTAATGTCACTGGTCACAATGCTTAATTACCTTGCAAGTTTCTTATGGATTAAACGCGAAGTTAAATTTGTAAAGGTATCTATGCTTGAAGTGAAACGCGTTATTCAACCGTTAATTGCGATTTTACTTCTTGCCAATGCCGGAATGCTCTATACGTACTTAGACCGTATGTTCCTTTCTGCGGTGGCATTGCCAGAAGACGTTTCGTACTACACGATTGCTCAAACTCTCGTATTCTCTATCTCTGGCGTTGTCAGTGGAGCGGTTAGCGTAAGTGTACCGCGTCTAGGATATTATCTTGGAATTAACGATTTTAAAGCATATGATGACCTCGTGAATAAGGGCGGACGTATTTTTATGTTCTGTATTATTCCGTTGTCTTTTGGTCTTGCAGTATTAGGACCTCATGCGACGATTCTTTATGCTGGAGAGCGTTATTTAGATGCGGGGACAAGTGTAATCTTATTTGCACTCCGTTCTGTACCTTGGGCGTTAGCCTTAATTTTAGAAAACCAAATTATTTTTGTTCAAGGATATGAAAACCGCTTAACGGTTATTTACTTCATCGGTGGTGGTATTAACTTAGCCCTGAATTCATTATTGGCCTTTAATCATATTGCAAATCCAGCGTTCTATATTGTAACAACGATTTTTGCAGAGTTAGTGGTAATTGCTTTAGATATGCTTCTCATTCGACAAAATAATCTCTTCAGAATGCGTAAATTACTCATTCATACGGGAAAATATATGCTTTATGCCAGCGGATTTTTTGTAATTGCCTATCTAATTTCTGTACTTCATCCAATTGAATGGGTTGTTAATGGGACACTATTAGTGAATATTTTAGCGACGATTGTATCGTGTGTGATTTACTATATTGTGGTATTAGCGCTTGTTAAAGACGAAATCTTTATTAGCAGCTTGAAAGCTATTAAGAATAAAGTGTTCAAGAAGAAAGGGTAATTATGTCAGATTTAATTAGTGTCATTGTACCTGTATACAATGTTGAACAGTATTTAGAAAAATGTGTTGATTCCATTAAGAAGCAAAGTTATCCATCTCTTGAGATTTTATTAATTGATGATGGGGCAACAGATAATAGTGGGAAACTATGCGATACTCTTGCAGAAACGGATTCGAGAATTAAAGTCTATCATAAAGAAAATGGAGGACTTTCTGATGCCCGTAATTATGGCTTGCAACATGCAAGTGGAGCATTTATCCTTTTCCTTGATTCAGATGATTATATTCATCCTCATATGGTTGAAAGTTTATATGAGCAAATGATAAAAGAAGATGCCGACGTTTCTGTATGCAATATTATGAATGTCTATGAAACAGGAGAGTCTCCGCAGTGTGAGAATCCGGACTTATATTTTGTGATGAACACAGACGAATTCTTGAAAGAATATCTTGTTGGGAAATTAGTACCAGGAAGCATTTGTAATAAATTGATTCGAAAAGAAATTGCGGCGCAACTGCAATTCCCAGTCGGAAAGATTTACGAAGATGCGTTTTATCATTATGATTTAATTCAAGTAGCGAATAAATATGTTGTGAATACAAAACCATATTATTATTATTATCATCGTGGAAATAGTATTACAACGTCTACATTTAGTAAGAGAGATTTTAATTATATTGAAATCTACACTAAATTTAGTCGATATGTAGAAGAACATTTTCCAGACTTACAGGAAGAAATGTTCTTTAGATTATCGTATGCTTACTTCTTTATATTTGATAAGTTACTTCATGTAGAGGAATATCAAAAATTAGAAGAATATAAAGTTGTACGTGATTATTTAAAACAAAATGCATTGAAAATTGCTAGAAATCGAATCTTCCAAAAAGGAAGACGTCTTGCTGCATTATTCTTAAAAGTGAATGTAAGACTTTATCGCTTTGTAATGTTGGCAAATGAAAGAAAAACGAAACAGATACACTAAAAGATATTGGATGGGTTATAGATGAAGAAAATTAAGGCGTTTCTCTTAGCCTTTGTGCTTTCGATTGTGACCGTAATCTTGATTGTAATGGGGATTAAGATTTATAATCAACAATTTACAACAGATGAAAACAATACGGTTCGTTATAATTTCAATTACGCGAAGTTTAAAAATAGAGAACTTTTAGAAAAGAATATCGATAAAGATACATTAGTAGTTCTAGGGTCCTCTGAATTATCTGTGGGATTCGATGAACCGTATCATTATACAAGCTTATTTAACTATCGTGATTTTCATATTATGCCGATTGGTGGAGGAAACTTCCAAAATATAATTCAGGCGTTTACGCTTGGTTCCATCGGAGATAGTATTGTCAATAAAAAGTTGGTTATCAGTGAATCGTTCGGGTGGTTTGATCAATATGGAATTGATCCAAAAGCGTTCATCAGTCGTATTTCAACAGAACATATGTATTACGCATTAAAGAACGAGAATCTGAAATTGGAAACACGGATAAAGTTGATTAACAGAGCTATTGAATTAGCTAAAGATAATTCAGTCTTAAAAGAACGATTTGAACGATTTAAGCGTGTGCTTATCGATGGAGAAGGAAACTTTTGGGATGAATTTCTCGTAAAAATGGATGTTGAAAAATCTGATTTAATTACAGAAACAAAATTTAGTATTTATAGTAAGGTGAAACTTCGTCCTTATTCAGGAGATGTGACACCTGATTATAATTGGGATGAGCTCTTAAAAAATGCTGAAGCAGATGCTAAAGAGCGAACAAATAATAATGAGTTTGGAATAGAAAACAATACTTTCGATAAGAACATCAAAAATAATATGGAGAAACGAAAAGGAAAAGATTATTTCTATAAATATTCGGATTCTCCAGAGTATAGCGATTTTGAATTGTTACTTGAAATTGCCAAAGAGCTTGGGTTAGATGTTCGTGTGATCAACTTCCCGATTAATGGAAAGTGGAATGATTATATTGGCGTAGATGCTGAACAACGAAAAATATATCGTCAAAAATTAACGAATATCGTTGAAGCTTATGGTTATTCTATCTTCGACTTAGGAGACAAGGAATACGAACCGTATTACATGTACGATACAATCCATCCAGGTTGGAAGGCGTGGATTGAAGCATCTAGAGATTTATATCAATTCTTTAAACAAAATAATTCTAATTAGAAAAACTTATCATTTTTTGATAAGTTTTTTTATTTTAAGTATGTTCATTTTGCTTTGAAAAGTGTATAATTTTGAACAAAGGAGGGGTTATATGTTAAGTAAGCATCAATTTCAATTATTATTGAATTTGAAAAATAAAACTGAAAAGACGAATCAAAGATTAATCGCTGAAGAGCTCGGATTTTCTCTTGGAACAGTTAACAAACTAATCCAAGAAGCTGAGGAGAATGGATGGATTTCATCTGAGTATGAAGTAACAGAAAAAGGCTTTAAAGCGCTTGAGCCTTATCGTGTTGAAAATGCGATTATTATGGCAGCAGGAATGAGTACACGTTTCGCACCATTATCGTACGAAACTCCAAAAGGACTCTTAGTCGTAAAAGGAGAACGTCTCATTGAGCGTGAAATCAAGCAACTAAGAGAAGCGGGTATTCAAAAAATTACCGTGGTTGTCGGATACATGAAAGAAAAAATGTTTTATTTAGCCGACAAGTTCGGTGTAGAGATTGTTGTGAACGAAGATTACTATCGCTACAACAATTGTTCTTCCTTAATGCTTGTTAGAAAACAACTAGGGAATACGTATATTTGTTCATCCGATAATTACTTTGTAGAAAATCCATTTGAAGAGTACGTTTACCGTGGATACTATTCAACAGTATTTGCAGAAGGTGAAACGGACGAATACTGTGTAACAGAAAAAACAGATGGAATCATCAAAGAAGTAACGGTCGGTGGAGAAAATAAATGGTATATGCTTGGACACGTTTATTTTGACCGTGCATTTAGCGAACAATTCGTATCCATTTTAGAAAAAGAATTTAAACATGAAGCTTATAAATTACAATTGTGGGAAGACTATTATGCGCGTCATGTAGATACATTGTTATTAGAGGCGAAACATTACTCTGATGAAGTGATTAAAGAGTTTGATTCATTAGATGAGCTGCGTGCTTTTGATGAACACTATTTAATGCATACTAATTCGAAAATCTTATTGAATATTTGCAATGCATTAAATGTGACACCTTCAGAAATCATTAACATTAAGCCAATCAAGGATGGATTAACGAATACTTCTTTCTGTTTCGATTGTAAAGGAGAAACGTATGTATATCGTCATCCAGGTAAAGGTACTCAAGAGTATATTAACCGACTCAGTGAAGCCGCATCGATGAGAATTGCAGCTGAACTAGAGATTGACAAAACTTTCGTGGTGATGAACGAAGAAGAAGGATGGAAAATCTCTAAATTCATCAAGAATGCTCGCTTGTTAGATTATGATGATAAAGAGGATATCGAAAAAGCCGTTCAATTAATGACGAAATTACATCGCTCTGGAAAATCGACACCATATGCGATTGAATTTGAAAAAGGATTAGTAGATTTCAAAGAAAAATTAATCAAGAGAAATCGTTTTGAATTCGACGATAAAGAAGAATTAGAAGCGATGGTCGGCAAAATAGTCGGCTATCTTGAACAAGATCAGGTAAAACATACCATTTGTCATGGTGACTGTTATAGTCCTAACTTCTTAGTAGATGAAGAAGGGAATATGAGTCTGATTGACTGGGAATATTCTGGTATGGGAGATCCAACCAGTGACATCGGAACTTTTGTGGCTTGCTCGGACTATACATTAGAACAAGCAAAAGAATTTATTCGAATCTATTTAGAGCATAATCCTGGTGTTGCTAGCGAACGTCATTTCTTAGGAATTATTGGGCTTGTATCTTATTATTGGTTCTTATGGGCCTTATTCCAAGAAAGCAATGGGAAACCAGTAGGAGAGTTCTTGTACAAGTGGTATCGTTACACAAAACAATATTGTACGGAAGCCCTTCGACTTTATGAGGAGGAAAAATAAGTGAAAGAAGAAATTTCAATTGAGCAATTAATTGCGGATGAAACAGAAAATCGATTAAACATGATGGAAAAAGAAGATTATCCTTTTCCTGAAAGATTTTCAAAAGCAGACTACACATGGGTAGTCATTGGCGTTGGAGTGAATTTACTCCTCGTAATCTTAGCGATGAGTGGGGTGATTCAATAATGGCGTCTATGAATGATTATATTCAACAAGAAACAATTACTGGTGTTGTTCCAATGACGAATGGCGACCGTCAGTATTCGTTCTGGGATTTATTCCTATCAACAAGTGGATTTGCGATTGCAACATGGTGTTATACTCAAGGGGCATATGTGGCACAATATTTATCGTTTAATCAAATGCTCATTAATATTTTTAGCTTTAATATCATTTGGGTATTTATTGAATGTTTACCAATTATTTTTGCGGTTCGTTACGGAATCGATTTATGGATTTGGTTACGTGCGGTTCTTGGTCAAAAGGGTGTCGCTTTACTATCAACGGTCATCAGTTTAGCAAACTTTGGATGGTATGCTGTAGCGGCGAACTTGTTCGCAAGCTCCATGATTCACTTAGCTGGCAACTTTGGCCTCGTCCTCGATAAAGGTATCTGGGGACCAATCCTTGGAACTCTTTGTGTGTTACTTGGTACGTTAATCGCTGTAGGGGGACCTGAAGTGATTAAATGGACGAACCGATTCCTAGTCATTGCATTACTTGCGGTAGGGGTCATTATTGTTGGAATTTGTTTTGCAGCAGTACCTTTAAGCGATATTATGAATGTTCAGCCAGCTGTTGAAGGTGACTTAACTTCAATTGAACGCTTTATGATGTCAGCAGAAGGGAATGTAGCTTTCGCATTCTCATGGTCAACACAAGCATTAGTTCTTCCACGTTTAGCGAAAACAGAACGTAGCGGTTACTGGGCAACAACACTTTCATATGGGGTTGTCGCACCATTCTTCGTAGCAACAGGTGGTGTTATGGCGCTTGCGATGTTCGTGAAAACAGGGGTTTACGAAAGTGATCCAACGACAATGTTAGCAACATTAAGCACACCAGGATTTGCGCTATTAAGTCTCTTATTAGTAGCCTTTGCAAACATTGGTACTCAAGGAACTGGATCTTACGTAAACTGTATGATTGTGAAAAGCGGGATGCCAAAACTTAGCTACAAGTTGATGGTATGGATTGCCTTCTTCTACGTCAGTGCACTAACGATTTGGGGTGGAGTTGAGGAATATTTCGGTTCATTTATTTCGCTAGCAGCTTATATCCAAGGTCCGATTATTGGGATGATTGTCGTGGACTTCTTCCTACTCAGAAAACAAAAGTTGGCGCTTCGTTCAGCTTATTTCTTAAAGGGACATGATGCATACCAATATACAAAAGGGTTTAATATTGTGGGGATGAGCTGTGTGTTCATTTCATTGATCGTGGCAGTATTATTTGTTTATAATCCTGTAACGCAACAAATTCAAAGCCCATTGTTCCTTATTACAACAGGTAGTGGATTTACAGCCTTACTAGGTGGGGGATTATACTGGCTTGCTAGTCTTACTCCATTAAAAGCCTATATGGTTCGAGATCGAGAAGAAATTACAATTTAAAAGGCAAATCTCGTCAGGAATTTGTACTATCCTAAAAAGAGTAGATAATAAAAGGGGTTAGTTCTGTAATATACCGAACTAACCCTTTTAATTTTACTTTAACTCATTAATTAATTTAATCACGTAACTAAGATTCTTCGAATGCATACCGACCTTCTTCAAAAGTTGTGAACAGTATAATCCTCATAAGGTGATTTCATAAAAAAAGCAGCTCAATTGTAATATTTTTTGTTTAACTTTAGTATACGTTTTAATTAGGATTAGGAATTTTTAACATAATGATTGTTGGCTTTTTATATACATAAAATAGGATTGACGATAAATTTCCAGTAACTATAAAAATATATAGATTTTTGTTCACTTTTTCGTCAAAAGGTGTATAATATTGAACATAGGGAGGCGAACTAGAATGATTTCAAATCATCAATTTAACTTATTAGTATTCTTAAAAAATCAAGAAGCAAAAGTGACACAGCGAGAAATAGCAAAAGGACTTGAACTGTCTCTTGGGAAAGTGAATCATCTAGTAACAGAAGCTGAAAGACTTGGTTGGATAACTTCGGACTATTCCCTCACAGAAAAAGGGATTGCTGAATTAGAACCATATCGTGTTCAAAATGCCATTATTATGGCAGCAGGAATGAGTACACGATTTGCACCGCTTTCGTATGAATCACCCAAAGGTCTACTGGTTGTTAAAGGAGAGCGTTTGATTGAACGTCAAATAGGTCAATTGAGAGAGGCTGGAATTGATAAAATTACAGTGATTGTTGGCTATATGAAAGAAATGATGTTCTATCTTGGAGATAAATTTGGTGTAGATATCGTCGTCAATGAAGATTATTATCGTTATAATAATTGTTCTTCGCTTATGCTTGTTCGTGAACAATTGGGAAATACTTATATCTGCTCATCTGATAACTATTTTACAGAAAACCCTTTTGAGGAATACGTATATAGAGGTTATTATGCTACAGTTTTCGCTCATGGAGAGACTGATGAATATTGTGTAGAAAAAGAAACAAATGGTTTCATTTCAGAGGTAACTGTCGGAGGAAAACACACATGGTGTATGCTTGGCCATGTTTATTTTGACCGTGAATTCAGTAAAAAATTTGTTAGTATTTTAGAGATTGAGTTCCAACATGCAGCATTTAAGGAACAGCTATGGGAAGAGTATTATTATCGCCATTTAGATGAATTAAAATTAGAAGCGCGTCATTATTCAGCAGATGTAATTAAAGAATTTGATTCTTTAGCAGATCTTCGTGAATTTGATGAACAATATTTGATGCATACAAATTCAAAAATATTACTCAACATTTGTAAGATACTGTCAGTAACACCTGCGGAGATTACTCATATTAAACCGATAAAAGACGGATTAACAAACACTTCCTTCCGTTTCGAGTGTAAAGGTGAATCTTATGTTTATCGTCATCCTGGAAAAGGAACTGAGGAATATATAAACCGACTCAGTGAGGCAGCTTCAATGCGCGTTGCTGCTGAACTAGGGATAGATCAAACTTTCGTAGCAATGGACGAAAATGAGGGCTGGAAAATTTCAAAATTTATAGAAAATGCAAGACTATTAGATTATGAAAATGATGAAGATGTTGACAAAGCGATTGACTTCATTAGCCGCCTCCATCGTTCTGGTAAGACAACACCTTATGAACTAAGATTCGAAAAAGATTTAGAAGAATTTAAGGAAAAATTACAAAAACGAAATCGTTTTGAGTTTGAAGATAAGGAAATACTAGAAGAGCTCGTACGTCAAGTCATTCAATATTTACACAAAGATCCTGTGGAATTTGTTCTTTGTCATGGTGACTGTTATAGTCCGAATTTTCTAGTTGATGAAAACGGGAATATGAGTTTGATCGATTGGGAGTATTCTGGAATGGGAGATGCTGCGAGCGACATTGGTTGTTTCCTATGTTGTACAGACTACAGTTTAGATGAAGCCAAGGAATTTATTAATAAGTACTTTGAAAAGAATCCTGGCGCAGGTACTCAACAGCATTTCTTAGGAATGGTAGGGTTAGTTTCGTACTATTGGTTCTTGTGGGCACTTTTCCAAGAAAGTAATGGAAAACGAATTGGCGAATATCTTTATAAATGGTATCGCCATACGAAAATGTATTGTACTGAAGCTCTAAAAATGTATCAGGGAGAAAAAACTAGATGAAAAAGGAAGTTTCAATCGAAAAGCTAATTTCCGAAGAAACAAAACGTAGGCTTGACTTAATGGAAGATAAAGATTACGTATTTCCAGAACGATTTTCAAAAATGGATTACCTCTGGGCGGGGATTTGTGTAGGAGTTAACCTAATCCTCATTATTTTAGCAATGTGTGGGGTGATTCAATAATGGCTTCTATGAATGATTATATTCAACAAGAAACGATTACAGGTGTTGTTCCAATGACGAATGGAGATCGTCAGTATTCGTTTTGGGATTTATTCCTTTCTACTAGTGGCTTTGCCATTGCAACTTGGTGTTATACGCAAGGAGCTTATGTTGCTCAGTATCTTTCTTTTAATCAAATGCTCATTAATATTTTTAGTTTTAATATTATTTGGGTCTTTATAGAATGTTTACCAGTACTTTTTGCAGTTCGTTACGGAATTGATTTGTGGATTTGGCTCCGGTCGGTTCTTGGGCAAAAAGGAGTTGCACTTTTGTCAACAGTAATAAGTTTAGCAAACTTTGGTTGGTATGCAGTTACTGCGAATCTTTTTGCGAATTCCATGATACATTTAGCAAGTAACTTTGGGCTTGTGCTAGATAAGGCAATATGGGCTCCGATACTCGGTACTATGTGCGTCTTTTTAGGAACTTTAATTGCTCTTAGTGGACCTGAAACTATAAAAGGAATTAATAGATACATGGTTGTTGCTTTGTTATTTGTTGGTTTGATTATAGCTGGAATTTGTTTTTTTGCAGTTCCGATTACAGAAATTATGAATGTACAGCCTGCCGTTCAAAACGATTTAACACCATTGGAACGATTCATGATTTCAGGTGAAGGTAATGTTGCTGTAGCCTTTTCTTGGTCAACTCAAGCATTCATTTTACCGCGTTTGGCAAAATCAGAGCGAAGTGGCTATTGGGCAACTTCTTTATCGTATGGCGTTATAGCACCATTTTTTGCGGCCACAGGTGGCGTTATGGCACTTGCTATGTTTGTGAAAACTGGTGTATACGAAAGCGACCCAACAACGATGTTAGCTACTTTAAGTACGCCTACATTTTCACTTTTAAGCCTATTGCTAGTTGCTTTTGCTAATATTGGGACTCAAGGAACCGGTTCATATGTAAACTGTATGATTGTAAAGAGTGGAATGCCAAAACTTAGTTATAAGCTAATGGTCTGGATAGCCTTTGTATATGTGAGTGCTTTGACTATTTGGGGAGGTGTAGATGAATATTTTGGTTCATTTATTTCTCTAGCAGCTTATCTTCAAGGGCCAATTATTGGGATGATTGTCGTTGACTTCTTCCTACTCAGAAAGCAAAAATTGTCTCTTCGTTCAGCGTATTTCTTAGAAGGACATAAGGCGTACGAGTATACAAAAGGATTTAATATAGTGGGAATGAGCTGTGTGTTCATCTCATTAATTGTTGCAGTCCTCTTTGTATATAACCCAGTGACGAAGCAAATTCAAAGCCCATTGTTCCTTATTACAACAGGTAGTGGGTTTACAGCCTTACTAGGTGGGGGATTATACTGGCTTGCTAGTCTTACTCCATTAAAAGCCTATATGGTTCGAGATCGAGAAGAAATTACGATTTAAAAAATAAAATCCGACAGGAAATTCCTGTCGGATTCTTTTTATTTATAATTCATTGCAGTTAAGGCTACTTGTAAGATGATAGCGCCTAGTGTACCGATTAACATTAGTACGGCTACAACACGTGTAATTTTTTCAACTGTTGAAAGATTACGTTTTTTCTTTGCCAACAAAATCGCTCCTTTTTTCTTTGCTCGGTAATAGTTTACCGTAAATCGGTGTGAATTACTAGAGTTAAATGTTAAAAGGTTTTCTAAGAGTGAAAATGGTTGAAATGAAAAATAGAATAAGTAAAAGAAAAGCATTCAAATGCCTTTCAAAAAGGTGTAATTTTTGATAACATAGATGTGTTAAATAAAACAAATTGGAGGAAGTTTCATGTCAAAACAACAAATTGGTGTCGTGGGTATGGCTGTTATGGGACGCAACTTGGCATTAAATATTGAAAGCCGTGGCTATAGCGTTTCAATTTACAACCGTACAACTTCAAAAACAGACGAAGTGATTGCTCTACATCCAGATAAAAAATTAGTTCCAACATATTCTGTTGAAGAATTTGTAGAGTCTCTAGAAAAACCAAGAAGAATTTTATTAATGGTTAAAGCTGGGGAAGCAACAGATAAGACAATTCAAAGTTTACTTCCACATTTAGATAAAGGCGATATTTTAATCGATGGAGGAAATACATTCTTCCGTGATACAATGCGTCGTAATGAAGAACTTGCCAACTCAGGAATCAACTTCATCGGTACGGGTGTATCTGGTGGGGAAGAAGGAGCCTTAAAAGGACCTTCAATCATGCCGGGTGGACAAAAAGATGCATACGATTTAGTAGCACCTATTTTAGAAGAAATCTCTGCTAAAGCAGACGATGGAGCTCCATGTGTGACTTACATCGGACCAAACGGAGCAGGTCACTACGTAAAAATGGTTCACAACGGAATCGAATATGGTGACATGCAATTAATCGCTGAAAGTTACGATATCCTACGTCGTGTAGGTGGATTATCTGTAGAAGAATGCGCTGAAGTATTCAAAGAATGGAACCAAGGCGAATTAGATAGCTACTTAATCGAAATCACAGCGGACATTTTAACGAAGAAAGATCCTGAAACAGGTCGTCCAATGGTTGACGTAATCATGGATACTGCTGGAAACAAAGGTACTGGTAAATGGGCTTCACAAAGCGCATTAGACTTAGGCGTGCCACTTCCATTAATTACTGAATCTGTATTTGCTCGTTTCGTGTCAACATTGAAAGAGGAACGTGTTGCAGCAAGCAAAGAATTAGCGGCAACTAAGATTCCTGAATTAACAAATTCAGAACGTCAAGCCTTAATCGAACAAGTTCGTAAAGGATTATACTTCTCTAAAATTATGAGTTACGCGCAAGGATTTGCTCAAATGCGCGTAGCAAGTGAAGAGTTCAACTGGGACTTAAACTACGGCGAAATCGCGAAAATCTTCCGTGCTGGATGTATTATCCGTGCGCAATTCTTACAAAAGATTACAGATGCGTTCGAACGTGATCCTCAATTGAAAAACTTATTATTAGATAAGTATTTCTTATATGTAACGGAATCTTACCAAGATGCAGTTCGTGATGTTGTTGTAACGGCTGTTCGTGCTGGTATCCCAGTACCAACATTCTCAAGTGCGTTAGCATACTATGATTCATACCGTTCAGAAACATTACCTGCAAACTTAATTCAAGCTCAACGTGACTACTTCGGGGCGCATACTTACAACCGTGTAGACAAACCAGGAACATTCCACTTCGAATGGGCTCAAGAAAAAGAGATTGAACAATAATGATAAATGATGAAGTCCTAGCTATTTAGCTAGGACTTTTTTGTTTGTTCCTATTGAAGCAAATCAAAAATTAACATATATGTTAATTTTGATTGTCTAATTTAATGAAATTGACAGAAAATTTCATTAAATTCTGTTAAGAATCTTATGAATATGGTATGATAAATCTGTTAGGGAAGAATAGAGAAGGGAGTTTCCAAATGCCAGCGAATCAACGTATTTTAATTATTGAAGATGAAAAGAATTTAAGTCGCTTTGTTGAATTAGAATTAAAACATGAAGGCTATGAAACAAAAGTGTGTGCAGATGGCCGTAGCGGATTACAAGCAGCCATTGATGAGCATTGGGATGCTATTTTATTAGATTTAATGTTACCAGAAATGAATGGATTAGAAGTCGTTCGTCGCCTTCGCCAAGTAAAACAAACACCAGTCATCATTATGACAGCGCGCGATTCAGTGATGGATCGTGTTGCAGGGCTTGATCAAGGGGCAGATGACTATGTAGTGAAGCCGTTTGAAATCGAAGAAATTCTTGCAAGACTACGCGCACTCTTTAGACGTCTGCAAATGGAAGAACAATCTCGTGTTGTGAAACAAACAAGAGTGGAATATCGCGACCTTGTGGTGGAAGTGGAAAACCGCGTCGTTCGTCGTGCGGGTGAAGTCATTGATTTAACGAAGAAAGAATATGAATTACTCTTATTACTGATGGAAAACATTGATATTGTTCTTTCACGTGAAGTGTTATTAAAAGAAGTATGGGGCTATAAGAACGAAGTCGAAACGAATGTGATTGACGTATACGTTCGTTATATCCGTAATAAAATTGATGTACCAGGACGAGAAAGTTATATTCAAACCGTTCGTGGAACTGGATATGTAATGAGAAGCTGAGGAGCTACATATGAAGGACCAAAACCAACATAAATCGGTAGCAAAAAAATGGTGGTGGGTGATATCAGCCACCATTTTTGCGTTATTAGCTGTATTGACTGCGATTTTGATTGAGGGTCAGATCATTGGCCTTCGCGATAATGAGAAAAATCAGACGGTGGTGTATGCTCAAGTCATCGCGGATTTGTTATCAGAAAAAACGGAGAAGTTAACAAGTGAAGATATTCTTAGTGTTCTAAATAAAGCAGAGCAATATGAATTGAGTCAAAACCAAGTGTATAAAAAGAATAGTAGTTTTTATCCAATGAATGAAGAACTGAATATTCGCGTCTTTGATACGGGTAAGGAACTATTATTCCAAACGCAACAATGGCAAGACCGTCCACAAGTATCGAGTAAGCTTGAGGCTCAATATGTGACGCTATCGACCGGAGAAGAAAGTGTGCAAGTGATGATGCCGATTCTTTCCAGAAATACTCGTGTCTTAATTGGGCACTTGCAAGTAACCAATCGAATGATGAAGTTGGCTGAATTGAAGAAACAATTGCGCTTTTTATTCCTGCAGCTTATTGTGATGGAAGGAATTGTCTCCATTGGGCTTGCGTATTTCATTTCGCGACTCATTTCAAAACCAATTGAAGAAATTCATGATATTATCGCTTCGATTAATGAAGAAAACATTGAAACGAAACGGCTGATTGTTCCAAAGAAAAATGACGAGTTTGCGATTGTATCCCAACAATTCAACGAGCTACTAGATAAGATTAGTTTCTATATTGCACAGCAAAAGCATTTCGTTGAAGATGTGTCTCACGAATTGCGTACGCCTGTCGCGATTGTAGAAGGGCACCTGAAGCTTTTAAACCGGTGGGGGAAAGATGATCCAGAAGTGTTGGAAGAGTCTCTCTCGGCCTCTCTAGCGGAAATTAAGCGCATGAAGACACTCGTTCAAGAGATGCTTGATTTATCGCGTGCTCCTCAGGTAAGAGAGCAATATAAAGATGCCAAAACGGAAGTCGTGGCGACAGTAGAGCAGATTGTAACAAACTTCAAAATACTCTATCCAGACTTTACGTTTATTGCAGATATTGATACGAAGAAGGAAATTGTTTCTCCAATCTATCGAAATCATTTCGAGCAAGTCATTATCATCTTACTCGATAATGCGGTGAAATATTCAACAGATCGAAAAGAGATTATCGTTAGCCTTTCTCCAACCACGGAAGCAGTCGAAATCGGCATTCAAGATTTTGGAATGGGGTTAACTGAAGAAGATAAGAAAAAAGTATTCTCACGTTTCTACCGCGTCGATAAAGCACGCTCGAGAGAACGTGGAGGAAATGGGTTGGGTCTTTCGATTGCTAAAGAACTAATCGAAGGCTATAACGGTAAAATTAGCCTGACTTCACGGCTCAATCATGGGTCATTATTTAAAGTGAAATTACCGATTGAAAAATAATGAAGAAAAGATACGAAAAGTTTAAATTTTTTGTATCTTTTTTTATTTTTTTCTGTATAATTAAGAAGTGTGATATTTAACAAGTTATATGGAGGCTTTACAATGAAAAAAGCGAAAACTGCAGTAGCCTTGGGAGCATTTATCGCGCTCGGTCTAGGTGCAAAAGTAGAAGCAGAAACTGTTCCACAAACTGGAGTGAACAGAATTCATTTTATTAATACAAAAGGGAGTCCTGGAACGGATGCCATTTTGCTTGAAAGTAATGGGCATTACGCACTGATTGATATGGGAGAGGACTATGATTTCCCAGATGGGAGCAATCCGCTATACCCATTCCGAGGTGGAATAACGACATCGAATTTCTACGCCATAGAAGATCGACTCTTCCGTCATCTAGATCAAGTAGGGGTTCCAAAGCTAGATTTTATGCTGGGTACTCATGTTCATAGTGATCATATTGGTGGAGCAGATGAAGTTTTACAAAGATATAAAGTAGATAAGTTCTATTTAAAACGATATTCGGATGATCGTATCACGTCTCAGGGTGGATTATGGGATAATCTTTTCAATTATAATAATGCACTAAATGCAGCTAAAAAATATGGAGTGAATGTTGTACAAGATATTTCTGATAAAGATAGCCATTTCAAATTAGGCGATATGGATATTCAACTTTACAACTATAAGAATGAATATGGCCCAGATGGTAAATTAAAGAAAGTATATGACGATAATCCAAACTCGATTGTTGCAGTTGTTACAGTTAATGGAAAGAAAATCTATTTAGGTGGAGACTTAGATAATGTATACGGCGCTGAAGATCGCTTAGGACCACAAATTGGGAAAGTCGATTTAATGAAATGGAACCATCACCTAGATGGAAAAGTTTCAAACAGTATTAACTTCCTCAATAATCTTAAACCATCTATTGTTGTGCAAACAACAGGTTTAGATATCAATGTTCCAGCAACAAGAGATAAATTGAAACAAATGAACGTTCAACTCATTCATGCGTCAAGTGATCGAAAAGATGCGACGGTATTTGATATCACAAAAGATGGAATAAATAATATTTCTCAACAGTTTCCTGATATTCAAAGTACAAATGCACGTTGGACTACAGAAGATGGATTTAAGAAATATTATTTTGGAGACGGTCAAATGGCAACAGGCTGGCATTTGATTGATGGAAATAAATATTTCTTCAATGGAAAAGGTTACTTGCAACAAAATAAATGGCTAAAAGATTTTGATAGTGACTGGAATCCAAGATTTTTATTTGTTGATAAAGATGGTAAATTAAAAATGTCCGAATGGCTCCAAATGGATAACCATTGGTACTACGTGGATGCTAGAGGATATCGTATGCAATCTGAGTTAGCCATCATTAATGGAAAGACATATTACTTTGACGATAACGGAATCATGCAAACTGGTTCGAGAGTCGTGAACGGAGTAAATCTATACTTTGATAGTACTGGTGCCCTTTCTATTGAAGGCAAAGCATTAACTTGGAACAAAATCGGAAATAAATGGTATTACCTTGATGAAAATAAAAATATGACCATTGGCTTCAAAGAAATCGATGGAAAAATGTACTATTTCAATGAAATTGGAGAAATGGGAACATACTGGCAATACGTCCATAAAAAATGGTATTACTTTGCTGCTTCAGGAGAAATGAAACGTGGTTGGCTTAAAGATGCAGGTAAATGGTACTATCTCGATCAAAAAACTGGAGAAATGGCTATTGGTGTGAAGAGAATCGATGGCATCGAATATCGCTTCAACGACGGTGGTGTTATGGCGACTGGTTGGGAAACTTCAGACGGTAAATGGTACTATTATACAACTAGCGGAGAACTCAAAAAAGGCTGGCTAAAATATAATAATGAATGGTACTATTTCGAACCAAAAGATGGCGAAATGGTGACAGGCATTAAAGAAATCGATGGCCAAAAATACAGCTTTAAAGATAGTGGTGCTATGGCGACAGGCTGGAAGCAAACAGATGGCAAATGGTACTATTACGCTGCCAGCGGCGAAATGAAAAAAGGCTGGATTAAAGATGCTGGTAAATGGTATTACCTAGATCAAAAAGACGGAGTGATGGTCACAGGCGTCAAAGAAATCGATGGTCAAAAATATAGCTTCAAGGATAGTGGGGCTATGGAAACTGGTTGGGTATTTGACGGAAAAGATTGGTACTATCATAGAGCTTCTGGTGCTATGGAAAAGGGTTGGTTTAAGTATACTGGTAAATGGTTCTTCTTAGACCATGAAACTGGAAAAATGGTGATAGGAATTCATGAAGTTTCTGGAGATAACTACTACTTTAATAAAGCCGGTGAAATGCAAGTGGGTTGGATTCAAGAGAAAGGCGAATGGTATTACTTCAAAGCAAGTGGTGCAATGCTTCGCAATGGAACAACTCCTGATGGCTATAAAGTCGATGGGGAAGGTAGATGGTTACCTAATGGTGTAACGACAACAACTACAACCACAACGACAACTACTTCTACAACAGAAACAACAACTGCTGAGGAAACGACTCAAGAGAAGACAACACAGAAAACAACCGTTGAATCAACAACGGCAGAGCCTACAACAGAACAAAAGACGATTCCAATCAATTCCAGATAAGACATCTGAAATTACAGATGCAAATGAGATTGGCTAAAAAAACGACGCTCCTTTTCTTTGGAAAGGGAGCGTTTTATAGTTTACATTTCTACGCTTATAACTTACACTAGAAAAGTAGTATTTTATTAATTGCAGGCGATTTGCTTGCGTATTTTATTCAAGGAGGACAACTCATGCGCGAACAAAATGTACTCATTACACTGTTCGGAGCAACAGGCGATTTAGCTCATCGTAAGCTTTATCCAGCGTTATTCCGTCTATTTCAAAAAGGATTTATCAAAAATCATTTCGCAGTGATTGGGACAGCACGTAGAGAGTGGACTAACGAGTATTTCAGAGATGTTGTAAAACAATCCGTTCAGTCATTAGTGAAGTCAGAAGAAGAATTAAACCAATTTCTTTCTCATTTCTACTATCAACCTCATAACGTTACTGACACACATCATTATGTCGTATTAAAAGAACTTTCAGAAGAATTAGATGCCAAGTATCAAATCGAAGGCAATCGTGTCTTCTATTTAGCAATGGCACCGACTTTCTTTGGAACGATTACAGAGCATTTAAAAGTAGAAGGCTTAATTACTGAGAATGGATATAACCGACTAATTATCGAGAAACCATTCGGGAAAGATTACGCTTCTGCAGAAGAATTAAACAATCAACTTCGTCAATCATTCGAAGAAAAACAAATCTATCGTATTGACCACTACTTAGGAAAAGAAATGATTCAAAACATTTCTGCGGTCCGTTTTGCGAACCGAGTATTCGAAGCGTTATGGAACAAAGAGAATATCGACCATATTCAAATCTCGCTCTTAGAACAAGTGAGCGTTGAAGAACGTGGGGGTTACTACGATACAAGTGGTGCTTTACGTGATATGGTTCAAAACCACATCCTGCAAATCCTTGCTCTAGTAGCGATGGAACCACCAGTTTCATTTGGAGATGTTCGTAAAAACAAGATTAAAGTGTTAGAACAACTTCGCCCTTATACCACAGCAGAAGAAGTGAACAAAAACTTCGTGCGTGGGCAATATGGACCTTCTGTAGACGGGTTAAAACCTGGCTACCGTGAAGATGCCAATGTGGCAGATGATTCCAATATGGAAACATATGTTGCTGGTAAAGTATTTATCGATAATGAACGTTGGGAAGGCGTTCCGTTCTATGTTCGTACAGGTAAGAGTCTTCATTCAAAGGAAACAATCATTGATGTTGTCTTCAAAGAAGCAAGCTCTCCATTGTTCTGTGGTATTGATGGTTGTCCATCAAACCGTATTTCAATTCACATCACTCCACGTGAAGGATTCTGTTTCGTGATTAATTCGAAAGCCGTTGGAAATACCATCGCACTTCAAACAAGTCACTTGGAGAAAATCTTTGATGAGAACTTCGCGATGAGCAGTCCAGAAGCGTATGAGCGCTTAATTCTAGACTGTATCGAAGGCGACATGACAAACTTCACGCATTGGGAAGAAGTAGCTGCTTCATGGAAATATGTGGATAGCATCCGCAAAACATGGGATAGTGAAATTGCAGCCGATTTTCCAAACTACGCTGCTGGAAGCAAAGGACCACAAGCAGGTTACGATCTTATTGAACGTGATGGCCGCAAGTGGGTTGACCGCGACTAATGACATACAGCTAAGACTAGGTGAAAACCTAGTCTTTTTTGTGTTCTAAGAAAAGTGAAGAAAGCATACTTTTCCCTCCTTAAAAAGCGAAGAAAAGATTCCAAAGGGATTCCTAAAAAGCCGTGGATTTCTTATAGTAGCAGTAACGTGAACAACATCGAAAGTGAATTATGCGGAGTAGGGACAAATCCCGTACTCCGCATTTGAATCTTCGAAGGTGAGAGACAGAATGGCTCGAACTGGTGTAACGTTACCGCTACTATAAAAAGAAATCCGTAAGGATTTTTAGGAATAGTCCTGGCAGCATTTCCTTCGCGCAACCTCGTTTTCTTGAAAAGACCGCTCTTTTTCTGTAAACTGTTCTCTATATAGGAGGCGCGCATGACGATTAGAGAGTTTATTCAATTGAGTATTTTAAAACCTAATAAAATTTGGACGATTTTACAAAATCCACTAAAGAAAATCAAAGGAATCTTTTTCCTACTCGTATTACTTGTATCGATTCCTGGCTTTATTCGTGCTGGAAAAGATATTGCAAGCATGAATACGAATTTAGGAATCGTAGCGAAACAGTTCCCAGAGCTTTCGATTCAAGATGGGAAGTTATCAGCGAGTGATAATTCAGGATTTGTTTACCGTTCAGATGTGTTTAATGTTGTATTTGACCCAAGTGGAAAGTCAACGGATAATGATGTGACATCTGAGTCAAGTCAAGGGATTCCATCTATCGGGATTTTACAAGACCATATTGTCGTGGATACAATCTTGAATACTGCTAAGTTTTCTTATGAAGGCTTAAACGGCTTTAATAAATCAAATGTAGAGCAGTTTATTCAAGAGTTCCAATCAAAATTGTGGATGGTATTTATCGGTGTTATGTTATTCGGATTTGTTTATAATACGATTGCCGTTTATATTTTAATGATTATCATCAGTTTCGTCGTACGATTATTAACGGCGTTGTTTATGAGAGCCTACATTCAAATGCATCCAACCGTATCGAAACAATTAACGATTGCTGCTATGTTCCTACCAGCAACCATCTATATGGTGATTGGCGTGTTAGGTATCGGCGGAGGAGTAGGGATGTTTATGTATCTACTAGTGACATCGACCTTCAACTGGCTCCTTGGAATGCGAGAATTCATCGCTCAGCAAAATAAAAGCCAATAAAAAATAACTCTTAGAAACCACGAAAAAGTCGTTTCTAAGAGTTTTTCTTTAGCCAAAATCCACAAAAAATAAATAGCAGAGATTTAAGAGTAGATTACGAAGAATCCTACGGATCCTATAATCGCAGTAATGGGAGATGGTATCAAAGATAAATTAAAGGGAGTTAGGAATTGATTCCTTACTCCCTTTTTTGAAGCTTTGAAGGTGAGAGACCTTAGGCTCGAACCGGTACCCCATTACAGCGATTATAGAGAAATCCGTAAGGATTCGAAGTAATCTGAAATAATGAAGCTGCTCAGTATTATTTATTTTTTGTACGATTTTGCCTACGCTGTTTCTGACGAATCTCTTGGCCAAGTTTTTTCTTGTAGCCAGGTTTTACTTTTTTCTTCGCCTTCTTAATCATCCCTTTAAGTCGAGGATCCAAGTCTTTCGATTGCGTATTTTTACGTTTCTCACGGCGAGAGCGGTCATAACTTTCGACCAGCTCGCCATTTTTCAATTCCACCGTTTCAAAAGAAATGCCTTTTCCTTCTAATGTTTGAATGGCTTGTTCTTGGTCTGGTGTGTAGAAAGTGATGGCAGTTCCTTCAAGACCATTACGTCCAGTACGACCAACACGGTGAATGAAGAATTCTAATTCGCCAGGAATTTCTAAGTTGATGACATGAGAAACGCCTTCGATATCAATTCCACGTGCAGCAAGGTCAGTTGCGACAACGAATTGATAATCCATTTGTTGAATTTGTTTCATCACACGACGACGTTCTCTTGAAGGAATATCTCCGTGAATCGTTGCTACTTTGAAGTTATGACTGCGAAGGTCTTTTGTCACTTCGTCTGCTTTTTGCTTCGTATTTACGAAAATAAGCACGAGGTAAGGGTGACCCATCACAAGTAACTGACGAAGAACGTCCATTGGATTTTGAGCCTTTGTCACCAGTAATTGGTTTTTAATTGTTGGTGAAACGAGTTGTGTATTCTCGATTTGAATGACCTTTGGATTGCCCAAGTATTTCTTCAAGAATGGTTTGATTTTATCTGGAATCGTTGCAGAGAAAACAGACATTTGCAAGTTTTCTGGCATACGAGATGCGATTTCATCGACGGTTTCTAAGAACCCTAAGTCAAATGTCATATCGGCTTCATCGACAACCATCATTTGAACGGTTTGAACGAAGAGCGCATTCTCTTGCATTAAGTCGAAAATACGACCAGGTGTCCCAATCACGATATGTGGTTGTGTTTGCGTCAATTTTGCCACTTGGCGTTTTTTATCTGTACCACCGATACATTTCTCTAATAGGATTTCTGTATCACTAAATGAAATCAGTTGGGCGGCAACAGCGGTTAATTGTTCTGCGAGTTCACGACTTGGAACAGTGATTACTAGTTGCAATTCTTGACGGCTAGGGTCGATTTTATTGATGAGTGGTAATAGGAAACTGTGGCTCTTTCCGCTCCCAGTTTGCGATTGACCAATCACAGATTCTCCTTTTAATAAAAGAGGAATGATACGTTCTTGAATAGGGGTTGGTTGTGTAAATTTTAAGTCAGCCAAGGCTTTTTGCAAGTACGGCTGTAATGCGTAATCTGTAAATTTCATGTTTTCATCTCTTTTCTTTCTCTATGTAGCGGGATTATTATACCATAAATTCACGCGCTTGGGGGATTTGGGATGGTGGGCATAATTTTTGCGTATCGTGTTTGGTGGGTGGTATGATGAATGAAGAAAGAAACAGTTTTCATAACTGTATTTAATTTTAGGAGGAATTTAGTAATGACTTATGAATTACCAAAATTAGAATACGCGTTTGACGCATTAGAACCACATTTTGATGCACGTACAATGGAGATCCACCATGACAAACATCACAATGCATATGTTACAAATTTAAACGCAGCGGTAGAAAAACACCCTGAATTATTCGAAAAAACAGTTGAAGAATTAATTAGCGATTTAAACGCTGTTCCTGAAGACATCCGTGTAGCTGTTCGCAACAATGGTGGCGGACATGCAAACCACAGCTTATTCTGGACTCAATTATCTCTTGATGGTGCAAAAGCTCCAGAAGGTGCTTTATTAGCAGCAATCAACGAATCTTTCGGAAGCTTCGACGAATTCAAAGCAGCACTCGCTCAAGCAGCAGCAACTCGCTTTGGTTCAGGTTGGGCTTGGTTAGTACTTTCTAACGGGAAATTAGAAGTAGTTTCTACACCAAACCAAGACAGCCCTCTATCAGAAAGTAAAACTCCATTATTAGGATTAGATGTATGGGAACATGCATACTACTTAAACTACCAAAACCGTCGTCCAGACTACATTTCAGCATTCTGGAATGTTGTAAACTGGGATGAAGTAGCTCGTCGTTTTGAAGCTGCTAAATAATCTATAAAAAACGAAGACCGGTGTCTCCTAAGAGGCATCGGTCTTTTTGCGTTTATATAAAATGTAACTGAGTAGTAGAAGTGAAGCAAGACTCACAAGACTTCCTTCCAGTAAGAATGGAGTCGTATAACGATACTCGATGTGGTGACTTCCTTTTGAAATTGTAAATCCAAGCAGACTATCCAAAATCTTGTAAGTTTCCACTTCTTTGCCGTCCACCCATACTTTCCATCCAATAGAATAAGGAATTGTTGTAAGAACGGTAGAGTCTTCTAGTACATCCATTGTTCCTGCAAAATGAGTAGCAGAGAAAGTTTCAAGTTTCAACTCTTGTGCTTTCGTTTGTTCTAATCGCTCGTTTAAGAGAGTCGTGTTTAACGAGTATAGACTAAGTTTAGAAAACTCAAAGCCATCCGCTTTCACGATAATTTGAAGAGTTTGCTGTTGGCCTTTTTGGTTTTTGGCGATGCTGAGAAGCACGGGTTTTGATTGAACCGGATAAAAGGCATACGGTTCACCGTTTAGCGTCATTTCCAAATCTTCTTCTCCCATCGTTCCCGCCATTTCTAAGTAAATCGGATCGTCTGTTTCTGGAGTAAAGGTCAGTGTCATTGTTCCAACTTGAGTGTTGTCCTCAAGTTGAACTCGTTGATACACGACAGGGGAACCACTGATATTTTCGAAAGTTGTTTCATAAGAAACTCTTGTGAAAATATTTTTCGGGCTCGTTGTTCCACTAAGCGCGTTTGCCAATTGATTTTGCATCGTAATCGGGTGGTTTGTTGGCACCTTCATCGATTTCAGGATAGCTTTCATCGGATAAGCAATTGAGAGGGCGTTTGGATTTGTGACAATGTGTCCTTCGTCAAAGTTCGCGATTGTTGGTAAATCTTCCAAGTCTTTCCGTTCCCAGCGCTCGTTGTATGTGGCGTCTGTGGTTTCGATAAAGGTATTCTTGATTCCCAGTAAGGCATCCGTTAATAGGGTACCATTGCTATAGTTAACATAGGCGGTTCCTTGGCGAACCCCAATTGCGTCAAAAAACTTTTCTGTTTCCTTTTCAAAGGTAGATGAAAAATGAGATACGCCGTACGTTGGAACTTGAAGGCTATCATTTTTCGAACGAAGCATCGTTTTCTCGCTGCGATAAAATTCATTTTCTGCAGGGCGTAATACAGTAGACCAGTTTTCTAATGATGATTGGTAAGCGCTGAATTCAGAATTCATCTCATAACCCAGTCTAGATAAGGTAATGATGCTGTTTAAGAGCAGTTCAATCACCACAAATGAAATCAGGAAATTTTGATGCATTCTTTTGCCACGTCCGATTAAAATGAGACTATACAAGATTCCCATGGAGAGCCCGAAGCCAAGCGCTATTTGCCAGCCTTGTAAATAGTCTTGTGGGAAGAGGATAAATCCAATACCCGCAGCTAAAACAAGGATGAAATAAACGAATGTCTCGCGAACACCAATAGTTTTTTTCTTCAGTGCCCATTGGTAGCCGAGAAAGACTATCCAGAAACTGAAGAGAAAGGAGAAGCGATAGGAATACCAATTCGGGAATTGCCCCGCATGCCACAGCTTATCAAACATCTCAATATTAAAGCTGATGAGGATGATAACCGTAATGAATAACGCGTAGAGACGTTGGAATAGGGAAATCCTTTTCTCTTTGAAGTAGCAAAGGAAGCTAAACAAGGCCAGGCTGCCAACAAAAATATTTGGATATCCTTTTTGCATTTCATGGAAGTCGAAACTACCAATAAAGAGTTTTGAAGCCATCAGTAGCGGATTATATTCAGACTTTAGACTCCAAGCGATGGTAGTCGCTGTCCCTTTACTTCCAAGTAGGCTATAAAATGTTGGGAGTAGAATGACCATAATGAGTCCAACGGAAAGGACACTATAAAAGAGGAAGCGGCCAAACTGTTTTATAAAACTTTTCCATGAGAACGAATCATTTGTCATTAAATAGGCATACGGGAAATAGAGGCCTAGGAAAAGGCAGATCATATATCCAGTATAGTAGTTACTCAAAATAGTGAGCGTTAAAGGAAGTACATAATATAACGGATTTTTTCTTTGTAAGAGTGCATCCACGCCAAGAATGATGAGTGGAAGGCCAATGAGGGCATCTAACCACATCACATTAAATTGATTGGCTGAAAGATAACTCATAAATCCGTATGAAAGTGCAAAGAGAAGCGTCGTCCAATTTCTTTGTTTGAATTTCACATCCAGCAACACTGCGAAACTAACTGTACAAGAGAAGAGTTTTAAGAAAATAAGGAGAGTCACTCCCATGGCTATTGACGAACGAGGGATGAGCAAAAAGAGTAGATTAAACGGGCTTAGTAAATAGTATGCCCATAGACTCACCATTTCTCCGCCAATAGACTTCGAGAAGCTATAGAAGAATTGCTCTGGGTGATGCAAGAGAGTGTCTTGGTAGTAACTAAAGAAGTCGACATATTGCTGGCCAAGGTCGATTGTTAGCCATGTTCGATTTCCAAATGGGGTGATTGTAAAGAGTAGAAAAATCGCTAAAATCATCACAGCTGGAATCAAAATACTGAGCGTATAGTATCTCTTCTTGGTCATCGTCTTTTCCATGGTAGTCCTCCTTTCTAGTCGTTACTGTTAGCATAGCATGGAAACGAGTAGCCTGCACGAAAAATTAGTCTTGAACGCAAAAAAATCTTAATCACTTATTTACCCTTTTTATACAGATTAGGGGGAGATTTATGGTATACTGTTATGAGTTACTAGATGTTATATGGAGTGTATTATGCTTACTAAAAGAAAATTAAAGAAGAAAAAGAAAAAATCACATATTCCATTTCGCTTGAATTTATTATTTTTAATTGTATTCTTTTCATTTATTGCCTTAATTAGCCGTTTGGCGTATATCCAATTAGTAAAAGGGGACGAGTTTGTTGCGCTTGTACAACGTACAGAGACAACTACTGCTAAAAAATCAGTTCCGCGTGGGTCAATTTACGATAGCCAAGGACGTATTTTAGTGGGAAACAAACCAAAACTCGCTATTAACTATACAAGACCTGCAGATGTTAAAGCCTCAACGATGCTAGAAATCGCAAAGAAATTAACGACATTGATTTCTGTAGATGCTTCCAAGTTAAAAGAGCGTGACTTGAAAGACTATTGGGTAGCGACAAACCCTGACAAAATTGATAGCCTTCTAACAGCAGAAGAGAAGAAGAGAATCGCGAAAGAAAATCTCTCAACGAGTCAAACGTATGAAATGCAATTGGCACATATTCCTGCTGATGAATTAAATTATAGCGATGCGGAAAAACAAGTGATTGCTATTTTTACGAAAATGAATAGTGCGTATGCCTTATCAACCGTGACACTGAAAAATGAAGGTGTAACGGAACAAGAGGTTGCTAAAATCAGTGAACGTCTTGGAGAGCTTCGCGGGGTCGACGTTGATTCTGACTGGGACCGTGAATATCCAATGGGCGATATGTTGAAGACAATCCTTGGAACGGTATCGTCTGAAAAGACGGGGCTTCCTTCGGATAAAGTGAAATCACTTCTAGCGCAAGGCTACTCACTCAATGACCGTGTGGGAACAAGTTATTTAGAAGAACAATATGAAACAGTGCTTAGCGGAACGAAGACAGTCGTGAAGTCACAAACGAATACGAAAGGTGAAGTAGTAAATTCTACTGAAACGTATCCAGGTAAAGGCGGGTCAAACCTCGTCTTAACGATTGATACTGAATTCCAAAAGAAAATCGAAGAGATTGCAACGAAGTCTGTTGAAGCGATGACGGATCCGGCTGCGGACCGTGTCTATATCGTTGTGATGAATCCAAAAAATGGAGACGTCCTTGGAATTACAGGGAAGAAAAAGAAATTTGACGAAAACTTTAATTCAACGGGTGTCGAAGACGATGCTCTTGGTGCCATCAATAACTCATTTGGAATGGGGTCTGTTGTAAAACCAGCAACCGTCCTTTCTGGGTATATGGATGGAGCCATCACGCTTGATGATAATACAATTGTCGATGAGCCGATTGAATTCGAAGCGTCTAAACCAAAGAGTTCATGGTTTAACCGTAACGGTAAAATTGAGTTAACGGACTTAGATGCCTTAGAACGTTCCTCAAACGTTTATATGATTAAACTGGCGATGAAGATGGGTGGACAAACAACGTACGAAAAAGGCGGACGTTTAAATATTAATCTAAGCCTATTTGACAAACTCCGTGAGTATTACGCACAGTTCGGTCTTGGTGTTCGTACAGGGATTGACCTTCCAAATGAAGGCAAAGGGTATAACGGTGGAACAGCCGATGCTTTCTCTGCACTTGACTTTGCGTTCGGTCAGTTTGACTTATATACACCGCTGCAATTAGCGCAATATATGTCTACCATTGCTAATGGTGGTACACGTATTGCCCCTCGTTTAGTAAAAGAAATTCATGAAACAAGTCCAAGTGGTGGCATTGGAAACCTTGAAGACGTTGTTCCAACGAAGATTATGAATTCGATTCAAGTAAGTAAAGAAATCTTGGATCATATTAAAGAAGGGCTATACCGTGTAACGCATGGTGAAAACGGAACGTCTGCAACGACATTTAGAACGTATTCTCCACAAGTCGCTGGTAAAACAGGGACTACCGAAGCGTTCTATTCTGGGCCAAATCCAGCGTATACCAATGAAGCCGTTGAAAATTCATCCTTTATCTCATATGCGCCATATGATAATCCAGAAATCGTAGTGGCTGTTGTTGCTCCGTATTTCAAAGATGGTTCACCATCTGACTATGCGGCTAAAGTAGCTAAGCAAGTCTATGATGCTTATTTTGGAAAAACAAGCAGCTCTTCACAAACGAATGAAGCAACTGTTAACTCACAAATTCGACAACAACAAAATAACCGACGTTAAG
The DNA here is from genome assembly GCA_902479935.1 of uncultured Streptococcus sp. Taxonomy (GTDB): domain Bacteria; phylum Bacillota; class Bacilli; order Lactobacillales; family Aerococcaceae; genus Granulicatella. The sequence goes on along the minus strand of CABSQV010000001.1, from coordinate 46,122 downwards.
AAGAAACTGGGTGGTCGTTTGTGCCACTCAGTTTTTTTGTCATTAAAGTTTAGTAAAATCGATTGTTGAAAGACGTAAAACCAATTATAATAAAGCAAAGTGGAGGCGAAATTATGGACTTTACAGAAAAAACCATTCAACGAGATATTAAATATTCAGGACGTATTTTTACAGTGACACAAGATATCGTAGAACTACCAAATGGGAAAACTTCTACGCGAGACCTCGTGTTCCATACAGGAGCAGTAGCAGTGCTTGTCATTCGTGACGGAAAGATGTTACTCGTACGTCAATATAGAAAACCATTAGAAATGCATTTCTTAGAAATTCCAGCGGGAAAATTAGACTCGAAGGAAGAAGTACCTCTAGAAGCCGCAAAACGTGAATTAGAAGAAGAAACAAATCTTGTTGCAAAGGAATGGGTGAAGATGATGGAAATGGTCTCAACCCCTGGATTCTGCGACGAGAAAATCACATTATTCCAAGCAAAAAATGTGACGATCAAAGAAGATGCAAAACCTGCAGACGAAGATGAATTTGTTGAAATCTTATGGATGCCACTAGAAGAAGTGATGCAAAAAATCGAAGCCGGCGAAATTGCGGATGCGAAGACGATTATTGCAGCACAGTATGCTTGGATGCATAAAGGAGAATAATCAATGCCAAATGAACCTTTATTAACGAGAAAGTCTTATAAAGAGCAATTAGAAAAACAAAATAGAGAGTTAGAAGAATTAGAAGCAAGACAAGAGCGAAGAGAGAGTCGTTTGTCGTCTTTTGAAGGGGAAGAAGAGTTTCATTCTGAACGTGAGGAAGAAAGTGTACAAGTACACCGTACTCCAAAATCAGGACTACGAAAATACAATCATTTCTTAAATGTATGGCTTGTTTCAGTGGTGGTTCTTTTAATCATTATACTTGCGATTCAAATGTTCTTTTAGAATAATTTTCCTTTTCATTTTCACGGCATTATGATAGGATAAAGCATATATAGAAAACACATTGATGGAAAAGGGTTTTTAACAAAGCTTTTCAGGGAGGAAGATCCTGACTGCAAGTCTTCCAAGTCACGTTTCAAACTTTTCACTTCCGGAGTGACCATTGGGATTCACTGATGAATAATGGTTCGGGTCGCCCCCGTTAACAGCGTCCAAGTGTCTTGAGCCTGTCTCAAGGAACAAGGGTGGTACCGCGAAATTTCGTCCCTTATAGTCTATTGGCTATAAGGGATTTTTATTTTTATAAGGAGGAATACAATGAATTTAGAAGAAATGAAAGTACAGTTTGACGCGATTCGTAAAGATGTGCTTGCTTCATTAGAAGAAGTGCAAACATTAAAAGAGCTCGATCAAATTCGTGTACAACAATTAGGGAAAAAAGGACCAATCACAGAAGTTCTTAAAAACATTAAAAACTTAGCCAACGAAGAGAAACCAAAAGTGGGAGCTCTTGCCAATGAATTACGTTCTGTCTTAGAAGAAAAAATCGCTTCTGTTAAAGAAGTGCTTGAAGCAAAAGCGTTAGAAGAAACTTTACAATCTGAAACAATTGACATCACAATGCCAGGACGTCCAATCGAACGTGGAACTGCGCACGTATTAGCGCACGTTCAAGACCAAGTAGAAGATTTCTTCATCGGCCTTGGATACCAAGTAGTAGAAGGGCCAGAAGTGGAATCAGACCACTATAACTTTGAGATGATGAACTTGCCAAAAGATCACCCAGCGCGTGATATGCAAGATACATTTTACATCACTCCTGAGTACTTACTTCGTACACAAACTTCTCCAGTACAAGCTCGTACAATGGAAAAACATGACTTTACAAAAGGTCCATTGAAGATGTTAAGTCCGGGTCGTGTATTCCGTCGTGATAACGATGATGCGACTCACTCACATCAGTTCTATCAAATCGAAGGTCTTGTTATCGATAAACATATTACGATGTCAGACTTAAAAGGAACTCTTTCGGCATTTGCCAAAGAAATGTTCGGGGAAGACCGTGAAGTGCGTCTTCGTCCAAGTTACTTCCCATTCACTGAGCCATCTCTAGAAGTGGATATTAGCTGCTTCAAATGCGGTGGCGAAGGCTGTTCTGTATGTAAAGGAACAGGTTGGATTGAAGTATTAGGTAGTGGTATGGTGCATCCAAACGTCCTTAAAGCTGCTGGTGTGGATTCAAGTGTTTACGGTGGATTTGCCTTCGGGTTAGGTCAAGACCGTATCGCGATGTTGAAATATGGTATTGAAGATATTCGTTCATTATATACAAACGATGTGCGTTTCTTAAGCCAATTTACGAAAGAATCATAAGAGGAGGAAGAACATGAAATTATCATACGAATGGTTAAATGAATATATTGATTTATCAAAAATCACTCCTCAAGAATTAGGAGAAAAAATGTCTCGTACAGGAATCGAAGTCGATAGCGTAACGGTTCCAGGCGAAGGCTTAAAAGGACTAGTGGTTGGTTTAGCAACAGAAGTGGTTGACCATCCAGACTCAGACCACTTACACGTTGTCACAGTAGAAGTAGGAGCTGACGAGCCTCTTCAAATCGTGTGTGGGGCTCCAAATATCGCAGCAGGCCAAAAGATTATCGTGGCGACTCACGGTGCACGCATTGCTGGTGGTCACAAAATTAAACGTGGAAAATTACGTGGCGTAGAATCTCAAGGGATGATTTGTTCCTTACAAGAAATCGGCGTACCAAGTAACTTAGTACCAAAAGAATACGAAGATGGAATTTACGTCTTCACAGATGACAGCATTGAAGTAGGAAGCGACGCCGTTCATGCATTAGCGCTTGATTCAGCAATCGTGGAACTCGACATCACTGCGAACCGTTCTGACGCGTTAAGCATGCGTGGTTCTGTTCACGAAATCGGTGCGATTTACAACTTGAAGAACAATTTAGAACCAGATGCATTCGAAAAAGGAACTTCTTCTGAAATTCCAGGCGTTGTTACAGTTTCTGTAGAAAACGAAGCAGATACTCCTGCATACCACGCATTCTTAATCGAAGGCGTTAAAGTGGCTCCAAGTCCACAATGGATGCAAAACCGTTTAATCGCAGCTGGCGTTCGTCCAATCAATAATTTAGTGGACGTAACAAACTACATCTTAATGGAATACGGTCAACCGCTTCATGCATTTGACTACAATAAATTACCTGAAAAAGCCATCCATGTTCGTCGCGCAACTGAAAGCGAAACATTAGTGACTTTAGATGGGGAAGAACGTACATTAGAAAACGAAATCGTGATTACTTCAGGCGGCAAACCAGTCGCATTAGCTGGGGTAATGGGTGGATTAGACACTGAAATCTCAGACGAGACAACTACAGTATTATTAGAAGCAGCCTTATTCGATCCTAAAGCGGTTCGTTTAGCCTCACAAAAACATAACTTACGTAGCGAATCAAGTGCTCGTTTTGAAAAAGGCATTAACAAAGCAACAATCGTTCAAGCTGGAAAACGCGCTGCAGCATTGATTGCTGAACTTGGTGGCGGAACAGTGAAAGAAGAATTTGCTTCTGTACAAAACTATGACTTAGAATTACCAGTTGTAAGCATCACCCTAGAACGCTTAAATCACGTTTTAGGAACAAGCTTAACTCTTGATGAAGTGAAACAAGTATTTGCGCAATTAGAATATCCAACAGCTGTAGAAGGAACACGTTTCGATGTGACAATCCCTGCATGGAGATTTGATATTTCTATCGAAGCAGACTTAGTGGAAGAAGTAGGACGTATTTACGGATACGACAAGATTCCTGCAACATTACCAACAACTGAAAGTACAGTGGGTGGCTTAACAGACAAACAACGCTTCATCCGTTACACTCGTCAATTCATGCAAGGTGCTGGACTTTCACAAGCGTATACTTATGCCTTAACAACTCCAGAAAAATCAAAATGGTTTACGAAGAAAGACGCAACAAGCGTGCGTTTAAGCTGGCCAATGAGTGAAGATCGTAGTGAATTACGTCAATCACTATTACCAAGTTTATTAGAAGCCGTTCAATACAATGTGGCTCGTTCACAAAACAACGTGAAATTATTCGAAGCAGGCCGTGTGTTCAAATTAGGTACTGCTGGAAGTGAAGATTTCATCGAGAACGAAGTCATTGCGGGTATTTTAACAGGAGACGTGACAAGTGCGAACTGGAATCATAAAGCAGAGAAAGTTGATTTCTATGTGGTAAAAGGAATTCTAGAAGAGTACTTCGAACAACTTGATTGCTTGGACCGTGTACGCTTCGAGCCTTTAACAGACATCGAAGAATTACACCCAGGACAAACAGCGCGCATTCTTTTAGACGGCGAAGTGATTGGTTTAATCGGTAAAGTTCATCCAACCGTTCAAAAAGCATTAGACTTACAAGATACATTCATCTTCGAGTTAGATGTGGAACCATTACTTGAAGCTAACTTACAAGAAGCGGTGATTCAATCTGTTGCGAAATATCCAAGCATGACGCGCGATATCGCCATCTTAGCACCAACTTCATTAACACATGCTGAGTTAGTGGATGTCATTCGTGCAAATGCGGGTGAGTTCTTATCGAAAGTAACGTTATTCGACGTTTATAAAGGGGAACACGTGCCAGAAGGATTCCAATCATTAGCGTATTCATTATTGTTTGTGAACCGCAATGCGACGTTGGAGGAGGACGTTATTAAGTCCGCCATGGCTCGCGTAGAAGAAGAATTAGTTGCTTTAGAAAACGTATCTATTCGATAAAATAAAGTAAGTACGAAGATTATTTTATGTAGTACTATAAAAACTTAGATTACCTTCGGTTATCTTCATAATAACGACAATAGCTGTACCGGATTGAGCCAAGGTCTCAATCTTATCGAGCCCCAAACGGGGAGTAAGACCAAAGACAAAAGCGGACTCACAGTGTGAGTCCGTTTTGCTTTGTAGTCTTATCCCCGCAAGGCTGATTAGGATTAAGCGAATCACGAGTGATGAAGCTTAATTCAATCAGCTACTGCGTCTAACTCTATAGAGTATTTTCGGTAGGGAATAAATTCCTTACTCCCTCTTATTCGTTTTAATACTATTCCCACTATTCTTTCAATAAACTGATTCTTTTTTGTAATCCTTGAATTTCGACCGGTTAGATTATTAAAAGTCCTAATGTTATTCACAGCTCTTTGAGAAAAAGGGAAGAGGATGCAATTACCATATTTGATTCTTTTGTATCATTTTTGATACGTATCATAAATGATACAAAATAAGGTGTAACAAAAATGTTACGTCACATTTTTGTTACATCGCAAATTTTAGACAATAAACAGCACCAAAGATACTCAGGGGACGTCTTTGGTGCTGTTTATTTAGTTGATTTTATTGTTTAACATAACCTTCTTTAAGTAGTTTTGGGACAGACTCACTATATTTTAAAGCAGGTGGATTAGTGTTTGGGAATGTTTCAGGAGCCCGTTTATGAAGCTCTTTCCAGTCGATATTGTTGTAATCAATTTTGAGTGTGTGATAGTAAATTCCATCTTTTCGTGCAATAGTGGATTCAATTCCTTTTACTCCGTCGTATATAGCGTGTCTTTTTTTGACGATTTGTTGTACTTCCTCTTCTGTTTTCCCCATTTCTTTAGGGTTAAATGCATATACTGCATCTTGTAGATAAACGATATCGTCTTTGAAATAATATTTTAAGGATGTGGTACGACCATTATCTTCTAGTTTATAAACAGCTTCACCGTCTTTTGGAAGGTTACTGCTATTTTGTTCGTTAGATTTTTTCTTGTTTTGTTGATTGTTAGTCGAGTTTTTCTGACTCTGTTGATTGTTAGCCGGGTTCAGTTTCGATTGCTTATTATTGGCTTGAGTTGCTTCTTGAGCGTTTTGAGTTGTCTCAGATGCGCTGCCTGCTGAATTGTTTTGTCCGCAAGCGGCAAGTACAAAAATTGATGAGAGTAATACGAGTGATGTTTTAAGAGTTTTCATTTTGTTGTATGTCCCTTTCTAATGAATTATTTAGCGGTATATCCAGCTTCGAATAAGGTTTTTTCGAATGCTTTGAAACTGAGCTTATCGCCTTCGATAGAGAAGTCGTTAGGGAATCTTTCTTTCAGTTTTGATAAATCCACTTTTTCCATGTCTATCGTTATATCGAAAGTGATTTTCTCGTCTGTTGAAGACATGCTAGAAGTAATGCCTGGGATATCTGTATATAAACTAAGAGTGGCTTGTGCTAAGGCTTGAGCACTTTGTTTCGGAAAATCTGGTCCCATTGCTTTAAGATCCCATTCGTTTAAAATGATAATTTTTGTTACCGTATCGCCTTTATGTTCTACCGTAGTGGTGGTTTGTGCCATTTCATTTTTTAGAATATAGCTTGAAGACTTGGTCCCTCCGCAGCCGAGAAGGAAGAAGAGAGTAGTCAACAGTAGTGCGAATGCTTTGATTGATTTATTCATAAGAGCTTATTTACCTCCATTTAAAGAAAAAAGCAGAGCACATCAAGTGGGCTCTGCTTTTAGGTTACATTATTGAACTTCTTTGAATCCCATTTGAACGAGGTTTTCTTTTACTTTAGCTAAGTTTGTAGGATCGTCAAAAGAAACTACTGGTGGATATGCTGATTTCAATTTCTCACGATCGACAATTGTGTAGTCAGTTTCATAAGTTTGGATGTACTTATCGCCATCTTTTTTAGAGTCAAACTTAAATCCTTTAAGCTCTGTAATTTTATTTTTTAAGTCTCCATAGGTTTGTTCTAAAACAGATTTTTGAATTTCATAACTTTGTTTAACGGCTTCTCTTGAAGCTTCTGGAACATTATCAACACTAAAATCTGTGATAACTTCTGTAATCGTTCTTTCAATAATATTACCTTTTGAGTAAATCGTTAATTTTGTTGTAACGTTTGTATTCACTAGCTCATATACATTTTTAACTTCAGTAGCATCTGATTGAGCTGCTTTTGTTGTTTGAGTAGGAGCAGTTGTAGTCGCTTGCGCTTGTGTTGTCGCTTGCGTTGTTTGAGCCTGAGTTGTTGCTTGTGTTGACTCTTCTTTCTTTCCTTGTCCACATGCGGCAAGTAAGAAACCTGCAGTTGCTAAAAGCGTTAGTTGTTTTAGTTTTGTATTCATTTTATAGAAATCCTTTCTATAAGTTTATGGTTAGTCAACTCTTGTAAAACCGGCATCGAGTAGAGATTGTATGATTTGCTCGTAATTCGTTGCCTCTTCCTTAGACGTAAAATCAGGATCGATTTCTTTCAGCTGGTCGAAGTTTACATTCGAATAGTCGACTTCGTATGATTGGATGTATTTAGTTCCTTCCATACGAATATCAAGCTTTAGACCAGTGATATCTTTAATTTGCTCTTTTAATTGATTATAACTTTGCTCCATAGTTTGCTTTTGTGTTTGCAACGCTTGTTTAAAAGCTTCTTTAGAGGTTTCTGGCAAGCCTGATATGTCAAAATCGATAATGGAATCGGTGGTCATTTTTTGAATCAAGCCATCTTTAAAAGTAATCTTGACTTTCGTGATGTTGTTTCCATTAATTCGTTCAAATGCAACTTCGCCATCTTTAGCATCCGATTTGGCGACTGTTGTTTGAGTCTGAGCAGTCGTTGTTGCTTGTGTAGTCGTTGTCGCTTGCGTGGTTGCCTGTGTTGTTGGGGCTTGCGTCGTAGCGACCGTAGTTTCTTCTTTTTGACTTTGACCACAAGCGGCTAGGAGTAGTGCACTTGTAAAGAGGAGTGCGGATACTTTTGTCAGTTTGTTCATAATAAACTCCTTATTTTGAAACCTTAATATTATTTTTCTACATAACCACCCTTGAGAAGTTTATCTCTAAAGTCAGAGTAACTAACCGTATTGTCATCAGTTAGTCGTAACTTTGGCTCAATTTCTTTGAGTTTTTTCATATCGATTTTAGTGTAATCGAATGAATAAGTAACAGTGAAAAAGTCATTATTGTGTTCTGATTTATACTCAAAACCTTTACCGATAAGATCTTTGTATTTTTGTTCGTCTTCCGCAGAAGAATTTTTTAGTAATTCAAGAGGATTATCTGCATCAATTTTTGACAGTGTATAATTCTCTACAGATTCTTGTTTTAATAAGACATCATCTTTATAATAAAATGTCATTGTTATTGTACCAACTCGATCACTAATTTCAAAAACTACTTTTTTAGCATCCTCTAAGGTATAAGTAGTTGTTGGAGTAGATGTTGTTGGAGTAGCTGTCGTTGCTTGAGTCGTTGTCGCAACCGTAGTTTCTTCTTTTTTATCTTGTCCACACGCACCTAATAGGAATGCACTGGTAAAGAGTAGTGCAGATACTTTCACAGTTTTCTTCATACATATTCTCCTTCATTTTTGAAAAAAGGGGAGAATAGTTCACCCTTCTCCCTATTTAATTTTAAATTTTACTATTGTTTTTCTTTATAGCCACTGTTAAGGAGCCCCTCTTTAAATTCAGAGTAGCTTAGAGTTTTATCATCACGTAGATTTAAATTCGGATATACTTCTTTGAGTTTTTGCATATCAAGTTTAGTGTAATCGTATGAATTAGTAATCGTGAAAACATCATCTTTGTAATCCGTATTATATTCAACACCTTTACCGATAAAAACTTTTAGTTTTTCTTTGGTTTCTCCAGCAGCTTTTTTAAGCATCTCAAGAGGATTATCACCGGCTAGTTTTGAAATAATAAAAGTAGATACTTTTTCTTCTTTTAATAAGACATCATCTTTATAGTACAATGTCATTGTGTCTGTACCACTGTTACTAGCAGCTTCAAAAACTGCTTTTTGAGCATCTTCTAAACTATACACAGTTGTTGGAGTAGCTGTCGTTGGAGTAGCTGTTGTGGTTATTGCTTGCGTCGTAGCAATCGTTGTTTCTTCTTTTTTCTCTTGTCCACACGCACCTAAGAGGAATGCACTGGTAAAGAGGAGTGCAGATACTTTCATAGTGTTCTTCATACATAGTCTCCTTCATTTTTGAAAAAAAGTGGAGAAGAGGACCCTCTTCTCCCTATTTAATTTAGAATTTTACTATTGTTTTTCTTTATAGCCACCCTTAAGAAGCCCCTCTTTAAATTCAGAGTAGCTTAGAGTTTTATCATCACGTAGATTTAATCCAGGAATCTTTTCTTTTAATTTATCCAAATCGATTTTAGTGTAATCGAATGAATAAGTAATCGTGAAAATATCACCTTTGTGCTCTGTATTATATTCAAACCCTTTTCCGATAAAGTCTTTAAGTGCTTCTTTTGTTCTGGCAGTATTATTTTGAAGTTTTTCAAGAGGGTTTTCCACCTCTAGTTGTGAAAGAGTATATACTTCTACTGTTTCTTGTTTTAATAAAGCATCATCTTTATAATACAAGGTCAATGTTTCTGTACCACCCTTAACAGCAGCTTCAAAAACTGTTTTTTGAGCACCTGCTGGCATTTCTATTTTTGCTTGAGCAACAGTTGTTGGAGCAGCTGTTGTTGGAGTAGCCGTTGTAGGCGCAGCTGTTGTTGTTTCTGCTTTTGCTTGAGCTTGAGTAGTAGCAGTTGAGTCTTGTTTTTGTCCGCAACCTGCTAATACTAGACCAGCTGTAAATAGAAGTGCGAATGCTTTTGTTGTTTTGTTCATGATTTTTACCTCACTTTTTGTTATGTATGGTAAAACCGGTATGAGAGACTTCTCTTAACCGGTTTTACTTATTTATTTCTTTTCAGCATACCCTGCGTTAATTAGGGCTTCTTTCGAAACTTTGAAGCTTACTTTTTCGCCACTACCTGTAAAATCATGAGGGAAAGCGGCTTTTAATTCAGAAAGTTTTGCAACTGAATAGTCCACTGTTAATGTTTGGATAATAAATCCATCTTTAGATTCTACGGTGGCAGTTACGCCTTTAACAGCATTATATGCATCAGTGTTTGCTTTAATTTGTTGAAGAGCTTCATCTTCAGAAATCGGAAGTTTTGAAATTTCAAATTCGTTTCTAGCAGTTTGTTTTGTAACAACGTCTCCTTTATAGTAATAAACTAAAGTAGAAACAAGACCTTCTTTCTTTAGTTCAAATGTAGCGGTTTCTTCTTTCGCACATCCTAATAGTACGAATAATGCTGTAAATAACACAGCGAATAATTTCATTCCTTTTTTCATGAAATACATCCTTTCAAGTTGTAATATACACATATTATAAATCTAATAATTCTAATATGCAAGACTTTTTACAAAAATGGTTGCTAATGAAGGTTGACAATTGCTAACAGTTTGATTTTAACAGCAATGTGCTATACTAATCTTACAGTGAAATGGAGGAGAAAGTATGAATCAAACAGTAAACTTCTTGAAAGAACTTGTGGCAATTCCGTCACCAACTGGCTACACCAAAGATGTGCAAGACTATTTAATCGATGTCTTAACAGATATGGGGTATGAGCCAACGCGTACAGCAAAAGGATTAGTGGTTGTAACAGTACCTGGTGCAATGGACGAAAAACAGCGTGTCGTAACAGCGCATATCGATACACTTGGGGCGATTGTTCGTGCAGTGAAGCCGGATGGGCGCTTAAAACTCGACCGTATTGGTGGATTTGCTTGGAATATGATTGAAGGAGAAAACTGTACGGTTCACGTTGCTAGCAATGGAACGACTGTTTCAGGAACAATTTTATTACATCAAACAAGCGTACACGTATACCGTGAAGCGGGAACGGTAGAGCGTAGCCAGGATAATATGGAAGTTCGTTTGGATGCAAAAGTGACAAACGAAGCTGAGACGCGTGCATTAGGAATTGAAGTAGGGGACTTTGTATCTTTTGATCCACGTTTTATTATCACACCAACAGGATTCATCAAGAGCCGTTTCTTAGATGATAAAGTGAGTGCAGCGATTTTATTAACCTTATTAAAGAAATACAAATCAGAAGGAATCACATTGCCAGTAACAACTCATTTCATGTTCAGTTGTATTGAAGAAACTGGAACGGGAGCCAACAGTAGCATTCCAGAAAAAGCGGTTGAATTTTTAGCCGTGGATATGGGTGCGATGGGGGATGACCAACAAACAGACGAATACACCGTTTCTGTCTGTGTGAAAGATGGTTCTGGGCCTTATAATTTTGATTTCCGTCAACATCTTGTATCTCTATGTAAGGAAAAGAACATTCCATTTAAATTAGATATTTATCCTTATTATGGTAGTGACGCCTCAGCAGCAATGCGAGCTGGAGCAGAAGTGAAACACGCCTTACTCGGTGCGGGAATTGAATCAAGCCACTCTTATGAAAGAACGCATCTTGATTCGGTTGAAGCAACGCAACAGTTAGTCGATGCTTATCTTTTAAGTTCATTAGTAGAAGCTTAATATCGAGCCTTTCCAACAGTGTTTGGGAAGGCTTTTTTTTGGTTTGAAAAAATTTTGAAGAATTTTGTTGACAAGGGTTCTATCAAAGAGTATACTCTAAAACGTAAAACTTACGATTTAGAAAGTGAGAGAATTATGAACAAGAAAGAAAAGGTTATTTTAGGAGGGGCAGTTGCGCTAGGTTTGCTATTTGCATCAGGTGCCGTATTATCTCAGCAACAAGCCCAAACAACGGAGACAACGACTGAGGAGACAACGATTGATGCTGAGCGTATGGCAAAATACGAACAGGCAGCGAAAGAAATTAAAGACAATAAACCAAAGACAATTGTCGGAGAAGTCTTCGAGAATGGGTATTTGAAAAAACACGGAGACCATTATCACTTTGTATATGGTGCGCCACCGGCAGATGCCATTTACGAACAGAAAAAACCAGGTGCGACAACGAGCACAGTAGAAGACAATTATGTCTTCAATCCAAACGATATTGTGAGTGAAAATGAATTAGGTTTCGTTGTTCGACACGGAGATCACTTTCATTTTATTTACCGTTCACAATTAGCAAACGCACAGACAGTGACTAGAGAAGTAGAAGACAATTACGTCTTCAATCCAAACGATATTGTTAGTGAAAATGAGTTAGGCTTCGTAGTTCGCCATGGAGATCACTTTCATTTTATTTACCGTTCACAATTAGCAAACGCTCAGACCGTGACTAGAGAAGATGAAAACGGCAAGAAGAGAACGTGTAAATTATTACGCATCCCACATGGAGACCATTTCCACGATGTATTAGACTGTGGAGATGGTAGTGCTTCTTATACATTTGACGATGAACCAACTTCAAGACCGTCGACTGGTGGCAACCACACAGGAGTGGCTAGTACAATCGGGACTGTGACACCATCAAGTCCAAGTACAGCAAGCACACAACCTGTAACACCTCCTGCAACAGATATTGCGACACCGCAAGCTGAGGGGTGGACATTACAATCGCCAGAGATTCAAAAATATTTAGACTATATCGTCTATGCTTACGGCGTAGAACGAGATACGATTAAGTTCGAATCTGTAACAAACGACAAGGGCGAGTATGTTGGTAAGGTATTCGCGTTCCAAAACATGGAGCAAGGACAAGATAAGAATCATATCCATCCTTGGGTCATTCCATTGAAACGATTCGAGGTGCCAAATTCTGATGCATCGATTCCTGCAGAAGTGCGACTTTCTCAGGAAATTGATTTAATCGCAAGACGTATGGGGATTTCTCGTACAGCGATTCGTATTGTGAATGGACGCTTCGATATTCCGCATGGAGACCATAGTCACTCAATGAATATCGTTAATAAAGACGGTATCGAAGCCTATGAGAAAAATAAACTTCCAGTCATCGTTCCGCCATTTGTGGCAGGAGATGTAAACGTGGATGACGTTTTTGCGAAAATCGATGAAGTCAAAGCGCGTGCCAGTGAAAAATACAAAGATGATCCAGTGACATTCAACCGTATTTTAGTAGCCTTGAACGAATATAAAGAACAAGTGCAATTAAAAGGGAACTCAACAGAAGGATTCGTCAAAGGATTGGAACGCTTCGAGGCGCAAACGATTAATCACGAGACAGTCGCTGCAGAAGAAGTAAGTCCTGAAGAACAAAAGATGAACGCGACTCACGAAGAAACGGTTCGTATGGTTGGTGAGTTGAACTTACAAGACTACGGCGTAACGGCTGACGAGTTAAAAGACTTAGCTTCAAAAGCGCGTGCATCCAATACAGAAGAGCAAGTGAACGCGATTCGTTCATTAGTACAAGCGTTACGTGATGCCAACGACCGTATTAGTATTGAAGGAATGCGTTACTTATACTTCTTAACACAACACGTTTTAGATCAAGAGTTACCTGCTTCGCTTCGTGAAGAAGTAGCAAGCTTAATTAAGCGTTATATGGGTTCACGATTGAACTTTGCGACGACACCTGTTGAATCCCTCATTATCGAATCTTATCGTACAAAATTAGCGATTAAAGAATCTCATGCGAAATTCGATGGAAAAGTCGATTCGACAATCGGAAAGAATCTGAAAGAAATTTTAACACCTGCTTCTGAGGAAGAACAAAGCATTTTTCAAGAGGCCAAAGACTTCGCTGAAATGGCGCTGGATGAATCGGATAAAGATAATAGCACTCCGAAGAGCTCTATCTTAGATGTGAAACCTTCAGAGGCAAAACCAGCCGAAGAGACTACAACGACACAAAGCGAAACGACTGAAACGACAGAAAGTACGACCGCTTCTGTAGAAACAGAGAAAGAAACGACTGAAACGACAGAAAGTACGACTGCTTCTGTAGAAACAGAGAAAGAAACAACTGCAACAACAGAAACTGCTACTACTGAAGAAACGACAACGGTTGAACAATAGAACTTTTAAACACGTAACTCTTTAATAAAGAAGAGTTGCGTGTTTTTGTTTCCTATGAATAGGTGGTTTAGCGGTATTTATGGTATACTAATACAGCATTCTAGTTGAAGGAGGGATTTAAATGGCAGTCATGCATTTTGGCGAAAACAATACTTGGATTAACATTAATTCAGATTTAATCAGTGAATATTCATCCATTTACGATACGTATGAAATTGATGATGAGATGATTGAATACGCGCTGGATAAAAACGAACGCGCGCATATGGAGTATAATCGCCGAACGAAGACTTTGGTGGTCATTTATAATGTCCTCAACTTATCGCGCGAAGAAAATCATTACGATACGATTCCGTTGACGTTTATCGTACGACAAAATCAGATCGTCACGATTTCCAATGCGCAAAATGAATATATTATTGATCAAATTCGTGAAGAGCTGGAAGAGAATATGCATTGGAGCGTATTTAATTTCTTATTGCATAGCTTATTTGCGATTTCGGAAAACTATTTCCCAGTTATCGAAAAGTTAAATAAAGAACAACAAAATATTAGTAAATTGCTCCGAAAGAAAACCACAAAGGATAATTTGTTCCGTTTATCTGACTTGGAGATTGAAGGGATGTATTTAGTTTCTGCGACGAAGCAAAATGCGGTAGTATTAGAGCAACTGAAGACGCAACAAGCCTTCAAGGAACTCGACGATTCTGAAAGAGAGCAGTTGGAAGATAACATCATCGAAGCGAATCAATTAGTAGCGATGACAGAGTTACATCTTCAAATCTTGCATCAAATCGCAAACACGTATAACAATGTATTGAATAATAACTTGAACGACACGATGAAATTCTTAACGGTCATCTCGATTTTAATGACGGTTCCGGATATTGTGACGGGATTCTTTGGGATGAATGTGCAGATTCCGTTTACGGAGTTTAGACACGGATGGGCGATCATTCTTTTGATTATCGCACTCGGTTGGATAGGCGTGTCGCAGATTATCAAGCTCATTATGAAAGATTAACCAAAAACACCTTCCTACTTGATAGGAAGGTGTTTGTTTGTGTGCTCGTAAAAGTGTTTCTTATGTGCTGCTTTATGTGCTCCATATTGCAAAAATGATTACTTCGAATCCTTGCGGATTTGTTTATTGTAGCTGTAACGTTGCACCGGCGCAAGCCTTGGTCTTGCGCCTAAAAAGCCTCAAAAAGGGAGTAAGGAATAAATTCCTAACTCCCTTTAATTCGCATTTTTTGCTTTTTCACGTTACTGCTACAATAAAATCCACAAGATTCTCCGTAATCATTTGCAGAATCAGAACATAAGAAACGTGTTCCTATCAAGTAGGAGTGCTTTTGGGAATCTGCGAAGAGCCTATCTAACCTCGTTTGGTGATGAGAGGTTAGAGAAGTTTCTTAGCTTTTTCGGTGTTGGCGAAGTGGAGTTTGGCCACTTTGCCGAGGAGTTCCATGCCACCGTGTTTTAAAATAGTGGCTGCTGCTTTATCGACGTTGGCACCGGCACCACTTGGGAGTTCATATCCGTATTCGGCGCTGAGTGAATCGAGGCCATCAAGGAAGGCGCATCTGGCAATCATTGAGGCAGCCGCAACTGCAATATGATGGCTTTCGCCTTTTGTAATAAAGTATGTTTTCTTCTTATCGACAAGGTCTTGGCCTTTGAGATAACGATAATACAAGTCTGGTTTACAGAATTGGTCGATTAAGTACGCTTCTGGAGTCTCAGGAGCGAGTTTTTCTGTCAAGAGACGGAGAGCTTGGTTATGAAGCAAAGCCTTCATCTCGTTTAGGTTTTTCACTTGTTGGACTTCGTTATATTTTTCAGGCCAAAGCGTGAGTAATTTATAAGGCACAGCTTCTTTGATTTTTGGAACGAGTGCTTTGATTTGGTCGTCCGTCATATCTTTTGAATCGCGAACGCCCATCGCTTTTAGTGTGGCAATATTTTCTTTTGAAACATAAGCCGCCGCAACTGTCAGTGGTCCAAAGTAAGCACCGTTTCCGACCTCATCGCTTCCGATAACGCTCCAAGTCGCAAAGCCTTCTGGAAGAGTAGAGTCTTTGAGAGCTTTCTTTGAAGTGTCGTCAATCGATTGTTCGAGGTGGTTCTTTTGGATAAAGTCTTCAATGCCTTTTCCTTGGAATAGAACCTTACCTGATTTATAGGCTGTGATCGATAAACCGTCGACCTTTAAACGCAATGTTGCGTGTGGTGGAGGAGATTGCGTGTAGGAAGCATAGGTTGATCCAAGGGTTGCAATTTGCTCAGGTGATAAAATTAAAGTTAATGAATTCATGTCGTTCCCCCTTTTCTTTTTAGCATACCATGACAAAATTCATCCGTCCACTCTCTAAAAAAGTGGATTATTAGTGTATTTTTTAAATGAAAAATGGTAAAATAAGGTGATATTATGGAGAAAGTGAGAGGGTCTTTTGTGAATCAACCAAAAACAAGAGTAAAAGCAACGATTTCAGGGAAATCTTATACGATTATTGGTCGTAAGTCGCAACAAGAAATGCAAAGTATTGTGCGTGTCTTACAAGAACAATTGGACCAAATCACTCGAGTATCTGACAAATTGTCGACGGAAGAAGTGGCGCTTCTTGCAGCCATCAACGCCATCTCGAATCAATTTGAAAAGCAAGAAGAAGTGGTCGCATTGAAGAAACGTGTAGAGCAGTTGGAAAAAGAATTGAGCTCCGTTCAACATAAACGCCCTTCGATTGATGCAAATAGAAAACAAGAATTAGAAAAACAATTTGAATTACAACAAGATTTGTTGAGAAGGTAGGGTTCAATGGTAACGTTAATTATTTTATTTTATTTATTAGTTGGTGTGTATACTGGAATGCGCCGAGGATTAACTTTAGAACTCGTGTATATCGCAGGATACTTCATCACATTCTTAGTTGCGATGTTCACTTACGAAGGATTCGCAAAATTCTTATCGGTGTATATCCCATATCCATCATATATTCCTGGAAATCACTTAGCGATTTTCACAGAAGCCCAAGCGATGTCACTCGACCAATCATTTTATAAATTGGTTGCATTCCTAGTCATCATGATTCTAGGATGGTTAGCGGTTCGATTCCTTGGATATGTCGCTAGCGAATTAACATTCTTACCGCTATTGAAACAATTCAATACGATCGGTGGAGCGGCACTTGGATTCTTTATGAACTACTTATTCATTTACTTTGTACTATACGCAGTAGCGATGATTCCACTGGCACCAGCACAAAAAATTATCGAAGGTGGATTGCCAAACTTCATCATCACAAAAACACCAATTGTAACGCAAATCGTTTCAAGTTGGTTATTACCTAAATAAAACCTCGAAGCGTGGAACAAACTTGTTCCACGTTTTTTAAGAAAGAAGGACTGTTATGAATTCGAAAATCGAAAAGGTTTTAGAATTTTCAAAAATTAGAACACAACTGGCCGAATATGCGACTTCCGAAAAAGGGAAGCAAATGATTAAGGAACTTCCGATTGAAGTCGATGCAAAGGCTATTCAACATAAAATTGAAGAAACAACGGATGGAGTGGAGCTCTTACGGTTGAAGCAAGGGATTCCAATTCCACGATTGAAAGATATTAGTTTTGCCTTGAAACGTCTAGAGCTAGAAGCAGGGCTAAATGGACGCGAATTAAGTGATATCCTGCGTGTGTTAACAACAACACATGAGGTTGAGCGCTTCTTTGAAAAAGTCGAAGAAGAGGAAATCGCACTAAAACGTGTGCCTCGTCTTGTCGAAAAACTAGAGAGTATTCCAGAGGTAACAAGCGAACTAGAAGCGTCTATTCGTGAAGACGGATATGTTTTAGATAGCGCATCTCCAACCTTACACGGTGTACGTGAAGGGATTCAAAAGACGGAACAAGATATCCGTCGTCAAATGGATCAATACCTCACAGGAAAGAATTCGCAATATTTAAGCGATACGATTATCACGATTCGTAATGACCGTTATGTACTTCCTGTAAAAGCAGAGTATAAATCAGTCTTTGGCGGAACGGTCCATGACCAAAGTTCAACGGGGCAAACGCTCTTTATGGAGCCACAAGCAGTCGTGAATTTAAACAACAAGCTTCGTGAGTATCAAATCCAAGAGAAGCGGGAAGTAGAACGTATTCTTTGGGAGTTGTCTCAAAAACTGATGCCATACACGAATTCATTGCATCAAAACCATTATGTATTGGCGCGTCTGGATGTAGTGAATGCAAAAGCGCTGTACGCTCATGAATTGAGAGCAACAGAGCCAATTATCGACGCTAATAATTACGTAGCCCTCTGGCAAGCATGGCATCCACTTTTAGAGCGTGAGAAGGCTGTGGCAAACGATATTATTCTTGGTGAAGAATATCAAGCGATTGTCATTACAGGGCCGAATACGGGTGGTAAAACCATTCTCTTGAAGACGGTCGGTGTGATTCAATTGATGGCACAGATGGGGCTTTATATTCCTGCGGGTGAAAATAGCCGTGTGGGAGTCTTTACGGAGATTTTCGCAGATATCGGAGATGAACAATCGATTGAGCAAAACCTATCGACATTCTCGTCCCATATGTCGAATATCGTGTCTATTTTGAAACAAATCAATGATAAGAGCTTGATTTTAATTGACGAAATTGGTTCAGGAACAGACCCACAAGAAGGGTCGTCACTTGCGATTGCGATTCTTGATTATATTGCAAGTAAGCAAAGTTATGTGATTGCTTCAACCCACTTTCCAGAGTTGAAAGCATACGGCTATGACCGCCCTAAAACGATTAATGCAAGTATGGAATTTGATGGGGACACTCTTCAACCAACGTACCAACTCTTACTTGGCGTACCAGGGCGTAGTAATGCCTTTGATATTTCAAAACGTCTAGGCTTACCAAGTATCATTATCGACCAAGCACGTGGACTTCTTTCAGAAGAAGACCAAGACTTGAATGCGATGATTAGTGACTTGGAACAAAAACGTCGCCGTGCGCAGCGTGATGCCGATAAGATGCGCCATCAGTTAGAATTGAGTACGCAGTTACTTGAGGACTTACAACGCGAAACAGAACAATTCCAAGCCAATAAAGCACGTCTCTTAGAAGAAGCGAAAGAACGTGCGAATACGTTAATTGAGCAGAGTCAAGATGATGCGGATAAGATTTTATCTGAAATTCGTGAACTTCAATTAAGAAGTAAGCAAAGTACCGTTAAAGAGCATGAAATGATTGAGAAGAAAACGGCGCTAAAAGACTTGAAGCATGAGCAAGCCTTGAAGAAAAACAAGGTACTTCGTAAGGAAAAAGCGAAGAAGGCGCTGCAAGTCGGACAAAGTGTCGAAGTTCTGTCATTTGGCCAACGTGGTACGCTTGTTGAGAAGGTGAACGACAAGGAATGGGTGGTTCAAATGGGAATCATCAAGATGAAGATTGCAGTTGAGGACCTTTCTCCAATCGCCGAGGCGCAAGAAGCCAAGCAACAAGTCATCGTGAAGAGTGCGCGTGCCAGTCACGTCTCTTCAGAACTAGACCTTCGCGGAAAACGTTACGAAGAAGCGATGAAGGATCTAGAGTTATATCTAGATGCTGCGATTCTAGCGAACTATCCACGCGTGACGATTATTCATGGACGTGGAACAGGGGCCATCCAGCAAGGAGTTCATAAGGTACTACGCAGCCACCGTTCTGTCGCAAGTTTTGAATTTGCACCGATGAATACGGGTGGAAATGGAGCGACCATCGTAACCTTTAAGTAAACCGTGAGCAGAATAGTTGGTCACCTTCCGGGGGATTGCTATACTAAGTTTATAGAAAAAGGAAAGGATGATTCGAATGGTAAAATCATTAACAGATAAAAACTTTGCAGAAGAAACTAAAAATGGAGTAGTCTTAGTAGACTTCTGGGCAACTTGGTGTGGCCCATGTCGTATGCAAGGTCCAGTAATCGACCAATTAGATGAAGAAATGGGAGACAAAGTAACTTTTACAAAAGTAGATGTTGACGAAAACCCAGAAACAGCTCGTGCATTTGGCATTATGAGTATCCCAACATTGCTTATCAAAAAAGATGGCGAAGTCGTTGATAAAGTGGTTGGCTACCATGCTAAAGAACACTTAGAAGAAATTTTAGAAAAATATTTATAAAATCTAAAGTCTCCGAACGCTTGATATATCAAGGTTTTTCCTTGGTATGTCAGGCGTTTTTTTATTTTGTTAAAAATTTTTTTCGAAAAGGTGTTGACAAATTTTTGTTTTAGTCTTATAGTTAGTTACACAAGTAACTAACCAATTAACACAAAGTGATCATGAACAAGGAGGTGCGTTATGAAATTTGATTTTCAAAGTGATATCCCATTATTTCAACAAGTAGCCAATCAATTGGAAGAAGAAATCTTCCATGAAGTCTACAAAGAAGGAGATCAAGTACCGTCGACAACTGAGATTTCCACAGGATATCAAATCAACCCAGCAACGGTATTGAAAGGAATGAACTTACTCGTGAGCGAACAAATACTTGAAAAACGAAGAGGTCTTGGAACGTTTGTAGCAGAAGGGGCCAGAAAAATTGTCTTAAGCAAGAAGCAAAATGAATTTGCCAACCAAATGGTGCCAAACTTCTTAAAAGAAGCACAAGCGCTCGGTATTACGAAAGACGAATTAGTAAAAATCATCGAAGGAGGCTTCCAATAATGAGTATCGAAGTCAAAGATTTAAAGAAGAAGTTTTTAAAAAAAGAAGCGGTAAAAGGAGCAACATTCACGATTGAACCTGAAAGTATTATCGGGTTGCTCGGACGAAATGGTGCCGGAAAGAGTACAGTGCTAAATATGATTGCTCGCCGTATCGAAAAGACAAGCGGGGATATCACTCTTGACGGAGTGGACCTTCATAAGACAGCAAGCGCGATGCATGAAGTGTACTTATCAAGTTCTGATAACTGGTTCCCGCAAGAATATAGATTTAAAGATCTCCTTGCTATCTATAAAGTGACTTATCCAGAATTTGATATGGAATTCGCAGAAGACCTTATCAAAGTGTTCGATGTGAATGTGAAGCAAAATTACTCAAAAGCCTCAACAGGATATAAAAGCATTATGAAGATTATCTTGGCGCTTGCGAACCCTAGCGAATACATCTTCTTAGATGAACCAGTGCTTGGGCTTGATGCGAACCACCGACATATCTTCAATAAGAAATTACTCGAAGCGTATGCGCGCCGTCCTCGTACATTTGTCATCGCAACGCATTTAATCGAAGAAGTTGCTTCAATTTTAGAAAAAGTGATTGTTATTAAAGACGGATTGGTCACAGAAGAAGTACTGGTCGAAGATGTTCTTCGTAAAGGATACGTTGTTAGTGGGGCATCCTCATTGGTACAAGAATATGTTGCCGATAAGAAAGTTCTTGAAACAGAACAAATCGGAAACTTTACAAGAAGCGTGGTGATTGGTGCTATTGGAGAAGCACAACCAGGATTAGACTTTTCTCCATTAACATTACAAGATTACTTTATCTCAATCACACGAAAGGAGAATGAATAAGATGAACCGTTTATTATCAGTTGTCAGCATGGGATTAGCTAGAAGATGGAAAACAATTTTAATGTTCTTAGGAGCTTGGTGGATTATTACAAGTTTCTTAATGAAGATTTTTGCAAATGGGGACCTTAGCACATTCGGTACTTATTTCCCAATTTACTTCGATAATGAAATTGCAATTATCCTATTACTCATCGGAATTGGATATATCGTTGAACAATTCCGTCTAGAAAGCCAATTAGGATTAACAAGAAAAGAACAAATAGAAAGCTTATTCATTCAAACGCTTGTCGATTCTGGAATCATCACACTCATTTACGCCTTATTAATTCCATTAAGAAATGGAGTTTCACTCGGCACAGTAACCATTCAATCGATTTTAGGGGATCTATTCGACCCAGAAAATATCGTGATTAGCATCGCAGTTCTTTTCGTGAAGGTTGTTCTAATTCACCTAATCGCAAATGTTATTGGGATTGTTCTTAATAAAATTAATCAAAAGGCAGGCATTTTCGCATTATCAGGAGTGTTCTTGCTTTCTGCATTAATCGGTGGAAGTGCTTTTAGACGAGTTAGTGATGGCCAAATGCCAGAATTTGTAAAAGCTCTTCTAGAATTCATCAACCTCATTACAACACATAAAGTGGAATCTATTTCTATCGCATTAGTGATTCTAGTGGTGCTTCAAATCCTCGTTACAAGAAAACACCAAAGCATCACTCCAGACTAAAATATATCCTAGAACTCCTGCACTCAGGAGTTCTTTTCTTTAGGTCGGAGGTTTCTCTCCTTTCTTTTTTAGTCACCTAGTCGTATTTCAAAAAGTTATGAGCACTAGTGTTTGAATGAAAAGGCTGGAGGAGTCAAACGGAGTGCCTATCGGATTCTATAGTGTGAGTAATAGCGAGCGTAGCTGATGCGAATTAGCAGTGGTTAGGAATTTATTCCTTACTACTGCTTTGAGGCTCAGTAGGTGAGAGACCACGGATCGAACCGATACAGCTATTACAAACACTATGAAGATATCCGATAAAGGCAGGCAGTTTAGACCCTCCAAAGCCTTTTCATTCAAACACCGAAGGTGTTTAGAAGGTGCCCTTTAGTTGGTTAACTTTTTCATAATACGAACCACTTTTGAATCAGCGCCACGCGAACTATGGTATACTATAGAAGACTAAAGAAAGAAAGGTTGAGAAACCATGAAAAGACCAATCGGGTTTATCGATTCGGGCGTTGGCGGTCTTACCGTCCTCAAAGAAGCCCTCAAACAATTACCAAACGAATCCATGATCTTCCTTGGCGATTCAGCACGTTGCCCATACGGCACACGACCAGTTGAAGAAATCCGCCAATATACATTAGAAATGGTGCAATTTTTACTAGATAAAAACATTAAAATGCTTGTTATTGCTTGTAATACCGCGACTGCAGTGGTTCTAGAAGAATTACAAAACACCTTAACAATTCCAGTCGTTGGAGTGATTCAACCAGGTAGCCTTGCAGCTATCAAGCAAACCAAGAATGACCGCATCGGTGTTCTTGGAACAAACGCGACGATTGCTAGTAAAGTGTATCCAAAGACGATGCATGACAAAAATAAAGATATTGAAGTGTTTGATATTGCTTGTCCAAAATTTGTACCAATTGTTGAAAGTAACCAATCGGATACTAAAGAAGCAGAAGAAGTGGTTCGCGAAACCTTACGTCCGTTAGAAGGAACAGAGGTCGATACAGTGATTCTAGGCTGTACGCATTATCCATTGCTTCGTCAAACGATTCAAAAAGTCGTAGGAGATGGCGTCACATTAATTGACTCAGGCGCAGAAACAGTTTCCAGCGTGAGTGCGTTATTAGATTATTGCAAATTAAGCGAAACGCCTGAAACGAATCCTGAACCAACGCTTGAAATTTATACAACTGGAGAAGCAAGTCTCTTCGAAGAGATTGCTGAAAACTGGTTGAATCGAACAGGTCTGAAGGTGAAAAAAGTGACACTTAAAGAAGAAGTAAAACCCGTCGAATTGAAAAAAGAAATCGTGATTGCGACGAATAATGTTGGGAAAGCCAAAGAGTTTGCGGAGATTTTCGAACCAAAAGGATACTCTGTAAAGACACTGCGAGATTTTCCAGAATTAGAAGAAGTCGAAGAAACAGGAACGACCTTCGAAGAAAATGCACGTTTGAAAGCTGAGACGATTGCGAATGAGCTTCAAACAATCGTATTAGCGGATGACTCTGGTCTCTGCGTCGATGCACTAGACGGTCAACCAGGAGTATATTCTGCACGTTTTGCCGGCGAACCAAAGAGCGATGCAGCAAATAACGCCAAACTCTTATCAGAACTTGGCGGACTCGTTGGAGAAGAGCGCTCGGCTCACTTCACTTGTTGCTTAGTGCTAGCTGCACCAAATAGTGAATCACTTGTGGTTCAAGCAGAATGCCCAGGTCAAATCGCGACTCTACCAGCTGGGGATAGCGGATTTGGATACGATCCATTATTCATTATTCCCGAGTACGGAAAGACATTTGCGGAACTAGGAATGGATATTAAAAATAAAATTAGCCACCGTGCGAAAGCCATTGAATTGCTTGTTAGCCAGTGGGAAAAATGGACTCATGAGTTAAATCAAACGGAGGAATAATTATGAAAATTGTCGTTGTCAGTGATAACCATGGACAAGAGTTAACATTAAAGAGAATCTTCGACCACTATGCAGGGAGTGATGTGACATTTGTGCATACAGGAGATTCAGAATTTCCTTATAAAGATGAACGTCTATCGCATTGCATTCGCGTAACAGGAAACTGCGATTATGATCCAGAGTATCCACGTTCAGAAGTGTTTACACTAGAAGGTATCAATTTCTTTGTGGCGCATGGACATTTTGAATATGTGAACACAGGTCGTGAGTATTTAGCAAATGCGGCTAAAGAAATGGGGGCACGTGTCGCATTTTACGGCCATACGCATAAACTAAATGCAGAGAATGTTAACGGGGTGCTTTGCATCAATTCAGGGTCAACGAATTATCCTCGTGGTAGCTATGAGGGGACTCCGTCGTATGCTGTGCTAGATATTCTTTCTAAAGACAAATTGCGCTTAACGTATTACACAACGAAACACGAAGTATTAGATGGCCTCGTTTTAGACTATACGTGGTCTGATGAGGGAGGGTATACGCTTGATTCATAAACGAATCCAGGAGTTGTTACTTGAAGACCGTGATAAGCTCTTTATCGATGCGGAAAAAGTAGCCATTCTTCAAGAGGATCATACATTGGAACACGCGATGCTTGTGTTGACGAATGTGCGTTATTCACTCATTCCTGTATTGAACAAGGAAAATAAAATTGTAGGTCTTGTTTCACTTGCGATGATTTTGCATAAAATCACTGGTGTGGAACAAATTCATATGAACCAGTTAGGAAAATACAAAGTGCGTGATGTGATGCGTACGGAGTTTCCGATTATTCATCAGGATACGCAAGTGGAAGATGTGTTAAATGAGCTTGTGGATGAGAGTTTTATTTGTATTGGGAATGCTGAGGATGAGTTTGTGGGGATTGTGACGAGGAAGGAGCTTTTAAAGCGAATCAACTTCATGGTACATGAACTCACCCGCGAATATGATTTTGTGGAAAAAGAAAATAATAAATAAACCAATTACTAGAGTCCTTTGGATTTACATATAGTAATCATTGTAGCTGTACCGGACTGAGCCTTACGTCTCAGTTCCTATCGAGCCTCAAACTGGCGCTAGAAAATAAATTTTCAAGCACCAGTAATTCGCATCGATTACACTCGCTACGATGATTACTACATTATCCAAAGGACTCTTTTGTAATTGGTTTATTCAAATTTAGGTGAGGTTATGTACCATTCCGTAGAAAGCAGAAGAAATGAGAGGAAGGTAACTGCATCCAAATTGGAAAGTTAATATTAGAATTCCTCGGAATCGCTGTAGCTTATTTTTTATAATGCAGATGAGTTATATACCATTCCGCATATCACAGGGGAAAGGGAATAGGGTGTGGTGTATCCTATGGAGTGGATTAGAAGGAAACAAAAAAAGAAGGCGTGGGCCTTCTTTTTTAGTTGGTTGAATATGGGATGACTGGTGATGAGAGGTCGATGCCTTGTTTTAGCAGTGCTTCTTGATAAAGTGTTAAATAGCGTTGGTAGGTTGCATGTTGCAAACCGTTTTTTGTCATTAGAGCGATGGTGAATACAAATTGACCATTTGGTTTGGTTTGTGGTCCAACGATTTTTGGCGGAGCGGTTAGAGCTTCGTCGGTTCGTGTATATTGGTTATTAATTTCTTCAATGACTGAGTATACAGATTTTAAATCCACGTTGCTATTTAAAGGTAATTCGATTAAAGCACGCATATTTCCACGAGATTGGTTACTTACAACAGTGATATTGCGGTTTGGAATGTAATGAAGAGTTCCGTCATAACCGCGAACTTGTGTAGTACGGACGCCGACGCTAGCGATGGTTCCAGAGATGTTGTTAATAAGAACCGCGTCTCCAACCTCGAATTGGCGTTCGAGTAGGATGAAGAGACCATTAATCACATCTGATAGGAAACCTTGCGCACCAAGACCAAGGGCAACACCAGCGATTCCAGCACCAGCAAGTAAGCTAGAAATTGGAACACCGATAATCGAAAGAATCCAGTAAATTAAAATGAAGTATAGGATATAATCGAGCATATTTTCTAAGAGCTTCACGATCGTCTTTTGTCTATTTTCACTTTGACGAACGACTTTCACAGAGGAAAGAATCGTTTTCTTAAATAGATAATGTAAAAATTTCTTTCCAAAGTAGAAAACTAGAAATAGTAGGATTAATGATAATAACTTCGTAAAAACATTTGATAAAATGGATTCCCAATCAAAGGAATTCCAGTAATTCGTAAAGAAATTTGTGATGGAATCTATC
This sequence comes from uncultured Streptococcus sp., assembly GCA_902479935.1. Classification (GTDB taxonomy): domain Bacteria; phylum Bacillota; class Bacilli; order Lactobacillales; family Aerococcaceae; genus Granulicatella. The sequence continues at coordinate 19,856 of CABSQV010000001.1, read as the reverse complement.
CATAAGACATTGTGCATAATTGTCACCCTTTATTAGTAATAAAATAAGTGTAACATATGTAAAAAATGATTGAAAGCATAGGCAATTTAAGAAATAATATGATGGTATTTTTCAGAAGAAAGTGTTATCATTAAATTATACTTAAAGATTGGAGGAATGGCTCAATGACAGGTGTTGAGATTGCTGCATTAATTGCTGCATGTGCTTTATTAGCATTAGTGGTTTTTGTAATTGTCAAAGTATCACCGATTTTATCAAGATTAAATAAAACCGTTGATAATGTGAATCATTCATTAGAAGTCATTACAAAAGATGTTGATAGTCTTTCAATTGAAGTTGAAGGGTTATTAAATAAAGCAAATGTACTCGTAGATGACGTGAACGGCAAACTTAAAGCGACAAATCCGTTGTTTACAGCGGCAGGCGATTTAGGTGTGACGATTTCAGATGTAAATACATCTTCTCGTAATCTAGCAACAAAAGCAGTGAAGCTTTCAAAAACAAGTCGTGCAGTTGCGGCATTTAATTTTGGAAGAACAATTCTTTCAAAGAAGAAAAAAGTAAAATAACGAAACGGAGTGTTGAACATGAGTAAATCAGGTGGATTTTTATTAGGAGCATTTATCGGAGCATCTGCAGCAGCAGTAACAGCTTTATTATTTGCACCAAAATCAGGTAAAGAATTACGTGAAGACTTAGCGAGAGAAGCAGATCGCTACAAAGAACAATTATCAGAATACGGTGAAATCGCACGTGCAAAAGGTGTAGAATTCGCAGAAGTAGCTAAAACTTCAACGCAAGATATTCGTATTAACTTAAAAGAACAAGCTGGACACTTAAAAGAACAAGTTTCTAAACAAGCAGCTAACTTAAAAGACCAAGTTGCAGTTCAAACTGAAAACTTAAAAGGTCAATTCAACGAAACAGTTGAAAAAGTTAAAGGAAACTTTTCTAAAGGAAAAGAAGAATCAGCAGAAGTTGTTGCTGAATTAGCAGAAGACGTTAAAGAAAAAGCTGAAGAAGTTAAAGCAGAAGCTTAATCTGAATGTTAAACAATGAAAGCCTGGGGAATTCCCCAGGCTTTTTCTTTTGGATTAGAAGTCGTATTTAACGGCTGTGAAGAGTTTTGCGCCGTCTTTTGTAACGGCTAGGCAGTCTTCGATACGTACGCCGTAGTCCCCTGAAATATACACACCAGGTTCAACAGAGAAGCACATCCCTTCAACTAGTTCCATATCGTTTCCTTCCATAATCGAAGGGAACTCATGAACGCTTTGTCCAATTCCGTGTCCAAGGCGGTGGATGAAGTATTCACCGTATCCAGCTTCTGTGATAATATCGCGAGCAATCTTATCAATTTCGCTTGCTTTCATGCCAGGTTTCACTGCTGCAATAGCTGTATCGTGCGCTTTTTGTACGATATCGTAGATTTCTTGATGACGTGGATCTTTCGCGCTGTCATTTCCGAAGAAGACCGTACGAGTAATGTCACTTGCGTAACCATCGACCATCGTTCCTAGGTCAAAGAGGACCCATTCGTTTTCTTTAAGGGTACGGTCTCCAGGTTCGCCATGAGGATCCGCAGCGTGGTCTCCAAAGAGCACCATTGTATCAAAGCTCATTTGAGAGACACCTAGTTTTTTCATTTCGAATTCGATAATGGCAACGACTTCGCGTTCTGTAATGCCAACTTTCAAAGCTTTCTTTCCGATTTCAATCGCTTTGTCGGCAAAGGTTCCTGAGTAGACGAGTTTATCAACAGCTTCTGCGTCTTTTACGAGACGAAGTTGTTGAACCACTGGCGTTAAGTCCACTGAGAACTGAATACCAGGGAAGTGCTTTTGCAATTGTTCAGCTGCAAAGAGTGAGAAGTCCACTTTTTCTACTGCAAAGTTCACTTGCGGTGGGAAGTGTTCCTTAATGGCATCTGATAAAAGTTTCCAACCATCTTCATGGTCTTGATAACTCTTCACGATAAAGCCGGGCTCAGCTTTTTGAGCGACTTGATGTTCTAATGCTGGAACGAAGAGTAGCGGAGTAGCGCCTGGTGTATATACGAGAGCTACAATTCGTTCATGTGGTTCTGTTGAGAATTTTGTCAAAAGACGAATGGTCTCTGGGTTTTGGATAAAAACAATCGGATTTTGTTTTTCGTTCATTTCATTTTCCAATTGCAAAAAAGTAGGGTTTAGTTTCATAATTTCATCTCCTTGAATCTATTGTAGCATATTATTACATCAATAATGTAAATAGTTTCAAAAATTATATGAAAATTGTTGTGAAACGCTTGCAAAAGATTTATGAAAGTGCTACCCTATGATTAGATGAAAAGATGCACAAAGGAGATTTGTAGATGGAAAAGCAAACAATTACGATTTATGACGTTGCTCGTGAAGCAAATGTATCCATGGCTACAGTATCACGTGTAGTAAACGGGAACCCAAACGTAAAACCAGCGACTCGTAAGAGAGTACTAGATGTTATTGATGAATTAGATTATCGTCCAAATGCCGTTGCTCGCGGACTTGCAAGTAAGAAAACTACGACTGTTGGAGTCATCATTCCAGATGTCACAAACCTTTACTTTGCGAGCTTAGCGCGTGGGATTGATGACATTGCGACAATGTATAAATATAACATTATTCTAGCGAACTCAGACCAAAATAATCATAAAGAAATTCAAGTGTTAAACACATTATTGTCAAAACAAGTAGATGGTATTTTATATATGGGGAACCATTTAACACCTGAATTACGCACTGAAATTATCCGCTCTAAAACACCTATCGTTTTAGCAGGAACAATGGATGCGGAACATGAAATTGCGTCTGTAAATATTGACTTTAAAGAAGCAACTCAAGAAGCCGTTGAAACATTAATTGAAAATGGACATAAGAAAGTGGCTTTCGTAACAGCTGCGTTGAAGAATGTAGCTTCTGTAGATTTCCGTTTAGAAGGATATAAAGCGGCTTTAGATAAAGCAGGTATTAAATTTGATCCTAAATTAGTATACGAAGTGCCATTGACATATCACGCTGGTGAATCAGTAGCGGAACGTATTCATAAAGCAGGCGTTACAGCTGCAATCGTAACAGATGACGAAACTTCTGTAGGATTATTAAATGGATTAATCGACTTAGGAATTAAAGTTCCTGAGAAATTCGAAATCATCTCAAGCAATAACTCTAAATTAACGAAGATGACTCGTCCAATTCTTTCAACAATTGCACCACCTTTATATGATATCGGTGCCGTAGCAATGCGTCTATTGACGAAGATTATGAACAAAGAAGAGATTGTCGAATCTGAAATTACATTACCTTACAAGATTGAGTTACGACACACAACTAAATAAAGTTAAGCAAACAGCCTATCGGAATTTCGATAGGCTGTTTTACTTTCTTCCTATATTAAATAGAAGCAATCAAAAAGGCTGGACATCTGTCCAGCCTTTTGTTTGTTTACGGTTAATGTGCCTGCGTTGTTGCAGGAGCTTGGCTTGAAGGTGCTTGAGTTGTAGGAGACTGAGTCGTATCAGGTTTCTTTTCTTCCTTCTTCTCTTCTTTCTTCTTATCGCTAGAAGATGAAGATTTATTCCAGAATCGACTTAATTCTTCTGGGGTTGCACCCACCATAAAGTCATATCTTGGATTCATAGGAGGGAAGTCCTTCTTGAACCAATCTGTTGTCATTGAACCACCAATTGAGTAAGTACCACCATTTTCTCCTTTGAATGAACCTGCTTTTGTACCAGTTGTTGATACAACAGAATCACGATATACAGAGTCTGGTTGCGTAAAGCTTGTTTCCTTACCAATCAATTCAGGGTTCGCTTCGTATGCAGCTCTCATTAAGTTCGTCCATTGACGTTGACTACGCATCGTTGGTTCGCCGTATCCGTCGCCACCAGTAATCGCGTATCGAGCGTTATAGAAGTTGTCATATCCAATCCATGAACCGAGAGTAATTGTTGGTGTATAAGCCACAAACCAGTTATCAATCTCGTTTTCTGAAGTACCTGTTTTACCAGCTAAATCAGAACTGAATCCCATATTTCCTTTAATATTGTAGAAGATTGTAGAGCTTGCGATATCTTGTAACATGTTTGTTGTCAAGAACGCTGTAGCATCTGAGAAGACGCGCTCTGCTTTATCTTCGTGTTGGTAAATCACATTTCCACGAGAGTCTTCAATCTTTTCGATTAAGTATGATTCGTGGTGTTCACCGCCGTTTGCCAGTGTAGAGAAGGCACTTGTTTGTTCTCTTACAGAAGGACCTGTTCTCGTACCACCGATTGAAAGGGCGATATTTTGATATTCATCTTCACCGATACCTTCAGTGATACCCATTTTCTTCAAGTATTCACCAGCGTTAATGCCTTTTTGAAGCATTGCTTGGTAAATCTTAATTACTGGGTTATTTAATGATTTGAACAATGCGTAACGAACCGTTAAGAATTGGTTCGTAATAGAGTTACCATAGTTGGTTGGTTGCCAGTAAGTTCCGTTTCCTTGTGCGATACTAATCTTCGTATCCGGAACGACACTTGCTGGGTAAATCAAGTTGTTTTCAATCGCTGGTGCATATACCAAGATTGGCTTGATGGTTGAACCAGGAGAGCGGTGTGTTGAAAACGCGTGGTCCACTTGGTTGGCTTCAAAGTCACGACCTGCGACGAAACCAAGAATACGACCTGTTTTGTTTTCGATTAATACAGCACCATTTTGAGCTGGCTCTTTTTGAGATTTCGTTTCACCAGTACTTTGATCAACATATTGAGTGTTATACGTTGGCCCAATTAAGTCCCCGTTTTCAGCAATGGCTTTTTGCATTGCATCGTATACTTTTTGGTCAACGGTTGAAGTGACACGGTAACCAGAAGAACTTAATTCACGCTCAGCTTCGTCATAGTATTTACTATATAATTCTGAGTCGTTTTTAACATCGTTATACGTCAATTTGTTTTTCTCAGCCGCTTTTGTCATTAAGACTTTAACGGCCTCACGATGCACAGCTTGATATAAGTATGATTGACGGTTTGAAGCAAGCTCTTTTGGAGGAAGGAAGTCCTTCGTAATGTCATACGCTAGAGCTTCTTCGTATTGTTCTTTAGTAATTTTATTTTCACGATACATACTGAAGAGAACAGTTTTCATACGTTCTACACCAGCAGATACGTCTTCTTTCATCGTTGCGATGTTTGTATAAGGCGTGTAAACAATTGGGTTTTGAGGCATCCCGACAAGATACGCTGCTTGTGGCAGTGATAAGTCCTTTGCGGAAACCCCGAAGACACCTTGAGCGGCTTCTTCAATACCAGCAATATTTAATCCGTTATGATTACGTCCAAACGGAGAAACGTTTAAATAAGCTTCTAAGATTTGGTCTTTCGTAAAGTGTTTTTCAAGACGTAGTGCGTATAGAATTTCGTTCGCTTTACGTTTGAAAGTGACTTCGCTTGTTAAAATCTGTTGCTTAATTAATTGTTGTGTTAACGTAGATCCACCCGTTGCGCCTGAATCAGAAGAAGCAACTTCTTGTAAGAGGGCACGGATAAGAGCCTTAGGAACAATCCCGTTATGATCATAGAATGAACTATCTTCTGTAGCGATGATTCCATCTTTTACATATTGCGAAATTTCTGATAAAGGTTTTACGATACGTAATTCATCAGTATTTACATCTGAAATCTTCGTCCCGTCTTGATAGTAGAAACTCGAGATTAAGTTGAGATTTCCGATGGCGTCACTCATTTGTTCTTGAGTGAGTGGTTCTTCATTGGATGTCAAACTTGCAAAATATCCAAGTCCAATCCCGCCTCCGAATACACCAATGAGCATTAATGCTAGAATAGCGATTACGAAGATATTTTTAAGGACTGAATAAGCAATGTTAAAAATAAAACGCATATTTTTAAGAATCGGTTTGTTCCAAATAGAAAGTAGAGCCTCGCGCCAATCTGGAGTTTGGTTCTGTTCTGACATAAGTTCAACTCTTTTCATTTAAACATATTTTTGTTCATTATATCAAAAACGGATGAAAAATACTATTTATTATTAGTGGGAGTAGGGTTTAGAGCGTTTTTTGCTAAAAAAGTTAAAGGTGTAAAGAGAAAATACTTTACAAGCATCTTTTCATCTGCTAAACTATGTAACTGTGAGATTAATACATGGAGGTGTAAATAATGGCAGTTAAAATTCGTTTAAAACGTATGGGTTCTAAGAAAAGTCCTTTCTACCGTGTAGTTGTAGCTGATTCACGTTCACCACGTGATGGTCGTTTCATCGAAACAATCGGAACATACAACCCACTATTAAACCCAGCTGAAGTTTCAATCAATGAAGAATTAGCATTACAATGGTTAGCAAACGGTGCGCAACCTTCTGATACAGTTCGTAACTTGTTATCACAACAAGGTATCATGAAGAAATTCCACGAATCTAAGTTTTCTAAGTAATTTCTATAAAGTCGACAATTCGATGGAGAGGTGAAAAGAATGCCTGAGATTAGTGAATTAGTATTGTCAATGGTTAAACCATTAGTTGAATTCCCTGATGATGTTCGTATTGACATCTCTGAATCAGATGAATTCATGGAATATACTTTACGCGTGAATCCTCAAGATATCGGTCGTGTGATTGGTAAACAAGGACGTGTGGCTCGCGCAATCCGTACGATTACTTATAGTGTTCGTACTCGCGGACCAAAACGTGTGCGTCTTAGTATTGAGAACCTAGATTAATAGGACGAAGCCTTGGAGAAATCCAAGGCTTTTTTGTGCTATAAAATATTAATAAAACGATGACTTCGAATCCTTACGGATTAATTTATACTCACTGTAAAAGGGCACCGGCTCGAGTCTAGCGTCTCTCGCCTTTAAAGCCTCAAAGAAGGAGTAAGGAATTCTTTCTAACTCCTTCTAATTCGCATTTAATGCGATTCCCCATTACAGTGAGTATAAAATCCGTAAGATTCTCCGTCATCGTTTTGTAGTTATAAGAAAGTTTGGATTTCTACAAGGCTTCACCGGGGGAAGAGACAGAAGAGGCTGTGTGCTGGGAATGGAGCGCCTTGTAATCGTTGGTACTATAAAAAAGTTGGATTTCTGCAAGGCTTCACCGGGGGAGGGGCAGAAAAAGGTGTGTGCTTTGAGTGAGGTGCTTAAAATTGTTAGTGCTACAGTATATGGATTTCTGCGTTGAGGTAGAGGGGCAGAAAAGGTGGGTGATACCGTATAAGGTATCACTCGTTATACTGTATACGGTATAATGAGTGTTCTTTTATTGTTGTTAGTACTTGGGTTTTTGATTGTTTTTCGTGAGTTTGGTATGATAAGTGAGTAAAATTATAGTTGAAGGGAAGACCTTATGAAGAAAAAGCCGATATTAAAAGAACAAATGAATCGACAATATTATTATTTATTTGGCCTATCCGCTATTTTGATGCTACTTGCATTTTGTCTTGAATCACCACAATTGTTACTTGATGGAATGATTACGATTTTAATTTCGCCAAGTCAGTTGTTTACGGATTATATGCAAATTGCGTCTGTTGGAAGCACGCTATTAAATGTGGCTATTATGCTTCTGATTAATATTTATAGCTATAAGAAATTAGAAATTCCTGTTAATGGAACGGTTATTGGGAGTTTGGGGATGCTTGCAGGATTCTCCTTCTTCGGGAAAAACCTTTTTAACAGTATTCCATTTATGCTAGGCGTATGGATTTATGCGAAAGTCACAAAGCAAAACTATCGAAATTATGTGATTGTTGGATTGTTTGGTTCGGCGTTAGGACCACTTGTTTCTTTCCTTGCATTTGGAGGAGTCTTGCCAAGTGGTTGGAGCATTCTTGTGGCGTATGCGCTTGGAATCTTTATTGGATTTATCTTGCCACAATTATCAACGCAGTATTTAGGGTTCCATCAAGGTTTCAGCTTGTATAACGTTGGGTTTACAGCTGGGATTGTTGGGATGGTCGTTCTAGGATTTCTAAATGCATTTGAAATCGAAGTAGAAACAAAGACGCTTGCGAATACAGAAAGTCCGCTGATTTTATATGGAATCTTAATTGGACTTTGTGTGATTCTACTTGCGACAAGTTTCTATCTTCATTTTAAAAAGAAAGAAAAATATCACTTTAAATTACTCTTGAAACTATCAGGACGTCTGCCAAGTGACTTCGTAGAGATGACAAACTTGGCTACAGTGACATTCAATATGAGTATTATGGGGCTCATCCTATTAGGTTATGTGATGATTAATGGTGAGCAACTCAATGGACCGATTGTCGGTAGTATTATCGGCGCGATGAGTTTTGGAGCCTTCGGGAATCAAGTGAAAAATACGGTTCCTGTGCTAGTAGGGATTATGATCGGCTGCTACTTAACAGGAGTTGACGTGGCAAGTACGAGTGCGCTTGTGGCTGCGATTTTCGGAACGACACTAGCACCGGTGAGCGGATATTATGGACCGCTTGCTGGGGTGATTGCAGGGTTTGTACACATTACGCTTGTGAGTCACGTGGTTGTAATGCATGGTGGATTAAACCTTTATAACAATGGATTCGCGGGAGGATTCGTTGGAGCAGTTCTCGTACCAATTTTTGAAATTTTTGAAGGAATTCGTCAAGATATAAAAGAAAGAAAGGCTGAGGGATAATGACAACAGAAAAGGATTTTGTGAAACGTATCGTGAAAGAAATGGTCGATTATTATTTGTACCATGAATTGTATGATGTAACAGCGCATGTCGTGTATGTACCGCATGAAAAAGCAACGATTACGTGTACAGCGCCGTATACAAAATTACCGAAAGACTTAGATTTATTAGAAGCAGGATTATCTGTGGAAAAACACTTAGAATTAGATTCGATGTATAGCTCTCTGATGGGATCGCATAACCGTGATAAAAACTATTGCATCCTTGGTCAATGTATTGACGATTACGATATTGAAGTGACGGATGAGACGCTTAAGATTATTGTAGAACGACTCTTTTAAGGAGGAGATGGAATGACAACTTTTTATAAAGTAGGAAAAATCGTAAATACACAAGGGCTTCGTGGGGAAGTTCGTGTGATTTCAACGACAGACTTTGCTGAAGAACGTTATAAAAAAGGAACGGAATTAGCCATTTTTAAAGATGGAGAGTTCCTTACATTTGTGACAGTGGCAAGTCATCGTCGTCATAAAAACTTTGATTTGTTAACATTCGAAGGAATGAACCGTATCGAAGATGTTGAAAAATACAAAGAATGTCTCCTTAAGGTAGCCGAGGAGCAATTGACAGAACTCGAAGACGACGAGTTTTACTACCATGAAATTATTGGGCTTGAAATCGTGACAGATGAAGGGGAAGTGCTTGGGAAAGTCACTGAAATTCTTTCGCCAGGGTCAAATGATGTCTGGGTGGTAAAACAAAAAGGAAAGAAAGAACTCTTAATTCCATTTATTGAACCAGTCGTTTATAAAGTCGATAAAGAAGAAAAGAAAGCTTATATCCATTTATTGGAAGGGTTGATCGATTAAAATGAAAATTGATGTATTAACATTATTCCCTGAAATGGTGCAAGGTCCGATGACGCAATCGATTATCGGAAAGGCTATCGAAGCAGGAAAAATTGAATTTGAGACAACGGATTTTCGTCAGTTTTCAAACAATAAACATAATCATGTCGATGATTATCCATTCGGTGGTGGAGCTGGGATGCTTCTTAAGGTGGAACCGATTGATTTGGCGCTTGCGTCGATTCGTGAGCGTTCTCCTGAAACGACGCCACGTGTGATTTTAATGGATCCAGCTGGGAAGACATTTACGCAAAAGGATGCCGAAGAGTTGTCAAAGGAAGAACATTTGGTATTTATTTGTGGTCACTATGAAGGTTATGACGAACGCATTCGTACGCTTGTCACGGATGAATATTCGATTGGAGACTTTGTATTAACTGGTGGGGAATTAGCGGCAACGGTAATGATTGACGCCACAGTGCGACTCTTGCCAGATGTATTAGGAAATGATGCGTCTGCTGTTGGAGATTCGCATTCGACAGGATTACTGGAACACCCACAATATACACGTCCTAGAGAATATAAAGGAATGGAAGTTCCAGAAGTTCTTTTTAGCGGGAATCACGCAAAGATTGCAGAGTGGCAAATGAAAGAATCACTTCGTAAGACGTATTTAAGAAGACCAGATTTACTAGAAAAGTATGAACTCTCAAAAGAAGAAGCAAAGTTACTACAAGAAGTGAAAGAGGAAGAGGGATGCTAGATGACGGAACATCTAAATGCAGAAGAAATTAAAGCATTTCAAGCACTGTTGTCTAAGGACGAAGGGCGTAGTGAAATGGTGCAGCTCTTCAAGTTACTTGGGGATACAACAAGACTGAATATTATTACGCTATTGACACAGCGCGAACCATTATGTGTAGAAGACTTAATGAACTGTACTGGTATGGAGCAGTCTGCGATTTCCCATCAGTTAAAAAAACTGCGTGCGCATCACATCGTGAAGGCTGAAAAAGTCGGAAAACACGTGTGGTATTCGCTTGAAGATCACCATGTGTTAGAGCTCTATAACTTAGCAAGCGAGCACTGCTGTGAAGAGCATTCTTCGTAGTTTTTCTATGGAGAAAAATCGTCAAAAAAATTGATAAACTTGCTTGCATTTGATAGGCAAGTATGATAGTATATTTCGAGTGAGTGAGACTTCACTCAGAGATAACGATATTCCGCTGATTGGACAAGCGGCCAAGTCATGAATGTTTGTTGGAAGGAGAAAAAAACATGAGCAAATTAATCGAAGAATTAACTCAAGAACAATTACGTTCAGATATTCCTTCATTCCGTCCTGGTGACACTGTACGTGTTCACGCTAAGGTTGTTGAAGGAACTCGCGAACGTATCCAAATCTTCGAAGGCGTTGTTATCAAACGTCGTGGTGCTGGCATCAGCGAAACTTACACAGTACGTAAAGTTTCTAACGGTGTTGGTGTGGAACGTACATTCCCATTACACACTCCACGTGTAGCACAAATCGAAGTAGTTCGTTACGGTAAAGTTCGTCGTGCTAAATTATACTACCTACGTAACTTACGTGGTAAAGCAGCACGTATCCAAGAACGTCGTCGTTAATAGAAACACCAAAAGAGATTGGCTTCGGCCAGTCTCTTTTTTTATGTAAAAATAATTTAGAATAATTTTAAGATATCTCTTGACATATGAACGTTCATTCATGTATTATGTGATTAACAAGAAATAGTGAGGAGAGATATAATGGATTTCAAAGAGCTAACACATAACCTAAAACATAAATTTGAACACTTATTGAATAAAGAAGAAACTCATGAAGGAGAAACATGCCAAGATCATTACTTACATCATGAAGACCACGAGCATGAGCATCATCATGAACATGGAGATCGTCAAGGTCACAACCACGATGATAGTAAAGCAGTTATCTTTTATATTGCAGGACTAGTCCTTTACATTATCGGGATGGTTCTTCAATATATGGGGAACGGGATTGCGAATATTCTATTCATTCTAACTGTCATCCTTTCAGGTTACCATGTAACGATGGAAGGTGTTGAAGATACGATTGAAAAAACCAAAAAGAAAGGGAAATTCCAACCGAATGTGCATATTTTAATGACACTTGCGGCAGTTGGAGCAGTGTTAATTGGAAATGCAGAAGAAGGAGCGTTATTAATTTTAATCTTCGCTGGAGCACACTTCCTTGAAGACTACGTTGAAGAGAAAAGCCGTAAGTCACTTACAGCGTTATTACAAATGAATCCAACGCAAGCGCGTCTTATTCAAGAAAATGGAGAAGTGGTTGTCGTTGAAGTGGCTAGCTTAAAAGTTGGAGATACTTTAGAAGTGTTGCTTGGCGATCAAGTGCCAATCGATGGAGTCATCACAAAAGGATTAACATCGATTGACGAAGCGACCATTACCGGTGAAAGCATGCCTCGTTCAAAAGGTGAGGGAGATGAAGTGTTCGCGAGTACAGTGAACTTATCAAGCCGTATCGAAATGCGAGTAACTGCAGAAAGTACGGATACGGTCTTTGCGAAAATTATGAAGGTTGTGGAAAATGCTCAAGGTTCAATGAACAAGCAAGCGACCTTTATTCAAAAAATCGAACCAATTTATGTAAATGCCGTTTTAATCCTTTGGCCAATCTTCCTATTATTTGGATATTTCTTAATGGGATGGGATTTAAATACAACACTTTACCGTGGAATGGTTTACCTTATCGGGGTATCCCCATGTGCCTTAGCAGCAAGTGCCGTTCCAGCAACTTTAGCAGCGATGTCTCGTTTATCTAAAATGGGAATTTTAGCAAAAGGTGGAGCAGCCATCTCTCAATTGCAAGACTTACGCGTGATTTCCTTTGATAAAACAGGTACTTTAACAAAAGGAACTCCAGAGTTAACGGATTACTGGTTTGAAGATGAAACAATCATTCCAGCAGTGGTTGCGATGGAAAAACAATCGACACACCCACTGGCGCAAGCAGTTGTTCAAAGATTCAGCGACTGGACACTTCTTGAAGAAGAAATCGAAGTGGAAGTGCTTGTAGGACAAGGTGTTCGAAGCATCATTCGTAACGAAGAAATCCATATTATTAAACCGATGGATACAGTTGACCGCTCTAATGAAGTTGCTTCTCGTATGCAAGAATGGGCAAGCGAAGGTAAGACAGTTGTGACGGTTGTAAAAAATAATAGAATTGTTGGTTTGATGGCATTTATGGACCTTCCAAATGAAGCTTCAAAAGCGGTACTCGATTACTTCAAGAGTCAACAGGTGCATACAACAATGATTACAGGGGATTCAAGAGAAACTGCTGAAATGATTGGTATGAAGCTTGGAGTACAAGAAGTTGTCGCGAATGTATTGCCTGAAGAAAAATTAGAAAAGATTCAGTCTCAAAAAGAACGTTATGGATTAACAGCGATGGTAGGGGACGGCGTGAATGATGCGCCAGCTCTTGCGACAGCAGACGTCGGTATTGCGATGGGAAATGGGACAGATATTGCGATTGAAACAAGTGATATCGTCATCATGAAAAACGACTTACAAAAACTCGTTTCAGCGCATAAGATTAGTAAGAAATTACATCGTGTGATTTTAGAAAATATGATTTTTGCGATGTCAATCGTTGTGATGCTCTTAATCCTTAATTTCTTCGGATTAACGAACATCGGCTGGGGAGTTATGTTACATGAAGGAAGTACGATTCTAGTACTCTTAAACGGACTCCGCTTACTCGCACCAATAGAAGAATAAAAGAAAAAGCAGAACTCGGACGCAGAGAAATAAGATTGTCCAAGTTCTGCTTTTTTGCAGTTGTAATCACGCTTGATCGAAACAAACGCGGTATGAATCGCTGGTTGGAATAAGTTCTAGCGGAACATTTGTCCGATAAATACTATATTCAGGGAATTGCTCTAAAAACATTACAAAGTTATTCGGGTAAATACTCAACATCTTCGTAAAAACATTATCTTGATCAATGATGACCGTTTTAATCTCACTAACATCTTTTACCCAAGGTGTCTCCACGTGGAAATAACTTCCCGGTGCAATATGGTACTCATATTTTAAAATCGTGATTGATTGGTCTAACATCAAAATCCCTCCATTCATTACATCTAAAGTATAGTGGAAATGTATGCGTTTTACAAATATATGTTTACGAATGAGCAAAAGTTCCTGAAAAAGCCGCCTAAAAGCAAATTTTATTTATGAAAGACGTCATTTTTTCATAAAAGAAAAGCCTTTAAATCAGAAAATTAGTTATTTTAGCCCACAGAGGGTACAAATTGTGATATAATAAATTTGATGAGTGTGTAGTGTAGGATTTTGGCCAGGCGTGAAAAGAGGCGAAAGCAATGGCGAAACGTGTCACGAAAGATGTCAAGAGTACTGTGGAAACGGAACTTCGAAAAGGGACGAGCAAATCGAGAATTGCGCATTTGTTAGGGGTCTCCTATGATGAAGGAGTTCGTATTATTTTACAGGTAAAAGAATCGATTCGTCCGGAAGTCGGCAATCGCATTCGATTTACTTTTAGAGAACAAGAAATGATTGGAATCATCTATAAATTATTGGCGAATAGTGCCATCGTTGTGATTGACTGGAATGCTTCTAATACTTGCATGAAAGATATTTGCGAATCGCGAACGGTTGTTAATTTCAAAGATATTGTAGAATTTTTACCACTAGAGGAAGAATAAAGGTTAGGTTCATGGCGAATTGTCATGAGCCTTTTTTATTTGTGTGCTTTCTAATTGACCGCCTTTAAAGTATAATAGAAAGGTATAAGACAGGGGAGACGTGTATGAGCGAGGAAAAGAAACAACTAGAAGTACTTTCAGAAGAAGAATTTGAAACGTTTGTAGAGAATGCTATTGATGTCTTCGAAGAGAAAGTACAGAAGAATGAGTATATCGATGAGATTGAAGAGTTTTTCCAATTGTTAGAAAAAGCCAATCGGTGGGATGACCTTAACTTTTATATGGAAGAAGATCAATTGGAATTCCCAACAGAAGCCAGTTATTGGTTGTGGAAAATCAAAGTGGCGATTCAAAATGAGCAATTTAAACAAGTAGAGGCTTGGCTCATTCACGATGATGTGATTGCTGCACTAGGAATGGATAAGGTTCTAGAGTGTACACTGCTCTGTGAGAAGGAAAAGAATCGTTTCAATCAGGAAGAAGTCAAGAAGCTTCAACAATTAAGTGCTCGCTTGAAAAAAGACGAGCCATTAACCGAAGAGCAGAATGACTATATGGCAACAACCTTGATGTTGATGCAAACACCATTGAAATGGACCGTTATCGAAGCGTTTTTGATGAGCCCTTTGACACAACTGTTTTGGAAAGGGTTCTTAATAGAATGTTGGTTAACGGATGGGAAGACTTCAAAGATTCGATACTATGATGCGTTTAGCGAAAAGGTGGTCGAAGTCGATCAATCAGAAGTGGTTTCGGTCTATGATCATCCAGTATTTGTGGAAATTGAACGACTGATTGATACGCAAAACGCTTTGGAAGAAGAGATGAAAGAACTGTTATTGCAAAAGGCGCAATCAGATTTTCTTCGCGTTAGTCCATTTATAGACCGTTATTTCAGTGATGGTGCGGAATGGATAGAGGAACAGCTACAACGAGAGAATTTATTATTAAGCTTGTACGAGAATGATGAGACATTTATTCGTACATTGAAGGCATAGTTTCGGTGTAATAAGAGAAAACACAGTATAATAAAGGTACATTAAAGGGGGAGTTCACATGGAAAGTGGAATTGTAAAATGGTTTAACAACGAAAAAGGGTATGGGTTTATCCGAAATTCAACATCGGATGAAGATATTTTTGTGCATTTCACAGGAATTGCACAAGAAGGATTCAAGTCGTTGATAGAAGGCCAACAGGTGACTTTTGAAATTACAAGAGGAGCACATGGCGTTCAGGCGACGCATGTGGTCGTCGTCGGAAATGATTAAAGTCTATACGGACGCGGCCGTGAATGGAAATCCAGGAGACGTAGGATTGGGAGTCCTCGTACTAAAGGATGGAGAACAGAAGCCGTTTAAGATTTCTGTGGAAGAAAAAATGGATAATCATTTAGCGGAATTCACAGCTATCGACTGGGCATTGGGCTGGTTATTAGAGGAAGGGGTTCAGGAAGAACTGATCTTCATGCATACTGATTCCAAGGTGACCGCTGATGCGATTGAAAAAAATTATACGAAAAAAGAAGCGAATCGAATCGTTTTAAAGGAAATTCAAAAGAAGGTGAAACACTTCCCGCAATTATTTGTAAAGTGGATTCCTGAAAGTGAAAACAAGGGTGCGGACCAATTAGCAAGACAAGCCCTCCAACAAACGATTGGAAAGTAGTAAAGGAGCAATGAAATGAACGAAAAAACACTCTATTTTAGTAGTTTATGTCCAGATACAGCACCGTTTAAAGCGGCAATGGAAAGACTGGGCGTAACCGCTCGTGAAGTGGATATTACAGCGAGCATGAGAAATTTAAAAGAATTCTTGAGATTACGAGATAATGAAGAAGTATTTACTCCGCGTAAAGAACAGGGAATGGTGGGAGTTCCGTGTCTTGTCGCTGGTGGAGAGTATATTTTTGAAGTGAGCGACCTCGAAGAAAGGTTTGCCAAGTAGTGGAAGACTTAAAGAATAACGTCGTTCCAATGTACTTTTTTGGAATGAATGGGCTGCTATTTGTATTGATGGGCTTTGATAAGCTTTGTGCCGTCATGAAAAAGTGGCGCGTTCCGGAAAGAACCTTGCTTGGGATTGGTTTATTTGGTGGAGGCTTTGGTGGGCTTCTTGGGTTAGTGATTTTTAACCATAAAAAGCGAAAACACTATTTTATGTGGACATTCCTATTGAATATCGCAATATGGGGTATCCTTTATTATAGTTTATGGCTTAGAAAGTAGGGCTCATGGAGAAACAAGAACGTTTTTATTTTGATGTTTGGATTGCACTTCTTAGTACGTTAGCGGGAATGGTCAATGTTGTCACACTATTACTATTTTTCACGCCAACAACGCACTTTACTGGAAATATTACGCAATTTGTTTTGTCCTTCAATGAAGAAGAATGGGGGACAATACTCCATTTACTAGGAATGATTCTCTGTTTTTCTGGTGGCGGCGTCTTGTCGGGATTTCTGTTTTCGAAGAAAAAATTTGAACCGACAAAACGGTATGGAGTATTATTAATGATGTTCGGAAGTATGATGCTTCTATTATTTCTGTTTGGAGTCCGCGACGAGAAATGGTTATATTTCTTCTCGTTTGTTGTCGGAACACAAAATGGGATGTTTATTTACTACCATGGAATTATCGTACGAACATCTCACTTTACAGGCTATTTAACCGATATTGGAGTGGTTCTTGGGCGATTGATGCGCGGTCAGATTAAGGATCGTTGGAAAGTGCTCTTTTATTTTACGAGCATGCTGTTCTTTGGAATTGGCGTCACGGTTTCATACCAGCTATTTCAATCCTTTGGGGCAGCAACAATCATCGCTGTAGGAATTGGATATATTCTCGTTGGATTGTATTATTTTAGTTTCCGTAAAGCATTTTTACATAAATAGGAGGAAAACAATGAAAGCTTTAGTTGTAGTGGATATGCAAAATGATTTTGTCGATGGAGTGCTTGGCTCAAAAGAAGCCGTAGCCATTATCGACCATGCCGTTGAGGTGATTGAAAATTTCGATGGAAAGGTATTTTATACACTAGATACTCATAGTGAAGACTATCTTCAAACAGAGGAAGGACGTCACTTGCCAGTCGTGCACTGCGTGAGAGGGTCTAAAGGATGGGAGTTAAATCCACAAATCCAAAAAGCCTTAGAGAGTCGTCATGCAAAAGGCGTTGAAAAACCAACATTTGGATCAGAAAAATTAATGGAACTCATTCAAAAAGAAGTGCGAGATTTAGAAAGCATTACACTCATTGGAATCTGTACAGATATTTGTGTGATTAGTAATGCACTTCTTGCTAAAGCGCATTTTGTCAATGTACCAGTGAATGTCGTTGCAAGTGCCTGCGCAGGAGTAACGCCAGCGTCACACGATAACGCGTTAAGCGCCATGAAGATGTGTCATATTAACGTCGTTGAGTAGGAGGTAGCGATGAGAGAACAAAATCCAAAAGACAGAATTAGAGAAATGTCCGTATTGAATCTTATCATGGTGATTGGGATTGCTATCGGATTTGGAATTGGGATGATTATTGACAATGTCATTGGCGGGATTGCACTCGGGATGTTAGGAGCGTTTATTTGCCGCTTATTATACATTCGTAAAAAATATAAAGAAATCAATCCTAAAGATAAGAAAGAGTAGGCACATTTGTTGCGCTACTCTTTTTTCGTTGTCATAATGAAGGAAAATGAACGGAGGGATATCATGGAACAATTTGCAAAAGATGTAAGCCAATTTGTGGAAACAACTGCTGAGAAAGTAGAAGCGTTAATCGGTGAAGGAAAGGAAGTCGTTCTTTTCGTAGGACGTCCAACTTGCCCATACTGCCGTCGTTTCGCTCCAAAAATTAACGAAGTGCGTGAAGCATTAGGAAAAGAAATGTACTTCATCAATTCAGAAGACAGAGCTAACGAAGCTTTAGCAGCTTTCCGTGCGAAATACAATATGCCAACAGTACCTGGTTTATTAGTTGCTCGTGGCGGTGAAGTGCGTGTGGTTTGTGATTCATCACAAAGTGTGGAACAAATCAAAGCCTTTATTGGATAATAATTGTAAAGTGAGACTCTCCGTGAAAGTGATTCGCGGAGAGTTTTTGCATGCAAAAAATAGTTCATTACCATATATGGTAATGAACTGTTTTGGGTCTGTGCTCAAATTCGATATTGTGATAGAATGAAATAGAAATAAAAAGGAGGGGTTCGATGAACGAAATTAAATGTCCACATTGCCAAACGGTCTTTACGATTGATGAGAACTCGTATGCAGATATTGTGAGTCAAGTACGCAATAAGGAATTTGCAGAGGATGTTCATAAGCAGTTGGAATTTGCCAAGAAGCAATTTGAGACGGAAAAGGCACTCGCAAAAGAGCAAGAAAAGCGTCTATATGATGAGGAACGTGCCAACTTTGAACAGAAGATTCTTTCGCTTGAATTAGCATTGAAGAATGCGGATGTTAAAGAAGAAAAGAATGTGCAAGAAGCACTCCATCAAAAAGAGAAAGAATTTAGTGCGCTACAAGCAGAATTGGATCAATTAAAACAACAACTCCAATTCAAAGAAGTAGAATTGTCACAAAAATTCCAAGAAGATTTACACGCGAAAGAGCGTACGATTCTTGAATTGAAACAAGAAAAAGAGTTACAACAAAAAGAACAAGAAGTGCAACAAACGGCCCTAAAAGAAAAATACGAATTGGAATTACGTTCAAAGAAAGACCAATTCGAGTTAGAGTTGAAGGCAAAAGACGAAGCCATTGCGTTCTATAAAGATTTCAAGGCGAAACAATCAACGAAGATGGTGGGAGAAAGCCTTGAACAACATTGCGAAATCGAATTTAATCGTCTTCGCATGACCGCATTCCCGCGCGCAGAATTTGGCAAGGACAATGATGCCAAAACGGGAAGCAAGGGTGACTATATTTACCGTGAATATGATGAGAATGGCATTGAAATTCTATCCATTATGTTTGAAATGAAGAACGAAAATGACGAAACAGCAACGAAGAAGAAAAACGAACACTTCTTCAAAGAGTTGGATAAAGACCGTCATGAGAAGCAATGTGAATATGCGATTCTGGTCAGTCTCCTAGAAGCAGATAATGAACTTTATAACACAGGCATTGTGGATGTGTCCTACCAATATCCAAAAATGTATGTAGTGCGTCCACAGTTCTTTATTCCAATTATTACCTTGCTACGTAACGCAGCGTTAAATTCATTGCAATATAAACAAGAGTTAGCCTTGATGCGTGATCAACATATCGATATTACGCACTTTGAAGAAGATCTTGAGACTTTCAAAAAAGGCTTTGCGCGGAACTATGAACTTGCAAGTAAGAAATTCCAATCGGCCATTGATGAAATCGACAAGACGATTAAGAGTCTTGAGAAGACAAAAGCGGCATTGCTTTCTTCTGAAAATAATTTACGCTTAGCGAATAATAAAGCGGAAGACTTAACAGTGAAGAAGCTCGTGAAGAATAATCCAACGATGAAACAACGCTTTGAAGAGCTAAACTAAGAAGAAACACAAAAACTCTATTCCTTAGAAAGGCACTGACCCCCGTAAATGAGAATTAAATAAAAACACCTCCAAGTTGGATTT